>CAZOFZ010000206.1:0-1531 GCA_964579175.1 uncultured Nitrospirota bacterium | reverse complement strand
CCGCAGCTTCGGGTGCAGATGTCCCCCAGGATCATGAATGTGGCGGTTTTGGCGTTCCAGCACTCCCAGATGTTGGGGCACTGCGCCGCTTCACAGACGGTGTGCAGGCCCTGTTTCTTCACGATCCGGCGCAGGGCCAGGTAGTCTTCCCTCGTATGCCGTCCGACCCGAAACCAGGGAGGTAGGCGCTGGAGACGCGACGTCGGCGGTGTCAGATAATTGCGTTCCGGCATCGGCTGCTCTGTCAGATGTGGATGGCCGTTCCCCGGGCCATTCCCACGGCCTCGCCGATGGCCTCCGAAAGCGTCGGATGGGGACGAACGGCGCGCGAAAACGCCTCCATTCCGATCCCCGCGCCGATCGCTAGTGAAAACTCGCCAATCAGCTCGGTGGCCTCCGAACCGACGATATGCGCCCCCAGAATCCGGTCGTCGGTGGCGTGGATGATCACCTTTACAAAGCCTTCCGTCTCACCCGCAGAGACCGCTTTTCCATTGGCGGAAAAGGGAAACCGGCCCACCCGCATGGGAAGATTCGCCGCGCGGGCCCCTTCTTCCGTCAGTCCCACGGAGGCCACCTGTGGCTGGCAATAGATGGCATTGGGGATGACCGACACGGGCGGGCGCTGAATCCCCGCAATCCACTCCGCCACGGCCACACCCTGCGCCATCGCCCCGTGCGCCAGCGCGGGGCGCGTAGTGACGTCGCCTATGGCAAAAATATCCGTCACACCGGTCCGCATCCGTTCATCCACCTCGATCGCACCATTTTGCAGCGCCACGCCGACTGCGTCGCACCCGATCTCTTCCACGTTGGGCGCCCGTCCGATGGCCAGGAGGAGGGCTTCCGCCGAGAGCGACCCGCGCGTGGATTCGATCCGAAGCGATCCGTTCTCCTTTCGGATAGCATGAATTCGTGTGCCGGTGAGCACCTCGATCCCCCGCCTTCTGAAACTGCGCGCAAGGGCCGCCGACACCTCCCGATCTTCCGACGGCAGCAGTGATGCGGCGCACTCCACCAGGTGGACCCGGACGCCGTAAACGGCATAGAGATAGGCGAACTCACAGCCGGTCGCCCCGCCACCCAGGATGACCACCGACGCCGGCAGGTCGCGGCGCAGCAGTGCTTCATCGCTGGTGTAGAGGTGGACGCCATCCGGGGCCAGGGCCAAGGATGGCGACGCGATGGACGCAGGGAGACCGCGCACACGGCTGCCGGTGGCGATGACCACCCGCCTGCCGGAGAGATAGATCGTTTCTCCCGAAACGAGCAAAACCGCGATCCGATCGGCCGCCTCCAACCGTCCGTGACCCGTATAAATGTCCACCCCACCCTTTTTTATCAGACGCAGAAGCCCATCGTGGAGCTTTGAGACTACCTGCTGGCTGCGGGCCACGGCCTGCCCGAAGTCGGCCCGAATCTGTTCGACATGGATGCCGAACAGGCCCGCGCGCCGCACCCATTCCAAGAGGTCCGCGCCGCGCAGCAGCGATTTGGACGGAATACAGCCATGGTGCAGGCAGGTCCCGCC
>CAZOFZ010000205.1:0-1629 GCA_964579175.1 uncultured Nitrospirota bacterium | reverse complement strand
GCCCTGAAAGGGTAACGCCCCGAATCGCGGCAAAGTCCCGGATCATATCCGGATCATATTTCGATCAATCCTCCCCACCGTCTCCGCGTGAGCCTCGTTCCCGATGTCTTCCCAGGCCCCCCAACGTCACAAACGGATTGTCGTCAAAATCGGGAGCAATGTGATCGCTTCCCGTACCCAGGGTTTGCACGAAGAGCGGATTGCCAAAATTGCCGAAGTCGTCTCGTCCCTTTGGCACGCGGGACATCTTCTTTTTCTGGTCTCCTCCGGCGCGGTGTTGTGCGGGGCGGAGGCACTGGGTTTAAAACAGAAGCCGACGCTCACCCTGAAGCAGGCCGCGGCGGCCGTTGGGCAGAGCCGCCTGATGTGGGCGTATGAAAAGTGCTTTGCGCCGCACCGGATGCGGGTTGCGCAGATTCTGTTGACGGGGGAAGACCTGGCCGATCGGACGCGGTTTATCAATGCCCGCAACACGCTCCGAACCCTGACCGATCGCCACATCCTGCCGATCATCAACGAAAACGACACCGTGGCGGTGGACGAGATCAAGGTCGGCGACAACGACCGTCTGGCCGCGCTGGTGACGCATCTTGTGGACGCATCGCTCCTGATCCTCCTTTCGGATGTGGACGGCCTCTATACGGCCGATCCGAGGAAGCGGACAGATGCCCAGCGGATCCCCGTCGTGGAAGAGATTACGCCGGCCATCGAGAAGATGGCGGAGGGAACCGGTACATTCGGAGGGACCGGTGGGATGGCTTCAAAGATCAGGGCCGCCCGGCAAGTCGCCAGGAACGGGGCCAGCACCCTGATTCTAAATGGGGCCGCTCCGGAACGCATCCTGCGGGCATTGGAAGGGGAGGCCGTGGGCACGCTATTCCTTCCAAAACCGGCCCGTCTGGCCGCGCGAAAGGGGTGGATCGCCCACTCGTCGAAGATCAAAGGGTCGGTACGATTGGACGCGGGCGCCGCTTCCGCGATCTTAAGTGGCGGGAAATCGCTTCTCCCTTCGGGCATTTCTGACGTCGAGGGGAAGTTCGAGGTTGGGGATGTGGTCCGATGTCTCTCTCCGGAGGGGCGCACGATTGCCTACGGCCTGACAAATTACAGTACGTCGGAGATGACCCGGATTGCGGGCCGGCGTTCGTCCGAAATCGTGGCCATCTTGGGATATAAGCCGGCCGACGAGGCGATCCACCGAAACAACATGGTGCTCCACGACGAGGCCCGGAAGCGCGGGGAATAGCTATGCAGTCGTTGGGAAGACCCGCATGAACGGTTTAACTTCATAAGAGACGAAGACCTTTTCCGTCACGTAGGGATCGGCCTCCATCCAGGCAATCGCCTCTTCCCGAGACTCGGCCTCCAGCACAATGAGGCTTCCGGTTCTGTCCGAAAAAGGCCCCGCCAGCAGCAGCCGCTTCTCCTCGTTCAGCACGGAAAGACGCCGCAGATGCGCCTCCCGATGTTGCAGCCTCAACCGCTGCGCATCCGGCCCGTCTTTTCCAATCACCACAAAAACCATCGTCTCAATCCTGGGGGGCTCGCGTCCATTAAGAGGGGCTTGGCGTCGTCCCTCGCGGGGCACGGTGCCCCTCCACCGGCGGAGCCGGATGGAGCCTCCCCCTC
>CAZOFZ010000204.1:0-1727 GCA_964579175.1 uncultured Nitrospirota bacterium | reverse complement strand
AAAACATTGCCATCGGGCGGGCCGTTTCCGCAGAGGCGGCCCGGTTGGCCATCGCGCTGGCCCTCCAGTACAACGATGGAATCGGTCTGCTGGTTCCCGAGGAGCGCCTGGCGCACCACTACATCGCCATCGGTACTTCGATTTTTGACGAATCGTTCCAAATCCCGGTCTCGCCTGAAGACCTGAAGCGTCTGCAAGACCCCGCCCTCTCCACCGTGCAGTTTCATCGCCTTTACCGTGCGTTGGCGCCGCCCGTGCGGCGTCTATCCGATGCCTTGGCCGATGCCTTGGCCGCCGCCCCGCCCGGCACCCCGCTCGACACAGAGGCGGCGTGAAGCAGGATACCTGGGACGTTGCAATCGTCGGGAGTGGCGGGGGCGGTTTTGCGCTGGCTCTTTTGCTGGCCCGGAGCGGCCTTCGGGTTGCCGTTGTGGAGGGGACGCCACGGGTACGATCTCATGGCGAGATTCTCCAACCCAATGGCATCCGCGTCCTGGATCAGTTGGGACAGCTTGCGCCCCTCATGGACGCGGGGGCCTACAGGTGGCATCGTGTCCATTTTACACGGGCCGCGGGGGAGCGGCTCTGTACCGTTGACTACCAAACCCTCCCCCCCCCCTACCATTACGCCCTGATCGTCCTCCCCGAGATGATCCGGGAGCTCTTCTTAAACGCCGTGGGCGCGTCCCCCTTAATCCGAATTTTCCAGAGCGACCGGCCCGTAACACTTTTGTGGGAAGCGGGCCGGATTGCAGGCGTGGAGACACCCCCCCACACACTTCGCGCACCGATCGTCGTGGGGGCGGATGGGGTCTTCTCCCCGATGCGGACGGCCATGGGGCTTTCGGCCTCCGTGCATACCTATGAGAATGGCTATTTCGCGCTGGCGTTGGAACGTCCGGAGGATTTCGAGCCCGATCTGCGCTTCTATCTGGGGAAAGCGGTTTTTTTTGCGGCGATCCCGGGGCCGCAGCGGAAGCTCTTCATCCTCTATCAGACCCCCGTACGAGACCGGGAACGGATACAGGCCCGTGGACTTGCGGCCCTGAAGGCCGATCTCCGTGCGCTGAATCCGGAAATCGCCGCTTTTATGGAGGTGCCGCTTGCGGGATTCGATTCCTGGGCACAGGCGCCCTATCTCTCGGCCCATCGTGTCCGCTGTGCGCGCTGGACGACGGACGGCGGCGTACTGATGGGGGATGCCGCCCACGCGATGAATCCCCACGTGGCCCAGGGGAGGAATGCGGCGATGGTGGATGCGGTCGTCTTGAGCGATGTGATCGCGGAATGTTTCCGCCGGGGCGATTTTTCGCGGCGGGCGCTGGCCGAATACGAGGCGCTGCGGCGTCCGGAAATCGAGACCTACCAACGCCTGGCCGACGAGCTGACCTGGCTTTGGGAGAGCCGCTTCCCCCCCCTGATCTGGGCGCGGGAGCGGGTTTTCCGGAGCATCCACCAGGATCGCGGACTTCACGGAAAAATCCTGACCACAACGGCCGGGACACGGTTGCAGCCGTTTAACCTCTACGACCGTTGGCGCGCCCTGCACCTCTGGGGACAGATCGGTTCCACGGGTGATTGATGAGTCCCCGCTGCAACCCTTGACAGGCACAGCTATCGTCTGCGCTGTGGTTGGCGGGGAATCGCCGTTCAGGTACAATTCACGTCCGGGTATCCCATATGCCGGTGGAGCTGTGGTTGGCGGGGAATCGCCGTTCAGGTACAAT
>CAZOFZ010000203.1:0-1757 GCA_964579175.1 uncultured Nitrospirota bacterium | reverse complement strand
TATCCGCTTACGTCGGCCACGGCGCGGGCCCGCTTGGACGCCGCTCGGGTGGGGGGGGATAAAGTTTGCGCCAAGATATTCGGGGCATCCCCCCAAAGCCGATCCAGGCTGTAAAATGCGCGGGCTTCCGTTTTGAAGACATGAAGAATGACGTCGGTATAGTCCATCAACACCCAGGAACTCCCCGCAGCGCCTTCCATCGCGAACGATTTTTCGGTTGGGAAGGCCGCACGCACGGCGCTCAAAATGGCCTGCATCTGGGGTTCGGACGAGGCCGAGCAGATCACGAAAAAGTCGGTGAGCGCGCTGATTGCCCCCACCTCCAGCACCACCACCTCTTCGGCATGTTTAGCCCGGACGACCTCGGCCATCCGAAGCGCCCGCGCCCGCGCGCCTTCGATTTTTTCCCCCTCGGGGGACGACGCCTTCGCTCGTTTCATACACGCCGATATAACCCGCTTCGCATTATATAAGACGCAACCGGTCTCGGCAAGAGATGGTAGACCGATTTTCTTTCGGCGATTAAGCGACGGATTTCGCTTGCGGAAACAGGGACCGCAACACCTCCGAGAAAGAATAGGCGGGTGTCTGCCGCCGTCACAAAATCATAGGCGTCGCGCACGCCGGAATCGAGGTCTGCCAGGGCGGTCCGGTCCACGGCGCGCAAAAGCGGCAGGTCCGGACAGGCGGTCGGATAGGCCCCCGGTCGAGCCACGATCACGAAGTGACAACAGGTCAGAAGACGATCCGCCTCTCTCCAGGTGGCAAAATCCGCGAAGGCGTCCGCGCCGATGATGAAAAAAAGATCGTCTCCCGGAAACGCCTGTCTCAATTTTTCGACGGTGTAAATGGTGTAGGAGGTCTCATTCTGCCGACATTCCATGTCGGACAGCTCGAAATGGGGGTGCTCCGCAAGGGCCAGCCGGAGCATCGCAAGCCGGTATTCCACCCCCGGACATTCCGGTTTGTGCGGGGGAATGCCACAGGGAACGAACAGGATTCGGTCGAGATGGAGCCGTTCCATGACCACTTCGGCGATACGTAGATGTCCATGATGAATCGGGTTGAAGGTGCCGCCCAAAATGCCGATACGCCGCGCCGGGGCATGGCTTCGAATCGGGGGTGCCGGTTGCGGATCAACGGCGCAGAAAATTGCGCCACGGTGAAGTGTCAGGTGAAGCCGGTCACCCGCAGCCACCTGATCGGCGCTTCGGACGACGGTCCGATCGGGCCACCTCCGCGCCAGGCTGAAACCCCGGCCCAGGACCGCGAGGGGACTCAAGGCATCCATCCGTGCCACGCATGTTTCCAGCCGCTCCCGGCGTTGCCGCACGCCTGCATCGGCTTGCACGCGCAACCGGGTCTGTGCCCGTTGTAAACGCTCCCGCGCCGACCGCAGACGGACGCTCGGATGTAGATAGGACAACCCTTCCACACCATGTCGCCACTGTTCGCGGCCGATGGCGAATCGCTGCCGCAGGAGCAGGCCCATCCGCAGCGTCAGGGAGATCGCACGATCCCGCTGATGTGCCAGGCGGAGTCGGGGCGAGATCAGCCCGCGTGTCACAAGTTGCAGACGACTCCGCAATCCCGTCATCCGCTGCCGCATTTGCGTCTGCAGGGCGGCTTGTGCCTGGGCAAATCGCGACAACACGACCCGCACGCTGCGCGCCACCGCTTCGGCGGCCAGCGACGGCGTGGGGGCGCGCAGGTCGGCCACAAAATCGGCGATGGTCACATCCGTCTCGTGCCCGACC
>CAZOFZ010000202.1:0-1780 GCA_964579175.1 uncultured Nitrospirota bacterium | reverse complement strand
AGCTGTTTCAAAGACTTACCATGTATTTCCAAAAAGTTTATTGGACAGTAGTGGTTTCATAATAGTATTGACGCCATTGTAAAATTCCTTTTCCCGCATGGGTTCCCTCTCCCTTGTGGGAGAGGGCTAGGGTGAGGGGTATCACAACCACCCCCACCTAACCTCCCCCCTTCTCGGGGGAGGGATTGAATGTTGTTACTATTTCGGGACGGTTAATAAATGGAAAATATGTTTTATTCGGTCGGTTGCACGGGGGATGTATGGGCTTGTTAGATACGGTGTTGGGGTGGTTTTCGATGGACCTGGCCATTGATCTGGGGACGGCGAACACCCTTGTGTACCTGAAGGGGAAGGGGATCGTCATCAATGAGCCGTCCGTGGTGGCTGTCGAGCAGAAATCGGGCAAGGTGGTGGCCATCGGTGCCGAGGCCAAGAAAATGCTGGGGCGAACGCCCGGCAATATCAGCGCCATTCGGCCGATGCGGGACGGTGTGATTGCGGACTTCGAGATCGCGGAAAAGATGTTGAGCCATTTCATCAACAAGGCCCACAACCGAACTACCTTTGTGCGCCCACGGGCGATCATCTGCGTCCCTTCACGCATCACCCAGGTGGAGCAGCGGGCCGTCCGCGATTCCGCGGAACTGGCGGGCGCACGCGAGGTCTACCTCATCGAGGAGCCGATCGCGGCCGCCATTGGGGCGGGGCTCCCCATCTCGGAGCCGTTCGGGAGCATGGTGGTGGACATCGGCGGGGGGACCACCGATGTCGCGGTGATCTCGTTGGCCGGCACGGTCTATTCCGAGTCGGTCAAGGTGGCGGGCGACAAGATGGACGACGCGATCGTGGGTTATATCAAACGCAAACATAATCTGCTGATCGGCGACCACATGGCGGAACAAATCAAGCTGGGGATCGGCTCCGTCTATCCGCTGGAAGAAAAGAAATTTTTTGTAGTCAAGGGGCGCGATCTGATCTCCGGGATTCCCAAGACGATTACCATTGACGACAGCGAAGTCCGCGAGGCCCTTTCCGAACCGGTCAGCGCCATCATCAATGCCATCAAGGTCGCGCTGGAAAACACGCCGCCGGAGCTGGCGGGCGACATCATTGACCGCGGTATCGTTCTGACCGGCGGAGGATCGCTGGTGCGCGGGATGGACGTTCGTCTCCGGGAAGAGACCAACCTCCCGATCATCACCGTGGACGATCCGCTGACCACCGTCGTGCTGGGCACCGGAAAGGCCCTGGACGAATTAAGCCTGTTACGCAAAATCTCCATGGCCTCCCGGTAAGCGGGTCGCCCCCTTTTTCACGTGATGGCGTTGCCCTCCCCTCTCCCCTTGGCTAATGGGGGATATTTTACGCCCATGCGCCCGCATCAAATTCAGCGCAGCCTGATTGGCGTTCTTTTGACGGCCGTCATCGTCACCCTATCGTTCCCCCGTTCCCGACAGGCGGTCCTCCAGTCCATCGAAACTTCCGTTCGCGCAGTCGTCTACCCGATTCAGCAGACCACCGCCACCCTGATGCAGTCCGCCGACCGCCTCTTTCGAAGCTATCTTCACCTGGTGGACGTTCAGGAGGAGAACCGTCGTCTGCGTCAAGCGATGGATCGGCTGGAAGAAGACAACCATCGCCTCAGGGTGCGGGAGGCGGCGGCCCTGCGGCTACAGGAGCTGCTGGACTATCGGGAAAAGACGGAAGTCCCGGTCATTGCGGCCCGTGTCATCGGACGGGACCTGGTGCATTGGTTCGATACCGTGATGCTGGACAAGGG
>CAZOFZ010000201.1:0-1801 GCA_964579175.1 uncultured Nitrospirota bacterium | reverse complement strand
GTGGTTCAAAAGACGCTCGATGCGCACGCGCCCATGCCCATCTCCACACTCGATGCCGCCCTGGCTGCGGACAAATGGGCGCGTGCTGCGGCCACAAGGGGAGTGGACGAACGGGCGTGCGACGGGTAATATTGATACATTGTGAGGAAGATGCATCATGGACACATTCATTGCTTTAATAGACCCGGCCAAATGGGCCGTTTTTGGAAAGTCGGCCCTCCTGTTTGTGGTCGTTCTGGGGGCGCTGGTCTTTTTTCACGAACTGGGGCATTTTTTGGTGGCCCGCGCGTGCGGCGTGACGGTCGTCACCTTTTCGTTGGGTTTCGGGCCCAAACTCTTTTCCCGAAAACCGGGCGACACCGAATATTGTATCTCGTTGATTCCGCTGGGTGGATATGTCCGGATGCTGGGGGACGACCCCAACGAAACGGTGGCACCCGAGCAGCAGGCGCGTTCTTTCCTGACGCAGAATTACAGAAAAAAAGCGGCGATCGTGGTGGCGGGGCCGCTCTTTAATTTCCTGCTGGCCCTCCTTATTTTTGTCTCCGTCTTCATGATCGGGGTGCCCGTTCTGACGTCGCACGTTGGCGAGGTGCAGAAAGACTCCGCCGCCGAACGTGGCGGGATGCAGGCCGGGGATCGGGTCTTGTCCATCGAGGGGGCGCCGATTGCGGAGTGGGAGGAGATTCGAAAGTCCCTTCAGGAACGCGGGGGCCAGGCGCTTCGCTTTGTCGTGGATCGAAGCGGGACGCAGGTGGATCTCAAAATCTCTCCGACGCTCCAGTCATCCACGAACCTTCTGGGGGAGCCTCAACAGCTTTGGCTGATCGGCGTCCTTCCGAAAGGGGACTTTATCGTTCAACGCCACAATCCCGTGAAGGCGGCCATCCTGGGCGTTCAACGTACCTGGGAGATGACCGTCCTGAACGTGGTCGGCATCCTCAAACTGGTGCAGGGAAAAATTGCCTCCGACAACATCGGCGGCCCCTTGCTGATTGCCCAGATGGCGGGTCAGCAGGCCTCGGAGGGGTTGCTGAATATCCTGATTTTCATGGCCGTCATCAGCATCAATCTGGGCATTATGAACCTGCTTCCCGTTCCGATTCTGGATGGCGGGCATCTCCTCTTCTTCACGATCGAGGCCATCATGGGGCGGCCCCTGCAGATGAGGACACGCGAGATGGCCCAGCAGGCGGGGCTCTTCCTTCTGATCTCCCTGATGGTCTTTGCCTTCTACAATGACATCATGCGGGTTTTCTTCAAGTAGACCAAAGTATGTCCATTCCCCGTCGTAAAACCAGGCAGGTTTCCGTTGGAGCGGTCAAAATCGGCGGCGATGCGCCGATTGTCGTCCAGTCCATGACCGTTTCCGATACCCGCAACGTGGCGGCCACCGTCGCGGAGATTCGTAAGCTTGAAGCTGTAGGTTGCGAGATCGTCCGGGTGGCGGTTCCGGATACCGAATCGGCCGAGGCCCTCCCCAAAATCCGCCCGCAGGTGAGCGTCCCCCTGATTGCCGACATCCATTTCGATTATCACCTGGCCCTGGCCGCGATGCGGGCGGGGGTGGACGGTCTTCGGATCAACCCCGGCAACATCGGCCCGCGCGAACGGGTGGAGAAGGTGGTGCGGATGGCACGGGATCGGGGCGTGCCGATCCGAATCGGCGTCAATGCCGGCTCTCTGGAGAAACCGCTGCTGGATGCCTATGGTTATCCGACCGCCGAGGCGATGGTAGCGTCGGCGATGCGCCACATTGACATCCTGGAGTCGCTCCAATTTTTCGACATTAAAGTCTCCC
>CAZOFZ010000200.1:0-1814 GCA_964579175.1 uncultured Nitrospirota bacterium | reverse complement strand
GCCTTTTTCTTCGGTGCGGTTTTCGTCGAGGGGATTGCCATTGTCCGGGATGAGCGGCTCCACCTCGTTGCTACCTGGATGCTCCATCTGGGCACGTTTTGCGCTATTCTGGCGGCTTCGACCGGTTTCATCGCCGAATATTCCGTCGCCGCGCATGACCCACGGGGCCACGACAGCCCGGGCCACGCATATGTCCATATCCACCGCGCCTGGATGATTTCCATTACGCTCTTCTCCATCCTGGTTTCCGCCTATCTCTTCTGGATCAACCTCAAAAAACGGTGGTCGTCCCATCGCTGGGCGCTGGTCACTGCGTTGTTTGCGCTTTGTACGGTGGTTTCGATGGGCGCCGACCGGGGTGCCCGCCTGGTCTATGAGTTCGGGACCGGCGTCAACCCCGCTATCCTGAAAACGGAAGAAGCGCCCCATAACGACGATGGTCATTCCCACACCCACTAACCCGCCTCTGTTGTCGAGCGATTTCCCCCTGCTTGGAACGCCCCGTCGAGGGAAGGTCCGGGACATTTACGATCTGGGGGAGACGCTGCTGCTGGTGGCAACCGACCGCATCTCCGCGTTTGACGTCATTCTGCCGAGCGGGATTCCGGACAAGGGCTATGTCCTCACGCAGCTTTCCCTGTTCTGGTTCCAATGGCTCTCGGCACGGGGGATTCCCCATCACCTGCTGACCTCCGATGTGGAGAAGTTTCCGGAAGTCTGTCGGCCCTATCGCGACCTGCTGGCCGGTCGAAGCATGTGGGTGCGGAAGGCGCAGCCGCTTCCGGTGGAATGTATCGTCCGAGGCTATCTGGCCGGATCGGGATGGAAGGAATATGCGGAAACCGGCACGATTGCCGGGCAGCGGCTTCCGCCGGGTCTGCGCTCCGGCGCCCGACTGCCAGCGCCCATCTTCACCCCCTCGACCAAAGCCGAGCAGGGGGCACATGACCAGAACATCTCTTTCGAGGAAATGCAGACCCTCTGCGGCGAGAAAGTTGCGACCGAGGCCCGTGATTTAAGCCTTGCGATTTACCGGGGGGCCTCGGCCCATGCGGAGTCGGCGGGCCTGATTCTGGCCGACACCAAGATAGAATTCGGCCTGGACCCCGAAACGAATACGCTGCGGGTCATAGACGAGCTGCTCACACCCGACGCTTCCCGGTTCTGGCCGGTGGTTCCGGTGGGGGATCAAGGTTCGCAGCCCTCGCAGGGTTCGCAGCCCTCGCAGAGCCAGGTCAGTTTCGACAAGCAGTTTGTGCGGGATTATCTCCTTTCCCAAAACTGGGATGGCACGCCTCCCCCGCCGTCTCTGCCGGACGAAATCGTCCAAAAAACCCGTCAGAAATATTTTGAAGCCCTGCAACGCCTGACCGGAACGCTCGACCTCCCTTCATGCCCAAACCGGCGCTGATTGAAGCCCTCCGCGAGGAGATTGCGCAAAAAGGGCCGATCCCCTTCGCGCGATTCATGGCCCAGGCGCTCTACCATCCGGAACAGGGCTATTACACCGCCTCCGACGGGCAGATCGGCTGGGGGGGGGACTACTATACCAGCAGTACCCTCCACCCCGTTTTTGGCGAGTTGATTGCCAAACAGCTCTTGCAGATGGCGCATCTGCTGGGGCCGCCTGAAGCGCCCTTCTCCGTGTTGGAGATGGGGGCGGGGAAGGGGACGCTGTGCGGCGATATTCTGGCGTTCATTCAACGTGAAGCGCCGGAACGCTTTGAGCGATTGCGATATCACATCGTCGAGACGAGCGGCCCGCTTCGGTCGCTTCAGCAGGCGCGGCTCCGTTTTCCGCAGGTCGTGTGGGA
>CAZOFZ010000199.1:0-1860 GCA_964579175.1 uncultured Nitrospirota bacterium | reverse complement strand
TCGAGAAGGACTCTTCGATCAACGACGCCATTGACCGGATGCGGCATGCGGCCACACGCTCGCTTTTCGAGCGCAACGACATCATCATCGTGGCGTCCGTATCGTGCATCTACGGCCTTGGGTCGCCGGAGGCTTACCATGGCATGCTGGTCTATTTGGAAGAAGGGCGGGAAATCGCGCGGGATACGGTGCTCGAGAAGCTGGTGGAGATTCAGTATGCGCGAAACGATTTCGATTTTTATCGGGGCACCTTCCGTGTCCGTGGCGACGCGGTCGAAATTTTTCCGACCTCTTCGGAAGAGACCTGTATCCGAGTCGAGTTCTTCGGAGACCGGATCGATGCCATTTACGAAATGGATGCCCTGTTGGGGACCCGGCTGCGACGCCTCCCCAAGATCGCGGTCTACCCCGGCAGACATTACGTGCTCCCCCCCGACCGCAGGGAGAAGGCGTTGTATGACATCGAAGCGGAGATGCACGAACGGATCAGGTTTTTTCGGGATCGGCAGATGCTGCTGGAGGCGCAGCGGATCGAGCAGCGGACGGCCTTCGATCTGGAGATGATTCGCGAGATCGGCTACTGTCAGGGGATCGAAAACTATTCCCGGCACCTTTCAGGCCGCGCGCCGGGGGCGCCACCGCCCACCCTGCTGGACTATTTCCCGAAAGACTACCTCCTGGTGATCGACGAAAGTCACGCCACGATCCCGCAGATTGGCGGGATGCAGGAGGGAGACCGTGCCCGCAAGGTCAACCTGGTGCAGCATGGCTTCCGACTCCCCTCCGCGTTCGATAATCGCCCGCTGACCTTTCCGGAGTTCGAGCAGTTCATGCGCCAGACGGTCTACGTCTCGGCCACGCCGGGGCCTTATGAGTTGGGGAAGACGGCGAACGAAACCGTCCAGTTGGTCATCCGCCCCACGGGTCTTTTGGATCCGGAGGTCTGCGTCCGCCCCGCCACCGGCCAGATTGACGATCTGCTTACGGAAATTCGCGGACGTGTCGCCCGCTCCGAACGGACGTTGGTGACCGCATTGACCAAGCGGATGGCGGAAGACCTGACCGAATATTATCGGGGGATCGGCCTGAAGGTGCGATATCTGCATTCGGATATCCAGACGCTGGAACGGATGGAGATCATTCGCGATCTGCGGGTGGGCGTGTTCGATATTCTGATCGGCATCAACCTGTTGCGGGAGGGGCTGGATTTGCCGGAGGTCTCCCTGGTGGCGATTCTGGACGCGGACAAGGAAGGATTCTTGCGCTCCTATCGGTCGCTGATTCAGACCGCGGGCCGTGCCGCGCGGAACCTCTCGGGCTGGGTGATTCTCTACGCCGACACCGTTACGGAGTCCATGCGGAGGATGATGGACGAGACCCACCGTCGCCGAGAAATTCAGCATCGCCATAATCTTTCGGAGGGGATTACACCGGAAACGATTCAAAAGGAGATTGCGGCCTTCCGCGCCCTGGCGGAAGCGAAGGAGGCGGTCTCTTCCCCTTCGCGCCGGGCAACGAAGGCGCCCCTGGAATGGTCCGACGAGCGGAGCGATCCGGGGCAGATTCAAAAACTCGTAACGCAGATGCACAAGGCCGCGAAGAACCTGGAGTTCGAACGGGCGGCGCAGATTCGGGATCGGATCAAAGAACTTGAAGCACGGGCGCTGGAGATATCGGGGCCCCTCTAAAATCGGTGCCTCGGCAGGCCCGGTGCAAACGGATCCGATTGGAAGTCAACGTATTCTTTGTGAACAAGAAATCCAACCCCTCCCAGCCTCCCCTTTGACAAAGGGGGGGGACAGACACCTGGATGGATTTCCCCTTCCGTATCTTTAAATCCCCCTCTTTACCAAAGAGGGG
>CAZOFZ010000198.1:0-1868 GCA_964579175.1 uncultured Nitrospirota bacterium | reverse complement strand
CGTCACGAGCGGCCAAAATGCAAGGCGCACGGAGCACAGGAACCGCAATGTACGCGTTGTACATGAGGATTCCGAGCACCGCGCAACGCAGCAGTTTGAACGGGCAGTAGGTTTTTAGAGGCGCCCTGGAAATCGTTCATGAAACATCCAAAGCATCTGAAAGTCATCCCCCTGGGGGGGGTTGGCGAGTTCGGGATGAACATGATGCTCTTCGAGTATGAGCATCATGTCGTGATCGTGGATGTCGGACTGATGTTCCCGGACGACGACCTGCCGGGGGTGGACGTGGTGATCCCCGATTTCAGCTATCTGCGCCACGCTTCCAGAAAAGTGCATGGCGTTTTCCTGACGCATGGACATCTGGATCACATCGGCGCCGTTCCCCACTTGTTGCGCGAGATGAACGTGCCGGTCTATGGCACGCCGCTGACGCTGGGGTTTCTTTCGGATCGTCTCAAGGCTCACCGACAGGCGCTGGCACAACGCCGAACCGTGGACGATGAAGTCCCTGCGCCTGCGGTTCAACTGATTCCGATGCAATCCAACGAAACGGTCACGCTGGGCCCTTTTTCCATCGAGGCCATTCCGGTGACACACAGCATTGCCGACAGCGTGGCCTATGCCATTCGGACGCCGGTGGGGTGTGTGATCCATACCGGCGACTTTAAAATAGATCCGACCCCCGTGCGCGGGACGGGGTTCGACGCGACCCGTTTTATCGAATATGGCCAGGAGGGGGTGCTGGCCCTCTTTTCGGACAGTACGAACTCGGAACGGGCGGGGCATTGCGGATCGGAGCGGGTCATCGGAGAGACGCTCGAACGGCTCATTCCCGAAATGGAGGGCCGGGTGCTGATCGCCACCTTTTCCTCCCACCTGCATCGGATGGATCAAATCGCCCAGATCGCCGCGCGACATGGCCGGAAGCTGTTCCTGTCGGGGAAGAGCCTGTCGGATGCCCTCCGGATTGGCCGTGAAACGGGCTATTCGGCTCTTTCGCCCGATCAGGTGTTTCCGCTCCAGGCGCTGCAACAGACACCGGATCGGGAGGTGCTCATCATCACCACTGGCAGCCAGGGCGAACCCACCTCCGCCCTTGTCAAGGCTGCGTTGGGCGAACACAAACAACTGAACCTCAAGAGCGGGGATACCGTTATTCTTTCGGCGCGGGTGATTCCCGGAAACGAAGCGAATGTCACCCGCATGATCAATCGGATGCTGCGCAGGGGCGCGCGGGTGGTACAGGAACGGGGTGTGCACGTCTCCGGACATGCCCATCGAGATGAGCAGAAACAGATGATCGAATGGGTGCGGCCCCGCTATTTCGTTCCGGTGCATGGCGATTATCGCCAGTTGCTGGGCCATGCCGACGTGGCTGCGCAAACGGGCCTCCCCGCAGAACGAATTCGGGTCATCGAAAATGGCGCAATCCTCCAGTTCACCCCCGATGGATGCGAATTGGGCAAGCCCATTCCCGCAGCCAAGGTGTACATTGACGGGAAGGACGGCATCGAGGCCCCCACGCTGGCCGATCGCCGTTATCTGGCGTCGGAGGGGATGCTGGTGGTCACCCTGACGGCCTCGAAGATGCAAATCTGTGCCGGCCCCACCTTTTTATCCCGCGGTTTCGTGCCCAACGATCCGGAGCTACCGCTCTGGAAAGAGCTGACTTCCGTCATCGAGCAACTCTTCGAGACGATGGGGGCCCAGCAGACACCGGAGGATCCGGCACCCGATTCGGAGGTCATCGCCGCGCAGGTGAAAAAGACACTCAAAAAGTGGATTTCCAAAAAGATGCACCGCTACCCCCTCATCCTGCCCAACATCCGCGTTATCTAGCCGGACTCCGCCGCTGTGAGGGGCCTATC
>CAZOFZ010000197.1:0-1891 GCA_964579175.1 uncultured Nitrospirota bacterium | reverse complement strand
GAAGTTGATCGTGACGGGGGGGGTGGCGCTCTTGCTGCTGGTTGTGGCCGCCTCGAGTTTTAGCATCGTGGGTGCGGGCGAGCGGGGGGTGGTCTTTAGCCAAATCACCGGGGTGAAGGACATGCAATTGGGCGAAGGACTCCATTTCAAGATCCCCTTTCTCGAGGAGATTACGACGATTGACGTGAAGGTGCAAAAGTCGCAGACCGAGGCCAGCGCCGCCTCCAAGGACCTTCAAATTGTCTCCTCCACGATCGCGGTCAACTTCCATATTGACCCCAGCCGTGCGCACAAGGTCTATCAGGAGATCGGATCCAGTTACAAGGAGCGGGTCATTGATCCGGCCGTTCAGGAGGCGGTGAAGGGGGTGACCGCCCACTTTACCGCGGAGGAACTCATCACCCGGCGCGCCGAGGTCAAAGACCAGGTGAAGGACGATCTCTCCGAGCGATTGCTCAAGTTCAACATCCTCATTGACGAGTTCTCGATCGTCGATTTCCAGTTTTCGCCGGAATTTAACGCCGCCATCGAGGCCAAACAGGGGGCGGAACAGTCGGCGCTGAAGGCCAGTCGGGATTTGGATCGAATCAAGATCGAGGCCGAACAGCGGATTACCCAGGCCCGCGCGGAGGCCGAAGCGCAAAGCCTGCAACGCGAAACGCTGACGCCGATCCTGCTGCAACTACGCGCCATTGAAAAATGGGACGGGAAACTTCCCTCCGTCTCCGGCGGCGCGCTTCCCTTTATTGACGTCGGCGCATTCCGGGAGAAATAGTCCCGGGCACGCGTCCGTCTATAGGGCACCTCGAAGAACCCGTTGACGGTGGGCATCGGGCGCTGGTTCCTTTTTCTGGCATTCTTGTAGCGCCTGAACGGGGGTGAGATGGTTCAGGGCCCGTTGGGGAATGCGTTCGGTGTAGATCGCCATGTAACGCATCAAGGTGGTCTCCAGTTCGTGTGCAGAGGTGAATCTCGTCTGCCCGACGACCTCGCTGATGCGGATATTCGATGTCCACATGGATGAAACCCGGATCGTGGTACTCGAACGTTTTGACCGGCGGTGGCGCGGCCACTGCGAGGTGTCGTGCGAGCCTGCGAATGGACTTTACTCCTCTCGCTCCTCCGGTTTGAATGTTCCCATCAGGCCACGCATCCTGTCCCTCGCCAGGAACAATGGCCAACGACGAATGGGAATACTACCCTGTGGGACGTGACAATTAGCGACCAGATGAAACCCCTCTATCTACCCTTCGACAAGATCAGGGTGAACGCATGTCGTCTGCGGGACCGCTGTCCGGACGATCCGAAGAATCTGCCGATCCGTCAGCCCCGGCAGCCGGGCCGCCTCGACCTGCCCCAGCTTCTTCCCCATCACTCGATGAATCCCATGCAGTCGCCACAACGCCTTCACGCTCATTAAAACCTTGTCCTCTCCGGCCATCTTGCCTTCTCAATGTGGGCGGATCGCCTGTCGGTAAAGGGAACACGCCTACGTTGGCAAAACCGGATGTCATCGCTTTGGGATTACAACAGCGTTTGTAGACATTTTCAAAGGACGCTGCTATGATGCGCGCCGTTCCTGTGGTTTTAAGTGGGGATATGGCATCTTCGCCCCTGTCGCACTGGACGGTGCGGTTGGAGTTTGTCGGAGCCGGCAAGGTGACCCCGCGCGCGAAATCGCCCCTGGAGCCGTTGTCTGTGCCTTCAGCCCTTTAATAAAAACAAGGGAAAACGAGGAGAAGAACATGAAAATAAATCCGACAAATAAAAAATCACGATCAATGATCACCGTGCTGATTCTGGCGGCGTTTTATATCGTCCTGCCGATGCGGGCGCATGCCGATACGCTGCATCTGCTGGACGATGGCGCGATCCACGTGGGAAGCGGCAC
>CAZOFZ010000196.1:0-1893 GCA_964579175.1 uncultured Nitrospirota bacterium | reverse complement strand
CAGCGGGGGGGAGTTGTGGCAATATCGCGCCTCCCGGCAATCTTGTCTATCCGGCTTGTTATGAAAACTATGTGGGAGATGGTGTTGAGACCGTTGATATCACGCCACGCAGGCTCCAGAATTTCAAGATCGGTCCGGGTGCAACGATCTCGTGGGAAAGCAGCGCCGGACAAACGGGCACGCTAACGGCCGATGCCTACGGTATTGTAACGATTCCCGCTTTCGAAGTCACAACCGGCTGGAGGACCCTGACACTGAATATGTCCTCCTCCACGGTCCCTCCCGTCCCCGATCCAACCCCGGACCCGGCACCTGATCCGGGTTCCGATCCAGCGCCCCGCTCCGTGCCGACTCCCCTCTCCGGTCTTTACCATGTGGGCGAAGCGGACGCACCCACGCCACAAAACATGTTGGACCATCCCGACTTGGCCGGGGCCTCCCTCCGTTTTACATGGGCCAGGTTGGAGCCGCAGGAAGGTGTTTTGGATACGGCACTCCTTCTGGACGAAGTGGCGCGGGCAAAGGCGGCCGGGAAGAAGATCCAATTGCGTGTCCTCCCCGGGATGGAAACGCCGGAATGGGTCTACGCAAAGGGGGTGCCCTCTATGCGGTTCTCGGATCATCTACCGACGGGTGAACCCACCGGAGAGGTCTCCCGGATTCCAGTCCCTTGGGACCCGGACTATCTGGCCGCATGGACCTCGTTTATCGGGCGTCTGGGGGCACTTGTCGGTGCCGAGCCCGATATTGTACTGGTCCACATGACGGGCGCCAATTCCAAAAGTGGCGAGTTTCCGCTGACTTCCGGCGCAGACCCCACGGACACAACGGTCGAGTATCTGGATGACCAGGGTCTTGTTGTGGCGACGGGCAAGATCGAGGACCTCTTTATCAACCAGGCCGGATATTCGCTGGATAATATTCGCATGAGCTGGGCGACATCCCGCGATGCCTGGGCGAATGCCTTTCCAACGGCCATGCTTTCTTACAACATCGTCACGAGCATCCTCAACACGGACAAAATTCCGAACGAGGTTCAGACCATCGTTGCGGATGCGGTGGCCCTTTATCCAACCCGGCTGACGCTCCAGAACAATAGTCATAACGATTCCATCTCGGTCACGAAGAAACTTGCCTCCCCCGCCTACCTGGCCATTCAGTCCCACGCATCCGGCGGTATGGCGACCGGTTTCCAGACCGGAACACCCCATGGCGCTTGCACAGGGGGTACTATAAGCGGCGATCTGGGGCCGTCGCTCGCGGTCGGCATTTACATTTATGGTGCAGACTATTTTGAACTCTGGGAGCCGGAGATCGGCAAATATCCGGATGTCGTCCGTGAGTGCAACGATTTCCTGCTGGGCCGAGGGTCCGGTTGCGGTACGGCAGGTCCATTGCTCTGCCATCTGGATACCGTTCCGCCGACCCTGTCCATCACCACTCCTGTGGCCGGGGCCACCCTTTCCGGGGAAACTTCGGTTGTGGTGCAATCGTCCGACGACACGCTAGTGTACGGCGTGACGCTTTTGGCGGATGGCGTGGAGGTTGTTCCTGAACAGATCGTTACGTTTCCAGCCAGCAGCACGTTTGATCTGTTACTAGACCCGAGGACGCTTGTCGCAGGGGATCACATTCTGACTGCCCTGGCGCGCGACATCTCCGGAAATAGCACGACATCGGCCACACTGTCCGTCGTTGTGCAACAGACGGACCCTGTGCCGACATCGGAGGCCTGCGATGGAGTGGATAACGACGGCGATGGTCTGGTTGACGAAGGGTTTCCCGACGCCGATCTGGATGGGATTGCCGACTGCGTGGACACAAACACCGATGTTACGGCCCCGGTGATTTCGGGCGTCGCGATTTCGAGTATTACAACGACCGGTGCGGTGG
>CAZOFZ010000195.1:0-1903 GCA_964579175.1 uncultured Nitrospirota bacterium | reverse complement strand
ATGCGCCACATTGACATCCTGGAGTCGCTCCAATTTTTCGACATTAAAGTCTCCCTGAAGGCCTCGCACGTCGGACTCGCGGTGGCGGCCTACCGGCTTTTCTCGCAAAAATCGGACTATCCGTTGCACCTGGGGATCACGGAGGCCGGCACGCTGGCCGCGGGATCGGTCAAGTCGGCGGTGGGTCTGGGCATTCTCCTGTCGGAAGGGATTGGGGACACGATCCGCGTGTCGCTGGCCGCCGATTCGGTCGAGGAAGTACGGGTGGGCTACGAAATCCTCAAGTCGCTCAACCTGCGCCGCCGGGGGGTCAACTTAATCGCCTGCCCGACTTGCGGTCGCGTCGAGATTGACGTCTTCAAGCTCTCCGCTAATCTGGAGGCCAGGCTGGGCCATATCACGGAACCGATCGATATCTCCGTGTTGGGCTGCGTGGTCAACGGAATCGGCGAAGGGAAGGAAGCCGACATCGGAATTGCCGGAGGTCGCGGGGTCGGCCTCCTGTTCCGCAAAGGCGAGATTATTCGAAAAGTGCCGATCGAGGACCTGGAATCGGTACTGTTGGAAGAGGTGGAACGGCTGGTCGCGGAACGCCGCACACAGCCGACATCCGCCTCTCCGTCGAATGGAGCCCACTGATGCGATGGTCCCGCCTCCTCCTCCCCACGCTCCGCGACGATCCGTCCGAGGCCGAAGTCCCCAGTCATCGCCTCATGATGCGCGCGGGGATGATTCGCAAGCTCTCTTCCGGCCTGTATACCTACCTGCCGATGGGTCTTCGGGTGTTGACGAAACTCGAAGCGATCGTGCGGGAGGAGATGGCCCGAATCGGCGCACAGGAAGTCCTGATGCCGGTGCTTCAACCTTCGGAACTCTGGCAGGAGACCGGGCGATGGCAGGCGTATGGGAAGGAACTGATGCGCCTTCAGGATCGCCACGATCGGCTCTTCTGCCTGGGACCGACACACGAAGAGGTCATTACCGACCTGGTGCGGCGCGAAGTCCACTCCTATCGGCAACTCCCACTCACGCTCTACCAGATTCAGACCAAGTTTCGGGACGAAATCCGGCCCCGGTTTGGCCTGATGCGGGGACGCGAGTTCATCATGAAAGACGCCTATAGTTTCGACGCGGACGTGGAGGGGGCGATCGCGAGTTATCGGAAGGCCTACGACGCCTATGGGCGAATCTTTCGACGCGCCGGCCTTCGTTTCCGGGCCGTGGAGGCCGATACGGGGCTGATTGGCGGTTCGGCCTCGCACGAGTTCATGGTCCTGGCGCAGACGGGGGAAGAGGCCGTTGCCTCCTGTACGGCGTGCGATTATGCCGCCAACGTCGAGCAGGCAGAAGCGGCTCCACCACGGGACTCGCAGCCCCCGCAGGGCGCGTCGCCCTCGCAGGGCCCAGATGTACAAGCCGGGACGGCAGCGATCGAAAAAGTTGTGACGCCGGGCCGGACATCGGTGGCCGAGGTGAGTGCCTATCTGAATGTCGCGCCCCGGCAGCTCATTAAAACCCTGCTCTTTCTGGCCGATGGGCGGGTGGTGGCCGTCTTGATTCGGGGGGATCACGAACTCAACGAGATCAAACTCAAACGGCTCCTTTCGGTTTCCGACCTTTCTCTGGCCGATGCCGCAACGGTGGCCCGGACAACCGGCGGGCCCGCAGGTTTCTCAGGCCCGGTGGGTTTACGGGGGATTCCGATCATTGCCGATGCCGCAGTGTTTGCGATGGGTGACGGCGTGGTCGGCGCCAACGGAAAAGATGCGCACTACATTCATGCGCGGCCGGGGCGCGATTTCCAGGCGGAACGGGTCGCCGATCTGCGCAACGTGGTGGCGGGGGATGGCTGCCCGCGGTGTGGCGCGCCGATCGCGCTGGATCGGGGGATCGAAGTGGGTCA
>CAZOFZ010000194.1:0-1929 GCA_964579175.1 uncultured Nitrospirota bacterium | reverse complement strand
TGCCGCCCGAACGGGCCATCCGCGTCCACACCCTGGAGAATGCCGCCGCGGAAGAGATCGCCAAGGTCTTGACGGGCCTGGTGCCCAAAACGGCCGGCCCCCCCAGAACCTCGAAACCGAGCGGGGAGTTGAGCGCCGCGATTCAGATTCTACCGGATAAGACCACCAATGCCCTGATCATTACCGCCACCGATGCAGATTATGAAATTTTAAAGGACCTCATCCGGAAACTGGATTTAAAGCGCAGACAGGTCTATGTCGAAGCGGTTGTGCTGGAGCTGGCGGCGGACAAGTTCCGGGAGCTGGGCACCGAGCTGGGGGCCATCCTGGGCTATGGCGACAATGCCAATGTCGCCCTGGTGGGGGGCATCAACCAGAATCCGTCCGATCTGTTGGGTCTGGCCGATCTGGCCGCGCGCCTTAATATTTCCGTCCGGCCCTTTAACGTGCGGGCCTTCCTGCGGGCGCTCCAGACCGCCTCCGACGTGAATGTCCTCTCCACCCCGCAAATTCTGACCACCGACAATCAGAAAGCCGAAATCGTCGTGGCCCAGAACGTGCCGTTCCCGGGGGCGCAAAGCCAGACCGTCGGCGGCAACGTCCAGACCACGATCGAACGGAAGGATGTGGGGATCATCCTGCGCCTGACCCCCAACGTGCTGGAGAATGACATCGTCAAGCTGGATATCTATCAGGAAATCTCCTCCGTGCTGGAGGGCACAACCAGCGCGGGCCTGGTCTCCCTGGGCCCGACGACAAACAAACGCTCCGCAGCCACCACGGTGATCGTACCGGATGCGCAGACCGTCGTCATCGGCGGTCTGATCCGGGACAACGCGATCCTGACCCGGCGCAAGATTCCCCTGCTGGGGGACATTCCTTATTTGGGCGGGCTGTTTCGATTCGAGACCCGGCGCGTCGAAAAGACCAACCTGCTGATTTTTTTGACCCCCCATGTCGTGCATGACGCGGACGACCTGGAGGCGATCAAAACGGACCGAACTGCGGAAGCCATCCGTTTCATGGAAACGAACAAGATCGAGGGACAGACGGCGCGCCAGGAAATGCTCCGGGACATGGTCAATATTCCGGAATAGTCCCTGTCCGGCAGGACGGCGGTCCTGCCGGACGGCAGTGCGCTTCGCAAGTCACCGGCGTCGAGGGTTCCCGTGGCGTTAGAATCGTGACCCGTGCGGCAGCAGGTAGAGAATGAATTCTCCCGTGAATTTCTCCCATGAATCTTCCCCCATGAATTCTCCAGTTGACATCATCGTTGTGGGGGCCGGACATGCCGGGTGTGAGGCGGCCCTGGCTGCCGCCCGCATGGGGGCCGAGACCCTGCTGATTACGCTGGATCTGTCCAATATCGGTCAGATGTCGTGCAACCCGGCCATCGGCGGCATTGCCAAGGGGCATCTGGTGCGTGAGATCGATGCCCTGGGGGGGGAGATGGGCCGCGCGATCGATCGGGCCGGCATCCAGTTTCGGATGCTCAATATGAGCAAGGGCCCCGCAGTGCGCGCACTGCGGGCACAGGCAGACCGCGAGGCCTATCGTCGGGTCATGACCGAAGCGCTTTTAAACCAGTCCCACCTGACGGTGCGGGTAGGGATGCTGGAAGGGCTGATCGTGGAGGAGCGGGGTACCGGGGTGTGCGAGGTGCGCGGCGTGCGGTTGAACGGCGACGAACAGGTTGCGGCCCGGGCGGTCATTCTGGCCACCGGCACCTTTCTGCGTGGCCTGATCCACATCGGGCAGAAGAAATTTCCCGCGGGACGGATCGGCGAACGGCCGGCCGAGGCCGCCTCACGGGGTTTGATGGCGTTGGGCTTCACACTGGGGCGTCTCAAGACCGGCACCCCCCCTCGTCTGGCGGCGGCCTCCATCGATTTTTCGGGGCTGACCCCGCAATATGGCGACACGCCGCCG
>CAZOFZ010000193.1:0-1995 GCA_964579175.1 uncultured Nitrospirota bacterium | reverse complement strand
AGATGGCCTCGTTGATCATCGGCATCAGAATCCGATTCGTGACGAACCCGGGGGTATCTTTGGAAACGATCACATTTTTACCCAGCCGTTCGATAAAGTTCCGGACCTGCGTGAAGGTCGCCTCCGACGTGCGCCAGCCCGGCACGATTTCGACCAGATTCCGCTCCTGCGCGGGATAGATGAACTGAACGCCGAGGAACTGCTCCGGCCGCTCCGTAACGGAGGCCAGCCGGGTGATGGACATCGAGGAAGTGCCGGAAGCGAAAAGGGTCTCCTTTGCGCAGATCTCGTCCAGCGCTTCGAACAGATCGAACTTCAGATCCTCTTTCTCGGGAACGAATTCGAAGACGATGTCGCATCGCGACAAATCCTCCAGGCGTGTGGTCAGACGCAGATTCTTGAGCGTCTTCTCTTTCACCCATTCGGTCATACTTCCAGCCGCCACAGCTTCGTTGAGCCTCCAGGTGATCTGCTCGACGGCCTCTTCCAAAACCGCATCGTTGATGTCACACAGGATGACGTGCGGCGCCACGGCGGAGACCGCCTGTACGACGCCACGTCCGATCTGACCCGCGCCGACCACACCCACAAAGCTGGTTTCCATCATCCCTCCTTATTCAACCGAAGACCCGTACCGAAAATTTGCAGACACCGTCGTCGTCCCCAATGCAAGTATACCCCTTTATCTAAACCGAATCCGTGACCGGAGTCAAATCCACCCACTCAAACCACGCTTTCAACCGAATGTCCGAAAGACGAGCAGGCCCAGGGCCAGCAGCACCACGCCGCCGCTTAGACTTTTCAGAATGGCCTCGAACCGAATCAGGTGGGGATGGTCGCTGTTCGCCCGCTTCATCTCTTTGTAGGGACGGGAGGCATGGATCTCCCCCCGACTGATGAGACCCATCGCGCAGGCCACCAGGAGGCTGGCGGGGGAGATCGCGTTCGTCTGAATGACATACCCGGCCAGGACCGGCAGGACGCCCCAGGAGAAGGCAAACCAGAAATCGGTGTGAAAGCGTCCGCCAAACCACTCCAAATTATAGGCAAAGACGAAAAATCCCTCCAAGAGGGCAATCACCCAAAGATGGGGTGTGACGAAAAGAATATAGTGGAGTCCCAGCAGGTACGCAACCAGCAGGGTGGACGCGGCGATCCATCCGAGCTGCCGCCGTGAAAAATGCGCCCCCCACGGTTTTTCGCCCTTGCCCCCGATGGCATCCAGGGCATGGGCGGCCACACCCAGGCCGAGGAAGTAGATCAGCACGATCGCCCCCACCCGATCCCAGAAGAGGATCGGCGCAAGCATCGCCCCGATCACCACGTAGGAGAGCACCATCGCCGTGTAGGGGAGGAACAGGAGACCGACGGCGATCCGGAACTTGAGCGGCCCGAACGCGGGGACGAACCACTCGGACCTGCGATCCGCGTTCATCGCCGACCTCGTCCCACCCAACCCACGCGGAAGAGGAGCCCCCCCAAGACCAAAAAGAGGGAGGCCAGATGCAGATGGGCCCGTTCTTGGGTGTCCGCGCCAGGTTGGCCGATCAGACCGATCCACCGATACCCCCAAAAGCAGATCAGGAAGAGTGCCGAGAGGATCACACCGATATAGTCGCTCCGACTGGCCCGATCGCCACGTCGCCCCACGTGGAGCAGAAACGCCCCGACCCCGACCGAGACCAGCAGGTTGAGCAGGTGGATGAAGGCGAACCTGTCGTTCTCCCAATTTCGCGCGAGGATGAACAGACGAAATCCCCACGCGGAGACGATCAAGAAGCCGACGGCAATCAGAAAGACCCGGACTTTTTTGGACATGTAGCGCCTCTCCAATGCAGAATGCTCAAAAAAGCCGTCCGGAAAGACCATCCGATGCGGGTTGTGTGAGCGAAGCGCACTGCCGTCCGCAGAATCCATTCCCACGCAGAATGCCCAAAAAGGCCGTCCGGAAAGACCATCCGATGCGGGTTGTGTGAGCGAAGCGCACTGCCGTCC
>CAZOFZ010000192.1:0-2048 GCA_964579175.1 uncultured Nitrospirota bacterium | reverse complement strand
AGGACCATTCCCCCGCCTCGCCACATGCCCGTCTCTGGTTTCAGGGTTATACCTACGGGGCGGAAAGCATACCGGCGCTCTCTGCGGACGACATTACCTTTTATCAGGGGTATTGCCCCGATGTGACCCATGCCGCGATGACTTACAAAGCCAACACCCAGACCTACCCCTGCACGCACTGGGACCCGGACCTCTTTCCGACTGCCACGGATGTGCTCTATCGGCCCGAACTGGCCAATGTAACGCACAGTACGGCCGAGTCCCTGGCGGGTGCAACGGTCATTTTCGATGCAATGAAAGAGCGCTATGCCCCGACAACTTAAATCAGGAGGATTGCCATGACGGAACCGACGGTTGCCCAGCGAGGGCCTTATGTCAAGGAAATGGAGCCGGGCACCTATTACTGGTGCCAGTGTGGGAAGTCCAAAGACCAGCCTTTTTGCGATGGTTCGCACGCTGGCACACCGTTTTTGCCGATGGAAGTCAAAATCGAGCAGAAACGGCGGGTGGCCTGGTGCGGCTGCAAGCATACGGACAACAAACCCTTCTGCGACGGTTCCCACAGTCGCGTATAAGGGGCAAGTCAGATGCACATTGCTGTCGTGGGTGTCGGTTACGTCGGTTTGGTGACGGGGGTCTGTTTCTCCGAGTTCGGCGTTCAGGTCACCTGTATTGACCAGGACGCGGGGAAAATTGCCCGACTCCGGCAGGGGAGTGTCCCGATCTACGAACCGGGGCTGGAAGAGCTCTGCAAAAAGAATCTGGCCGGCGGCCGGCTGCACTTTACGACCGACCTGGATCAGGCCGTTCGGGAGACGCAGGTGATCTTTATTGCGGTGGGGACGCCGCCGCGCGGGGATGGGTTCGCCGATCTGTCCCATGTCGAGGCGGTGGCCCGCGCCATTGCCGCACGGATGGATGGCTACAAGGTGATCGTGACCAAAAGCACCGTTCCGGTCGGAACGGGGCGGCAGATTCGGGCGATCATCGCGGCGGATGGGCGCCACGATTTTGACGTTGTGTCCAACCCGGAGTTTTTGCGGGAAGGATCGGCCATCGAAGATTTCATGCGTCCCAATCGCGTGGTCATCGGTGCCGACAGCGAACGGGCCGTGGGCATTCTCAAGGAGCTCTATCGCCCCCTCTACTTGCTGGAGACGCCGATTGTCGTCACCGACATGGCCACGGCCGAGATGATCAAATATGCCTCCAATGCCTTTCTGGCCACCAAAATTTCGTTCATCAACGAGGTCGCCAATCTTTGCGAAAAGGTCGGGGCCGACGTGCAGCAGGTGGCTCGGGGGATGGGGCTGGATGGCCGAATCGGGGCAAAGTTTCTGCACCCCGGCCCCGGCTTCGGCGGCTCCTGTTTTCCAAAAGACGTGCTGGCCCTCTCTCAGATGGCGCGGCAACACGGAGAGGCGTTTCAGATTGTGGATGCCGTGATCGAGGTCAACCGCCGGCAGCGGGATCGGATGGTTGAAAAGATCGAGGCGGCGGTGGGCGATCCGAGGGGGAAGCAGATCGCCGTGCTGGGTCTGGCCTTCAAGCCGAATACCGATGACATGCGGGAGGCCCCCTCCATCCCCATCATCGAGGCCCTCCAAAAAAGGGGGGCGATCCTGATGGCCTACGACCCGGTGGCGATGCCGGCGGCGCAGGGCATCTTAAGCGGCATCGCTTATGCCACCGACCCTTACGCCGCCGCAGAGGGGGCGGATGCGTTGATTCTGGTTACGGAGTGGAATCAGTTTCGGAACCTGGATTTGACACAGCTTAAACAAAAACTCAAAACCCCCCTGTTTATTGACCTCCGCAACGTGTATAATCCCAAAACGATGGCCGACGCCGGCCTTGAATATGTGAGTGTCGGTCGTCCCAATTCAACACCCGATTCAATCCGAAAAACGGCATAAGCGATTCCAACGGTACGGCTACGTTTTTGCAGTACGATTACGCTTTTGCAGTTTGAAGGGGAGGCTCGTCCGGCAAAGCCCCCCGGTGATGGTGTTTTGGCGGTTTGAAGGGGAGGCTCGTCCGGCTTTGCC
>CAZOFZ010000191.1:0-2159 GCA_964579175.1 uncultured Nitrospirota bacterium | reverse complement strand
AGCCAGGCCAAGGCTACCCTTAAGAAGGTCATCGAAAAATTTCCGGACAGCAACGAAGCACACCTTGCAAAGGACAAACTCGCGACGCTTCGATAACGCCATCCTCCGTTGTGTGCGTCTCCCCGTGACGCATGCCCCCCGTCCCCTGCGGCGTGACACCCGCCTCCCTCGCCCCACCGGGCCTATGCTATCTCCGCCGGTTTCCTGAAGGAGTTTTCGCGTGTCGAAGATTCATATTCTCCCCGAACAGGTGGCCAACCAGATTGCGGCCGGCGAGGTCATCGAACGCCCCGCGTCGGTGGTGAAAGAGCTGGTTGAAAATGCGATTGACGCGCGGAGTCGGACGATTTTCGTATCGCTGCCGGAGGAGGGGGTCCTGCGCGTTCTGGACGATGGAGAGGGGATGGATCGCGCCGATGCGGAGGCGGCTTTTCAACGACATGCCACGAGCAAACTCCGGGCTGCCTCCGATCTTTGCGAGGTCGGCACCCTGGGATTTCGCGGCGAGGCCCTGCCCAGCATCGCCGCAGTCTCCAAAATCCGGCTGGTCACACAACGCGCCGATGCGGACGAGGGGACGGAGATCCGTTTCGAGGGGGGCCGGCGCGTCGGTCTCAAACCGATCGGGGCCCCCGCGGGCTCCTGTTTCGAGGTGCGCGACCTCTTCTTCAATACCCCGGCCCGAAAAAAATTTTTAAAGTCGGCGCAGACCGAACTTTCCCACATCAGCGAGACGCTCTTTTCCCTGGCCCTTTCGCATCCGGACATTCATTTTCGTCTGACGCATCGCACGCGGATGCTGTTGGACGTACCGCAGGTGGAAACGTTGTCCGCGCGCGCCCTCCAGCTCTTCGGGAGTGAGCTGCTTTCGCACGGTATGGAAGCGCATGCAGCCTTCCCGTCGCAACCGGGCGAGATGGAGGAACGGGAAGCCGCGCGCCTGGATGCACTCTTCTCACGCCCCCCCCTCCGGAAAAATTATCGGAAGGAACAATATCTTTTTGTAAACGGACGACCGATCAGAAATCCGATGCTGACCCACGCCATCTACGATGCGTATGGCAGTTATCTGATGAAGGGAGAACATCCTTTCTTTGTCATGATGTTGCGGGTTCCCCCCGCCTGCGTGGACGTGAACGTGCATCCCACCAAAAAAGAGGTCCGGTTTCAACATTCCGACTGGATTCACCAAGGCATTCGCGGCCGCCTTCGAGAGGCCCTCTCCCATGCGGGTGTGGCGTCGGCGGGACAGATCGCCACTCCTTATGCATTCGATGCCCCCGTGTCTCCGATGATCGCCCAGCCCTCCGTCCCTGCTCCCCGATCGTCCGTTTCGAACACGATGCGGAATCCGTCCCATGCCACCCAGGCAACCCAGCCGAACTGGATCGGCTGGCCCGTTCGTGACGCCCGTGACGGAAAGGTAGCCGAACCTCGCACCCCCTCCATCGAGAGGGTGGCCCTGCCTGAAATTCGCCCCCTGGGTCAGGTCTATGCCTCCTTTGTCGTTGCGGAAATTGACGGAGAGCTAACCCTGGTGGACCAGCATGCCATGCACGAGCGGCTGCTCTTCGAATCGTTCCTTGCGGAACAACCTTCCGGCGCCATCCAGCCGCTCCTGATCCCCCGACAGGTGGACCTTCCGGCGTGGCAGGCCGATCTTCTGCGCGACCATCTTGCGTCCCTTTCAGCGGCGGGCTTTGCGATCGAATCCTTTGGACGGACCACTTTCTTGGTGCGGGAAACGCCGGCCGTGGCCGCCCGAATGGATGTGGGCGAGTTTTTGTCGGATATTGCGGAGTCGTTGCGCGAAGGGGGAGACGCCCTGTCCTCTCACGAAGGCTTTCGGCTGAATATGATTGCGTCCATGGCCTGTCACAGCGCTATTCGTGCCGGCCAGTCGTTGCAGACGGAGGAGATGCAGGCGCTTCTGACGGACTATTTCAAGCAGGGGGCGCCTCCTACCTGCCCGCATGGAAGACCGATCCTGATGCGCTACCCAAGATCGGAGATGGAAAAACTCTTCCGACGAAAATGACCGCCATCCCCCTGTCCGTTCGGGGTTGGGTTGTGCTATGATGCCACTCCGTCGCGCCTGTAGCTCAACTGGATAGAGCGCCGGCCTCCGAAGCCGTAGGTTATGGGTTCAAGTCCCGTCA
>CAZOFZ010000190.1:0-2214 GCA_964579175.1 uncultured Nitrospirota bacterium | reverse complement strand
GGTTGTCCCGAATCAGGCGTTTTGCCGTTTCATAGCCGTCCATGATGACCCGGCGCACCTCGAGGTCAATGGCAATCGCCGTGCTTTCGGAATAGTCGCGATGTTGCGCGATCTCCCGTCCGAGAAAAATTTCCTGCTCCTTTTTCCCGAACGTCATTGGCCCCATTTTGTCGCTCATGCCCCACTCGCAGACCATCTTGCGCGCCAGGTCGGTCGCCTTTTCGAGGTCGTTTCCCGCGCCCGTGGTGATCTGATCGAAGATCAGTTCCTCCGCAACGCGCCCCCCCATCATGATGGCAATGTTGTTGTAGAGATAATCCCTGCGATAGTTATGGCGATCATCGGTGGGAAGCTGCATCGTGACACCCAACGCCCGACCGCGGGGGATAATCGTGATTTTGTGGATCGGGTCCGTTCCGGGAAGGAGCTTGGCCACCAGGGCATGGCCCGCTTCGTGGTAGGCGGTGATTCTGCGATCGGCCTCGGAAATGACCATGCTCCGGCGTTCCGCGCCCATGAGCACCTTGTCCTTGGAGAGTTCGAAGTCGGACATCTCGACGACTGTCTTCCCCTTTCGAGCGGCCAGCAACGCCGCTTCGTTGACCAGGTTTTCCAGATCGGCACCGGAAAAGCCGGGCGTTCCGCGCGAGATCACGTCAAGGCCCACATCCGGGGAGAGCGGAATTTTTTGGGTATGAACGCTCAATATCTCCTTTCGCCCTCGAACGTCGGGGCGATTGACCACGATTTGCCGGTCAAAGCGGCCGGGCCGGAGCAGGGCAGGATCGAGCACATCGGGACGATTGGTGGCCGCGACGAGGATCACCCCGGCAGCGGTCTCAAAACCGTCCATTTCGACGAGAAGCTGATTAAGGGTCTGTTCCCGTTCGTCATGCCCCCCGCCCAGTCCGGCGCCGCGGTGGCGTCCAACGGCGTCAATTTCGTCAATGAAGATGATGCAGGGGGCCTGTTTCTTCCCCTGTTCGAACAAATCCCGAACCCGCGACGCGCCGACCCCGACAAACATCTCCACGAAATCGGAGCCGGAAATCGAGAAGAACGGCACCCCCGCCTCCCCGGCAATCGCCTTGGCCAGCAAGGTTTTGCCCGTTCCGGGGGGGCCCACCACCAAAACGCCCTTGGGAATTCGCCCGCCCAACTTCTGGAATTTTGGAGGGTCTTTGAGGAACTCAATGATTTCCTGAACTTCCTCCTTGGCCTCGTCAATGCCGGCAACGTCGGAAAAAGTCACTTTCTTGCGGTCTTCCGCCAGCAGATGCGCGCGGCTTTTCCCGAAAGAGAGGGCCTTGTTTCCCCCCATCTGCATTTGCCGCATGAAGAAAATCCAGAGACCGATGAAGAGGATAAACGGCCCCCACGTCATGAGAAAGGTGATATACCAAGGGGGTTCCGGTGGAGGCTGGGAGATGATCCGTACCCCGCGCTTGCGAAGGGTTTTAATGAGGTCGGGGTCCTCTACGGTATACGTTCTGAAGCGGGTTCCGTCCTTCAGGATGCCGCTGACGTAACGATCCCGAATCGTTACTTCGGAAACCTCTCCATTCTCTGTCTTAGACACAAACTCGGAAAAGATGACATCTTCTTCGGCGGGGCGGGAGGGGGTATTCGCAAGATTGAAAAGCAGGATCAGGAAAAGACCGACGACCACCCACAAGACCAGATTCTTCCCACGTGGATTCATTTGCTCTTCCCACACACTGTTGCCACACACTATTGACGGAGCGGAAAACCACCGCCCTGGACGACGGCGAAAACCGTCCACAAACGACCCGCTGGAACACTCCGAGCGTCCAGGCGAGCCACCCCATGCCGAGCGATCATATCACCTGTATAAATCTGGATCAACCCCCAAGGACGACGCCAAGAGCAACGTTGTATAGGCAGGTGCGGATGGATCGTCACTGGAAATGAGAACATCACACGCCCCCTTGACAATTCGTGACGAAGAGTGATACCAACTAGCCTGTTTTCGGGCAGGTGGACCGCCCGCTCTTTATGTAATGAACGAAGCGGAGGCCGTTCCGGAAGACCCGTGGTCGGGTTGGGGGCCTTGTCGTATAGTCTGAATCGAGATCAGCGAGGGAGACGCCAGGAAATGAATAACAACTCGAAAGGCTTGGGAGTGGCCGTTGCGCTGTTTCTGGTGGGTTGCGCAGGGATGCCGATGTCGCCGTCCACGAGCCCCGTCGCAAA
>CAZOFZ010000189.1:0-2224 GCA_964579175.1 uncultured Nitrospirota bacterium | reverse complement strand
CTTAAAACAGCGCGATCACGACGCCGGTGGCGACGGCGATTTGATAAAGGATCTGGGTGATGTCCCGCACGTTGCGAAGCCAGGCGATCCGGTCCACATCCTCGGGCACCACGAGGGTGTCGCCCGGGTCGAGCGTGGACGATTCGAAGCCGCGGAAGAAGCCCGAATGGTTGCGCCGGGAGACCGCCGTGCCATCCACCTTGAGCACGTACAAATCGTCCTCTTCCGCGTCTTCGGCCATCCCGCCGGCCAGCGACAGATATTCCCCCACGGTCGTTTCGGGCTCGTGGAGGAAGGCCGTTTGGTTATAGACCGCGCCGATCACCTGTACCTGCTGCGGCCTCTCCGGAATTGTCAGGACATCGCCCGTTTCCAGCGCGACGTCGGAGGGCGAACCCTTGAATTTCTCAAGGTCTTGGATACGCAGATGAATCCGTCCGCGGGCCTTCGCCGCGCGCATCTTGTCCAGCAGCAGCAATTTCTGGTCGGTCACCGTTTTTTGGAGTTGCGCCGACTCCGGCTCCAAGACCCCCTGAATCACCGAGAGCGAATGGGCCAGCAGCTCCTGCTCGAAACGATCCACGGCGTCGTTGAGATGCCGCTGCTGAATCTCCTTGACCGACTCGCGCGTGAAGACCGCCCCCTTCAGGTAGGCCCGGTCGGTGTATCCCCCCGCGCGTTCGATCAGTGAAGAAAGCGTCTCCCCCTTGCGGGAGGTGTAGATGCCGGGGAACCGCACCTCGCCCCGGATTTCGACCGTCCGATAGAGGTCCCACTCCGGCACCGTGCGGACAAAAAGATAGTCGTCTTCCTGAAGCAACGTATCCGCCTCCCCCGAAAGCGCGGCCTGTGGGTCCACCTTGAATTTCTCGACCCTGGGGCCGGTGGGGGCGGGGGTAATGCGCGTCAGTTCCGCGTCGGTGAGGTGGGCATATCGCTTGAACCCGCCGGCCAGCTCCAACAGATCGGACAGTTGCATGTTGGGCCGAAACTCGTAGACGCCGGGACGGTTGACGGCACCCGTAATCCGCACCTGCCGCCGATCCAGGAGGTCACTCCGTTTGAAGACGACCACGATGTCATGCGGACGGAGTGGCAGGTTCTCGGCCGCATCGCCGGAGAGCAATTTGCCGGGATGAAAGGAGAGATACTCCTTGTGGTAATCGGGGGGGACAAGCCGCTCGATCAGGCCGAAATCCAAAAAGGCGTCGGGCCAGAAGTCGTCCACCGTCCGGATCAGATCGCCCAACCGGAGCGATTCCTTCCACTCATAGGTCCCGGGACGGACAAAGTGGCCGCGCAGCTCGACCGTGTTAATGATCGCCTGGGTCACGGAGAAGACGCGAATCGTGTCGCCGTCCCGGATGGAGATGTTCTCCGACTCCCCCGCGTCCCGAAGGTTGAGGTCCAGGATCACCTTGGCCTTGTTCTCGAACACCCGCTCGACCTGAATCCGCTGCGGGAAGCCGGTGGCCGTCATGCCACCCGCCATTGCCAGGGCTTCTTGAAGGGCGATGGGGCCGGAAAATTCGTAGATCGCCGGCACCTTCACGTCGCCCGCAACCGTCACGCGGGGGCCGACCGGCGGGATGAAGAGGACATCTTCCGGCATCAGGCGGACATCGTGGGTCTTCTCGCCCCGGAGCAGAAAGTCGTACAGATCGAAATGGACAAGCGTCTTCCCGTTGCGTTTGAGCTGGATATCGCGCAACGTGCCGGATGTGGCCGGGCCGCCTGCCGCGAAGAGGCCGTTAATCAGCGTGGAGAGCGAGGAGAGGGTGTAGCTGCCGGGGCTTGCGGCCTGTCCGACCACAAAGACCTTGATGGTGCGCAGCCGCCCCATCCCGACGTTCATCCGTACCTCGGACGATTTGTAGTAGCGGGCGAACTCCCGCTCCAGATGGGCCTTCCCCTCCGCGAACGTCAGCCCCGAAAGATAGAGCCCGCCGACCGGCGGCAGGACGACCTTGCCGTCGCGGTCAATCGTCACCGTATGGTCGGCGGTCACCTTGCCCCACAGGTGGACGCGGAGTTCGTCGCCGGGGCCCAGCAAATAGTCCGGCCCGACCGGTAACGTGTCCACCGGCGCAAACGTGCTGGGAGACTGTGCAAAAAGGTTGTAGCCGAACGGTTTCAACGGGGCATCCGGGCCCGATACCGCCTGTCCGGTGTAGGTTTCAAACGCCGATTTCGGCGGCGGCACGGGCGCGGGTGGGGGTGGGAG
>CAZOFZ010000188.1:0-2271 GCA_964579175.1 uncultured Nitrospirota bacterium | reverse complement strand
CTTCAGCTGCGGGACGGACGCGCTGATGTTCGGCAATTTGATGATATTGGCATCCAGGTTTTTGGTCCGCTCGCCCAACCGGGTCAGATGGTCCGGTATCTTTCGATCCGCGCTTAAATGATCGGGAAAGTTCGCGACGATTCTTCCCGCCAGCGAAATATCGGCGGATTGAACGGAAATCCCCGCGGCCTTCGTAAACGCCCGAACAATCGGGAGCAACGAATAGGTGGCCAGTGCGGGTGCTTCATCGGTGAAGGTGTAAATAATCTCTTCGGTCATGACTTACCTCCTGGTTTGTGGGGCGATCCTGAAGCAGCACCGCTGCCACAGCTTATTGAACCTGACCCCGTTACGCCACGTCAAGACGAATCTTGACCGTGTTGGCGTGGGCCATAAGCCCCTCCATCTCGGCGATTCGGATCAGGTGCCCCCCCCCCTTCCGGAGCGCCGCTTGTGTGTAAGAGACCACGCTACTTTTTTTGACGAAATCGTCCACGGAGAGCGGAGAGGAAAATCGGGCGGTGCCGCCGGTCGGCAGGACGTGGTTGGGGCCGGCCACATAGTCTCCCAGGGACTGTGGGGTCATCTCCCCCAGAAAGACGGAGCCGGCGTTTTGGATATGCGAAAGCCATGCGAACGGATCGGCCACAAAGAGCGACAGGTGTTCCGGCGCAATCTCGTTCGTCATCCGCATGGCCGCTGGAATATCTGGCACGACGAAGATGACGCCATGATTTTTGAGCGCAGCGGCCGCAATCGCCTTGCGGGGGAGTCGCGCAAGTTGTCTCTTCATCTCCCGCTTCACCGCTTCGACCAAGGATTGGGAGGGGGTCAGCAGGATGACGACGGCCGCCGTGTCATGTTCGGCCTGGGAGAGCAGGTCGGAGGCGACATAGGGCGGATGGGCCGCCGCGTCCGCGATGATGAGCAGCTCGCTGGGGCCCGCGATCATGTCAATGCCGACCACGCCGCAGACCTGTCGCTTGGCCTCGGCGACGTACCGATTGCCGGGGCCCACAATCTTGTCCACCTTGGGGACGGTGGCGGTCCCATAGGCCATTGCGGCGATGGCCTGCGCGCCGCCGATCCGATAAATTTCGGAAACGCCCGCCAGGTCCGCCGCAATCAGAAGATAGGGGTTGACCGCGCCATCGGGCGTCGGCGAGCAGACGATGCGATGCGGCACACCGGCCACGCGCGCCGGAATGGCATTCATGAGCACCGACGAGGGGTAGGCCGCCGTTCCCCCCGGCACATAAAGACCGACCCGCTCGATGGGATGGGTCCGCTGGGCCAGATAGACCCCCTCCTTTTTGATCGCCCAGTCCGAAGCCCGCTGCTTTTCGTGAAATGCGGCGATGCGCCGGGCGGCATAACGCAGGCTCTCGATGACGGCGGGATCGGCCAGGGTGTAGGCGCGTTCGATCTCTTCGCGCGAGACCTGGAACTGCGAGGGTTTGAACCGGTCGAACTTCAGGGTATAGCGCCGCAGCGCGGCGTCCCCCCCCTTTTTCACCGCATTTAATATTTTTCGGACGGTACTGGCGAGACGACCTGCGTCAGCCGGGACGGCACGCTGAACAACGTTTCTATAGACGAATTTGAAGCGGCGGTCCTTGACGTTGATGACTTTCACTGGATTCCGGTAAAGTGCCAAAACGCTGCCGAATGGCGGTTACTTGTCCGACTTTGCGGGTTTCAGGACGACGAAGAAGGCGCGGTTCTCGCGGACCACGCGCAGCAGGACCGTCTCCTCTGTCTGGGCCTTTTCCATGGCTTCCTCAAAGGCCTTCGGCGTGTCCACCTCCACCCGGTCGACCTCTTTGATCAGATCGCCTTCCTTCAACCCTTCCGATTCTGCGGCACTTCCCGGCTCAACGGCCCCGATCAGCACCCCTTTTTCTTCCTTCTTGATTTTGAAACGCGAAAGCAACTCCGGCGTGGCCTCCTGAACGGTCAACCCCAGAACCGTCCCTTTGGCGGAAGCCGTTTCAACCTCCCCCTTCCGCTCGGTCAAGACCACGGGAAAGAGATTCTTTTTGCCATTCCGCAGCACCTCGACCTTGACCGTCTCGCCCGGGAAAAACCCGGCCACGAGGCGGGCCAGCGTGTTGGGGTTGTCCACGGGCGACCCCCCCACACTCAGGATGATGTCCCCCGGAAGAATCCCCGCCTTGCCCGCAGGGTCCTCCGCAAAAACTTCATTGACCAACACCCCTTCCCCTTCCTTGACGCCAAAGGGGGCGGCCAGCTCTTCCGTCAGGAGTTGAA
>CAZOFZ010000187.1:0-2299 GCA_964579175.1 uncultured Nitrospirota bacterium | reverse complement strand
ATCCATTTTCAAATCCTTTCCAGCCTCACCGGACCGAATTAAAGGGGAGCCCGATTCTACGCCGGGACGGAAATCCGTGTCAAACGCGTGTATGGGACGGTACAATTCTTGACAATTTTTAGTGGGCCATGATACCGTGGCCCCTGTCGTTGTGTACCCAACAGGAGTCATTATTTTAGGGAGAATCCATGAAAAAATATCTTCTCGCGCCCGGGCCGACACAGGTGTCGCCGCAGGTTTTGCTGGCAATGGCCCAGCCGATGATCCATCACCGTGCCCCCGAATTCGTCGCCCTGTTTGACCGGGTGAAAAACAACCTCAAGTGGCTCTTTCAAACCCAAAACGATGTCCTTATCCTCGCCTCAACGGGGACGGGCGGCATGGAAGGGTCGGTCACCAATTTCCTCTCGCCCGGCGACAAAGCCCTCGTCATTAATGGCGGAAAGTTTGGCGAACGGTGGGGAAAAATCTGCCAAGCCTATGGCGTAAATGTCGAGGAGATCAAAGTCGAGTGGGGATACGCCGGAAAGCCCGAAGCGGTGGCCGAGGCACTCAAGCGCGATCCGTCGATCAAGGCGGTTTTCACGCAGGCGTCGGAGACTTCGACCGGCGTCGCTCATCCGATCAAGGCGATCGCCGAAGTCGTCCGCCAATATGAAAATTGTCTCATGGTGGTCGATGCCGTTTCGGCAATGGGGGTGTTCGATATCCGCACCGACGACTGGGGACTCGATGTCGTCGTGACCGGTTCGCAGAAAGCACTCGCGCTGCCGCCGGGCTTGGCCTTCGTGTCGGTTTCCGAAAAGGGATGGCGCCGGGCCGATCAGGCGAAAAACGGAAAATTTTATTTCAATTTCAAAAAAGAGCGCGCGGCGCTGACGACCAACCAGACGGCCTTCACCGCAGCGGTTTCGCTCATTGTCGGCCTCGACCAATCGCTGGCGATGCTAAAAGAGGAGGGGTTGCCCAACGTCTTCTCCCGACATCGCCTGCTCGCCCAAGCGACACAGGAGGCGATGAGGGGGATCGGCTTGGCGCTCTATCCAAAGGAGTATCCCAGCGACTCGGTCACCGCCATCTCCGCGCCCGACGGCTACGATGGTGAGCAGATTTACAAACAACTCCGCGTGAAGTACGGCATCACGGCGGCGGGCGGGCAGGATCAGCTCAAAGGGAAGGTCTTCCGGATCGCCAACATGGGCTACATGGACACTTTCGACACCATCACGGCCGTCGCCGCAATCGAAATGGTCCTCAAAGGAATGGGACACCCGCTCAAACTCGGCACCGGCGTCGGCATCGCCCAGGAGATTTTGCTGAAGAAGTAAGAACCGTTTGTGTAATTGAAACGTCAAGGAGACTTCATGAAGGTTCTGGTGAGTGATGCGATTTCGCAGCAGGGGATAGACATTTTGTCGAAGGCCGGGCTTTCGGTGGACGTGAAGACCAAGTTGACCCCCGCGCAACTGATCGAGGAAATCGCGCAGTACGATGGCCTGATCATTCGCAGTGCCACGAAGGTCACCCCCGACGTGATCGCCGCCGCGAAGAACCTCAAGGTCGTCGGACGGGCCGGGTCGGGTCTGGATAACGTCAACCTCCCCGCCGCCACCGCGCGGGGGATCGTCGTGATGAATACACCAGGCGGCAACACGGTCACCACGGCGGAGCACACGGTGGCGCTGATGTACGCGATGGCCCGCCAGGTGCCGCAGGCCCACGCTTCCGTTCGGTCGGGCAAGTGGGAAAAGAATCGCTTCATGGGGATGGAGTTTTTCAACAAGACGATCGGCATCATCGGTATGGGACAGATCGGCGGCTATGTGGCGAAGCTGGCCCAGGGGATGTCCATGACGGTGCTGGGCAACGACGCCTATCTCTCGCCGGAGAATGCCCGCAAGATGGGTGTCGAGATGGTGGACTTGGACACGCTTTACGCGCGCGCGGACATCGTCACGATCCACGCGCCGCTCACGCCGGAGACGAAGCATCTCATCAACGCGGCGGCCATCGCCAAGATGAAGCCGGGCGTGCGGATCGTCAACTGCGCCCGCGGCGGCATTGTGAACGAATCCGACCTCTACGAGGCGATGAAAAGCGGCAAGGTCGCCGCCGCAGCGTTCGATGTCTTCGAAAAAGAGCCGGTGGACCCGGCCAATCCGCTGCTGACACTGGACAATTTTATCTGTACGCCGCATCTGGGGGCCGCCACCAACGAAGCACAGGAGAACGTGGCGCTGGCCATCGCCGAGCAGGTGGTGGACTTTCTGGTGCACGGGGTCGTCCGCTACGCCGTCAA
>CAZOFZ010000186.1:0-2345 GCA_964579175.1 uncultured Nitrospirota bacterium | reverse complement strand
AACGCGCCCCATTCGACCGCAAAGAGATGGATGGCCTGCTCTCCCTGGCGGAGGGGGGCATCCGGGCCTTAATCGAAGCACAGCGGCAGGCACTGGATGGGTAAATCCCCTCGACCGGTGGGTTTTGAATGGCGGGGTCTGCGGTGCGGCGATAGAAAATCCACTGAAAATGAGATGAAGTCCTCCACGCGAACCCTGTTTGGTCATCATCGCAAGATTGCCGATGCGTTCGCACCCTCCGAATCGGTCGTCGTCCATCCCGGCGATTGCCTCGATCTATTGAAACGTATTCCGGACAAGTCGCTTCGGCTCGTTGTCACCTCGCCCCCTTACAACATCGGCAAAGAGTATGAGAAACGACTGCATCTCGATTTGTACCTCCAGCAACAAACCGAAGTCATCGCCGAGTGCGTGCGGGTTTTGTCCGAAAGCGGCAGCATCTGCTGGCAGGTAGGCAACTATATCCACAGAGGGGCGATCGTTCCGTTGGATGCGGTTCTGTACCTCATCTTCTCGAACCTCGGCCTTCGGATGCGCAATCGGATCATCTGGTACTTCGAACACGGACTGCACTGTAGCCGCAGATTTTCGGGTCGGTATGAAACGATTCTCTGGTTCACGAAGTCGGACGAGTATCTCTTCAATCTCGATCCCGTGCGCGTACCGCAAAAATATCCGGGGAAGAAGTATTTCAAGGGCCCGAAAGCGGGCGAATACTCCTGCAACCCCCTCGGGAAAAACCCCGGCGACCTGTGGGTGATCCCGAACGTAAAAAGCAATCACATTGAGAAGACCGATCATCCGTGCCAATTTCCCGTGGAGTTGATCGAACGGTTGGTGCTTTCCTTGACCGATGCAGGAGACTGGGTGCTGGATCCCTTCCTTGGAACGGGCACCTCGATCATCGCCGCCATTCGCCATGGACGGAGGGGCGCGGGAGCGGAGACGGTTCCCAGATATGTCGAGATCGCACGACAGCGAATCGAGCAGGAGCTGGCAGGGGTCTTGCGTACCCGCCCAATGAACAGGCCGGTCTACGATCCCGTGGAAGCCGGGAATAGCCTGACCGTTTCCCCCTGGAGAAAAAGGGCGAAACAGCCAACGCTGTTTGAGGAAACCCAGCCCTGCGTCGAGCCTGCCCGATGAAGATTGTAGAAACCTACTCCCACCTCAACGGACTTGAGTTTCTTCCGGTACACAAGCCGACACTCTGGAAGGAGATCGAAAGCGTCATTTTAGCGGTGGATGCGAATCGGTGTCGGACGAAGGTCTCCAAAGAAAAGACCATGAAAGGAAAACTCCTGTTTAGCCCGATTGATATGAACGCAGCATTCAAGGGCCTCCTGCGCGAAAAAGAGTGGGAAGAAAGCCGGGTCAATTACTGGGTAACACGGAGTGAAAAACTGATCCGGAAGACGCTGGTGATGTCACCCGGGGAACAAAAACGGGAGATTGAAGCTGCGGGGAGAAACCGATCTTCAGCTATAACCAGACCGATTTTGTCAAGGATCGTGTTGCGGTGGAGGTTCAGTTCGGAAAGTATGCTTTTGTCGCGTACGATCTCTTCGTCAAACACCTCGCCTTTTACGTGGGGGACCATATTGACGTGGGGATCGAAATTCTTCCGATGAAGTCCCTGCAAGCCCAGATGAGTTCAGGGGTCGCCTATTACGAGGGCGAGTTCTACAACGTGATTCGTCAAGGCCGGGGTGTACCAGCGGTTCCGCTGATTCTTGTTGGTATCGAACCATGAAGTGGCGTTCCATCTGGCCAAGACCACGGAACGCGCAAAATGCAATCCGCACTCGCCTTCAGAAAGGAGACGCATGATGGGCCAAGAGTCACCCGTAGATTCGGTCGGGAAAATCGTTGTTTTTGGCGCGAAGCAGATTCGCCGCGTTTGGCATGAGGAGCAATGGTTCTTCTCTGTTGTCGACATCATCGCTGTCAAGAACGGAACGATAAGTAAACATGGCTTCATCGCGGGGGATTGGGGAAGATGCAGAAGACAGTTGTGGTTGGGATGAGCGGCGGGGTGGACTCCGCCGTGGCGGCGGCGCTGATGCAGGAAGCGGGGTACCGCGTTATCGGCGTGACCCTCACCCTCTGGAAAGATGTGCAGGAGGACGAAAAGCCTTGGCAGGACCGTTCCTGCTGCAAGATCGGACTGGCCCGCCACGTGGCGAAACAGTTGTCCATCCCCCATCATTCCATTGACATTCAGGCCGCGTTCCAGCGTGAAATCATCGACGATTTCTGCGACACCTATCTCGTCGGTCAAACCCCGAATCCCTGTGTCCGCTGCAACGAACGAATGAAGTTCGGGCGGCTGCTCGAAGCGGCCA
>CAZOFZ010000185.1:0-2360 GCA_964579175.1 uncultured Nitrospirota bacterium | reverse complement strand
CCCCCTTGCCATACTGCGGCGTCCCCTTGAACATCATATGTTCGAGCAGGTGCGACAAGCCGGTGAGGCCCGTGACTTCATTGCGGGAACCGGTCTTGTACCAGACTTGTGAAGTGACGACGGGCGCCTTGTGTTCCTCCATCAAGATGACTTTGAGGCCATTCGAAAGCGTCACCGACTCGATCGGACTCGCCCAAAGACCGGACGACGCAAGGAGGCCCGCGAGCAGGCCAAGGAGCAGCGTGAAGACGAATTGCATCGGAGGAACGATTTTAGACCACCGCTTTTTGCTGCCGTGAAAAGAGGAAGAGAGCAATCGTTAACAGGACAATCGCAACGGAGTTGATGCCAATGTCCCACAGATATTGCTGGAAATCGGCGGGACCCATCTCTTCCGTAAAGCCGTGGTGGGGCCCGGCGGCCAGGATGCGCCGGATGGATGCAATGATCCCGATATAGAAGAACGGCTCCAGACGGATGGTGCGGACTTTAAGATAATTAATGACCGTACCGAGCACTTCCAGAATGATCAAGGCAACCAGCGTTTCGCTGATGAGCGCGGAGATGGATTTGAGTGGCGCTTCCAGAACGTGCCGGAAAAACTCCGTCCACGAGAACAGAAATGCCGCCGCCAGCAGGAAGATCAGGGCGACCGCGATCATCGTGTAAATGCCGCGATCTCCCCGTTCCAGCCAGACCAGTACCCTGTCATTGAACCGAGGTTTCACTTCCATTTTATCCACGCTGTTTATCCACTCTGTCCCGAGGGCCTGTTAGACCGCGAACGATTCGCCACAGCCGCAGCTCTTCTTCGCGTTGGGGTTCTGGAATTTGAAGCCCCCGCCCACCAGCGCATCGCTGAAATCGAGCGTCATCCCCTCGAGGTAGACGGCGCTTTGGGCGTCCACCAGCACACGAAGACCCTCGGTTTCCATCAGGAGGTCCTGTGCCGTGGTCTCGGTGTCAAACTCCAGCTTATACGAAAGGCCGGAACAGCCGCCGCCTTCCACCCGGACACGTAACGCGGCCTGGCCCAGATTTTTTCGTGCGATGATCCTTTTGACGGCCCGGACCGCATTCGGCGTCAGGGCCAAAATAGGTGCACTCTGTGTTTCCATACGGGAACCTCCACATTTAATTTATACGGCCGCAGGCAAACGAATCCTGTCCTTGGCCATTGCCCTGGCCATCTCATAGAGGGGGGATAGGCCGCGCAGGCGTCGAACCGCAGCGATGACCCGCTGACCGACATAATCCACCTCTTCTTCCGTATTGAATCGTCCCAAGCCAAACCGCAGCGACGAATGGGCCAGATCGCTTCCCATCCCCAGACTACGGAGCACATGGGAAGGCGTAAGCGCCGCCGTCATACAGGCCGATCCAGACGAGAGGGCCACCTCCTTGAGCCCCATCAGGAGCGATTCCCCCTCCACGTAGGCAAAGCTCATATTCAGATTCTGGGCCAAGCGCAGCGTCGGATGTCCATTGAGGTAGACCTCGTCCAATTCCGAAAGAAGCCGATTCTGAAGCCGATCCCGCAGGCGGGCCAGGCGCACCGTCTCCTCCGGCATCTCTTTTTCGCAGAGTTCACAGGCTGCGCCGAATCCCACAATCGCCGGCACATTTAGCGTGCCGGCGCGCATCCCCCGTTCATGCCCGCCGCCATCTAGCAACGGGGCAATCCGGACGCGCGGATTCTTTCCACGGACGTAGAGCGCACCCACCCCTTTGGGGCCATAAATTTTATGCGCCGAGAAGGACATCAAATCAATCCCCATCGCCTGGACGTCCACCGGAATTTTTCCGACCCCCTGCGTGGCATCACAGTGGAAGAGCACCCCTCGTTCTTTTGCAATTTTACCGATTTCGGCCACCGGCTGAAGGACGCCAATTTCGTTATTGGCCATCATGACGGAGATCAGAATCGTCCTGTCGGTCATGGCCTCCCGAAGCGCATCCAAGTCCAGCAACCCACTGGAAGCAACGGGCAGATAAGTAACCGAAAGTCCCATTTTTTCAAGCCGCTTGGCCGTATCCAAAATTGCCTTATGCTCGGTGGCCACCGTGATGATATGGTTGCCTTTGTCCCGATACATTTCCGCAACCCCTTTGAGGGCCAGATTGTCGGACTCGGTGGCACCACTGGTGAAGATCAGCTCTCTGGGATCGCAGTGAATCAATTGCGCAATCTGCGCGCGCGCCCGATCCACCGCCTTCTCCGCCTCCCACCCGAAGGCATGGTTCCGACTGGCCGGATTCCCGAACTTTTGGGTAAAATAAGGCAGGATGGCTTCCAGGACACGCGTGTCCATCGGTGTCGTGGAATGATTGTCCATAAAAATCGGGAACTTTAACATGGG
>CAZOFZ010000184.1:0-2372 GCA_964579175.1 uncultured Nitrospirota bacterium | reverse complement strand
CCGGAAACGGCCGATGAAATCCGGGATGCCCTGGGCGATGGAAGCGGGTGGAACGCCCATTTTTCATACATTGTGCAGGAGACCCCCGCGGGTCTGGCCCACGCGGTCAAGATTTCGCGGGATTTTATCGGGCAGGAACCGTTCGTTTTCTATCTGGGGGATAACGTCATCGTGGGGGGGATTGCCCGATTCGTTCAGGCATTCACGGAGGCGGGTGCGCATTGCCATCTGGTGCTGTCGAAGGTGCGCGATCCGCAACGCTTTGGCGTGGCCGAGCTTCGGGCAGGCCGGATCGTGGGCATCGAGGAAAAGCCGCGCCATCCCAAAAGCCCCTATGCCGTGACCGGCATCTATATGTATGACCATCGCATCTTCGACGCGGTCGAGGCCATTCAGCCCAGTGCGCGGGGCGAGTTGGAGATCAGCGATGCGCACCAGTATCTCATTCAGCGGGGCGATCCGCCGAGTTACTCCGAAGTGACGGGGTGGTGGAAAGACACGGGACAGCCCGAAGACCTGCTGGAGGCCAACCGGTTTGTGCTGGACCAGATCGTCCAGACGGAAGGAGAGACCGCCATTGCCGGAGAGGTGGATGCCGAGAGCGAGTTACGGGGGAAGATCGTGCTTGCGCCGGGGGCCCGCGTCATTCGAAGCCAGATTCGGGGGCCCGTCGTGATCGGAAGCGGCACCGTAATCGAGCACAGCTATATCGGTCCCTACACCGCGATCGCACGGGATTGCCGGATTCGGAACACCGAACTGGAGTACAGCATTATTCTGGATCGTTGCCGGATTACGGACGTGGATGTGCGGATCGAGAAGAGTCTGTTGGGACGGGAGGTCGAACTGTCCCTGGGAAGCGTGCGACCCCGTACGCAAAAATTCGTCATCGGCGACCAGAGCCGCATCGAATTATAGGACGCGTCCGTGCGGTGACAGTTACCGCCATATCCAGTGGTAGAGTTCGGCGGATGGTGCGAGATGCATCCAGACGGCTAAACTTTCGCGGGCGACGGCCTGCGGTTTGGCGTCCGGCGTGGAGAGGCTGCGCAGCAACGGCTTGAGCGCGTAGCGAAAACGACAGACGCGAAGAACGGGCTTCGGCTGACGGGCCAAGAGCCACGTCGCTTCGTAGCGCAGCACCGTATCGGCATAATCCGGCGCATCGGATGGCCGATTTTTTTTGAGGTATTTCGCAAACGACGTGGCATCGTCGCGGTGCTTTTTTGTGCCGTCCGGCAGGTAGCCTTCCGCGTAGGCGCGGAAACAGGCGTCGAAGTTTTGGCCGTATGCCCGGCGCGACAGGGGGAGGAGTTTGTGGATCTGCTTCAGCCGTTTCTGGTGTAACGTGAGGGCAAAGAAAGCGACATCGGACGCCTCCATTTTGGCCAACTGCGCGGCTTCTTCGGGCGTGAGACCGGCGGTACCGCCGGTCTGCAACGGTTCGGCGAAAAATGCCTCGCGCCACGCCGCATCGGTGTAAAGCCGCGCCAAGACGCTTTGTACCTCGGTCAGGCCCATCGCCCGTACTTCCTCCCGATCTCGCGGGCGCGCGCAAGCTCCGCCACCAACTCGCCAAACGGCGGCAGGTTTTCGTCCCGCTCCAGAATCACCCCTTTCACCGGCGCACGGGCCAGCACTTTCTCCATGACCGTCCAGACGTCGTCGGGTGTAGGGCGTGAATGGCTGTCGATCCAGACGCCCCCGTGCCGGTGGCCGCCGACGAAATGGAGTTGCACCACCCGCTCCAACGGAATGCGGGACAGAAAATCGTCCACGTCGTAACCGTGATTGGCGGCGTTGATGTGCAGGTTGGTCACGTCCAGGAGGAGGCCGCAATCTGTCTCGCGCAAGACTTCCGCCACGAATCCGGCTTCGTCCATCTCCGCGCCGGGGACGCCGAGCAGATAGGTGATGTTCTCCAGAATAAGCGGCGTGGAAATGAACTCGCGTACCCGCGCCACGTTGCGCGCAAAGACCTTCACCGCTTCACGGGTGTAGGGCAGCGGGGCGAGGTGACCGATGGCGATGCCGCCGGCGTGGGTAAAGGACAAATGCTCGCTCCACCAGGGCGGGTCGAGACGCGAAACGAGCCGCGCCATTTTTTTTAGATAGGAAAAATCGGGCCCTTCCGCGCTGCCTAAAGACAAGTCCAAGCCGTGCGGAATGAGGGTGAAATGCTCGGCCAGCAGTTCCAATTCCTGTTCTTTGCGGAAACCGGCATCGAAGTAATGATCCGCCGTGATCTCCAGAAAATCGATCCCCCGCCGTTGCAAAAAAAGCTCGGCGAGAAACGGTTCCCGAAATGCGATGCCGACGCCCATGGCGGAATGTCGGTTATCCACCCCTCATCCTCCGCAACCCCCGCAACC
>CAZOFZ010000183.1:0-2377 GCA_964579175.1 uncultured Nitrospirota bacterium | reverse complement strand
GATACCTGGATAAGGCTGACCCGATCCCGATAGCGATAGAGTGACGCCCCCTCCGTGTCCACCCCGATGACCGACAGGGGGCGCAACGACGCCACCGCCGCTCCCTGCTCTGCGGGGGTGGTCAGATATTGATAAGACGGCGTCGGCGCGGCATTCGGCCCCACATCCGGAGCGGTATTCATGTAGGCCTCCCCAAAAGTCCCTGCGGACGAAAACGCATCATAATCACCAGCGTGATCCCAAAGATCAGCATTCTATAATGTGAAAACTCCCGTAAAAGCTCCGGCAGGAGTGTCAGCAGCGCGGCGCCTAGGATGGCGCCGGGGAGGCTCCCCATCCCCCCCAGCACAACCATCGAGAGAATACGAACCGACTCTTGAAAGTTAAAGCTCTCCGGCGAGACGAAGGTATATTTTGCGGCAAAGAAGACCCCCGCGACCCCGGCGATGCCAGCCCCCAGCGCAAAGGCGAAAATCTTGATCCGCGTAACGTTGATCCCCATGGCCGCAGCGGCGATCGGGTCTTCCCGGATGGCCACAAAGGCCCGTCCCACCTGGGAGTGGGTCAGCCGGTGTACAACGAGCGCCGTCAGGGCCAGCAACGACAGGGCCAGGTAATAGAAATGTACAGGTTTATTGAACTGGAACCCCGCGAGCGCGGGGCGACCGATTTGCAGGATGCCGTTGGGGCCGTGGGTCACGGTGTCCCAGTTGTTTAACACCAGGTAGACGATCTGGACGAATCCGAGGGTGACAATGGCCAGGTAGTCTCCCTGAAGCCGCAGGGTAATCAGCCCCAGCGCCAGACCGAACAGGGCGGCCAGCGCCCCGCCCAGCGGCAGACCCAGCCAGAACGGAAGGCCGATTCGGGTGGACAACAGGGCATAGAGATAGGCCCCAATCCCATAAAATGCGGCATAACCCAAATCCAGCAGGCCGGTCTGACCGACCGTCACATTCAGTCCGATGGCCAAAATCGCGTAGAGCGCCGCAAGGCCCAGTGTGTCAATGTAGTAATTGTTCAAAAACAGGGGCAAAAACAGGAGCAGAATCGGCAGCAGGACGATGCCACATCGGCGCGCGGCCACGGAACGCCCCACGCGACGGAGCGTTGACGACCATGCTGGGATATCCCGGAAGCGGCCTGCGGCCCCCTCGGCGCGGTGCCATAACGGAAGTCCCAGTGCCACGCCGACCGCAAGCCAGGCCGCAGTGCGCCACCCCGTGAAGGGCCAGGCCAAAAACCCCAGCCAGAGTCCCCAAAGGATTGGGGAGAGGGACGCTTTTCGGATCATGGGCGAGGTGTCCTCATGTTTTTTCTCCCAATAGACCGGTCGGTCGCACGATCAGGACGACGATCAGGATCAGAAATGCGAAGCCATCCTTGAATTCGCTGGAGATGTAGGCCGATCCCAGACTCTCCACCAGGCCCAGCACGAATCCGCCGACCATCGCGCCGGGGACCGATCCGATTCCCCCCAGCACCGCCGCCGTAAATGCCTTGATGCCGGCCACATAGCCGATGGAGAAGTGGACCACCCCCTGGTACATCGCCACCATGACGCCGGAGGCCGCCGCCAGGAGCGATCCGATGCAAAAGGTGACCGCGATGACGTGGTCAATCGGAATGCCGCAGAGCGCGGCCATCGTCCGATCCTGGGCCGTCGCCCGCATGGCCTGTCCCAGACGGGTCTTTCGAATAAACAGATGAAGCGCCCCCATCAGCAGGATGGATGACGCGATGATAAACATCTGGATGCCGCTGACTCCTGCAGAGGGCAGGACGCTTCGCGCGGCAGCCCCCGTCTGTGGCAGATGGGGGAAGACCTTATCGGCCGATCCCTGTGTCAGCATGACGTAATTCTGGAGAAAGATCGAAATGCCGATGGCCGAAATCAGGGGGGAGAGACGGTGTGCCGAACGGAGCGGCCGATAGGCAACCCGTTCCATGGTGATCCCGTAGCCCGCGCAGGTGAGGCCCGACAGGACGAAGACACAGAGCAGGGCCCAAAACGGGTGCGACTGTGCAATCCCCGATAAAAGGGTCAGATAGAGGATGCCCAGGTAGGCGCCGATCATATAGATTTCGCCGTGCGCGAAGTTGATCAGCTCCAGAATGCCATAGACGAGGGTATAACCCAGGGCGATCAGGGCATAGACAGCCCCCAGCGTGACGCCGTTTATCAGTTGTTGGAGGAGCATACAGGCCGTGTCGGCGCAATTGGAATGGGCGGATACCTTACAATCAAGCAGGCCGCCATCCTGTCAATTTATCGTCGGAATTGCAAGCCGTCCGGTGGAGGAGGGTTTTAGGGCAACCGTCCTGTCAAATCTCCTGGAGATGTGGGTGCCATGCGGGCCCTTGAATAACTCCCCCT
>CAZOFZ010000182.1:0-2444 GCA_964579175.1 uncultured Nitrospirota bacterium | reverse complement strand
GACATCTTCCACGACGCGGGCAAGGCGGGCTGCTTTGTCTGCCACGGCATGGAAGGGCGCGGGGATGGGCCGCTGGCGCGTGCCCTGCGCGACAAGATGGGGAACCCGGTGCTGCCGCGCGACCTGACCAAGTCGTGGCTCTATAAGGGGGGCAACGAAACGAAGCACATCTTTACGCGCATCACGACCGGCATCTTCTTCTCCGGCATGCCCTCGTTCGAGGAAAAGCTCACCGAGGCCGAACGCTGGAACGTAGCGCACTACGTGAAATCCATCCAGAAGAACTTGAAGGATTTCAAAGATGTCGTGATGAAGCCCGTGAAGATTGAGGGCGAAATTTCACTCGATCCGAACGACAAGTCTTGGGAAGGTGTCAATTATTTCGACGTGCCGATGAGCGGGCAGGTAACGCTCCCGCCGCGCCTTCAGACGCCGACGGTGGATCTGATGACGGTGCGCGTCGTCTACAACGACAAGGAGATCGGTTTCCACTTGGAGTGGGAGGACCGTTTCCAAGATATAGAGCACACCGACCCGCCGCCGATCGAAAAGAAGGAGGCCGATTCCTACGCGACCTACCCGGTGCTCTATCCCGCCGAGAACCGTCCGACCGGATATCGGGATGGCGTGGCCATTCAGATGGGGGTCAAAATTCCAAATAGTCCCGAACTTCCACACTTTGTGCTGGGGCAGTCGGGCAAGCCGGTCAACGTCTGGCATTGGAAGGCCGACTGGAATGAAGACGCGGCCCGGAAGACGCCGGTGGAGTTTCTGCTCTCCAACGGACCGAAGTCGGACGCCAAGCCGATGAAAGATCAGGTCGTCATGGGGAAAGGGGTGTTCTCGAACGGGCGCTGGCGCGTGGTGATGAAGCGTCCGCTTGAGTCGAGCGATCCCGCGACGATGACGCCGATCGAGCCGGGCGCGTTCGTGCCGATCTCCTTCCATGCGTGGGATGGGTTCAACGGCGAGGTCGGTCTTCAGCGCTCCATCTCGTCGTGGTATTACGTGCTGATCGAAAAGAAGGTCCCGACATCGGTTTACGGCAAGGCGATCGGCTGGCTCCTGGCCGCCATCGGGCTGGAGTTCTTCCTGGTGCGCAAGGCCAAATCGGGCAATCTGTAGAGCGTCTCCAGTTAGAGGTGTGCTGAGTATGACGAGGGGAGTGATGACGGTTCGTGGGATCGTTTTGGGGGTGTGCGGCATGGCACTGCTGGCGTTGTCTGGGTGCGGCGATCCGGTGGCCAAGGAAGGGAAGGCGCTCTATTCCTATTATTGCACGCATTGTCATGGGACGAAGGGCAACGGGCAGGGTTTTAACGCATCCAACCTCGATCCGAAGCCGCGCGACCATACCGATGGCGCCGAGGCATACATGGCGGGTCGCACGAACGATGAGCTTTTCGAGGCGATCACGAAGGGGGGCGCGGGAATCAGTAAGTCGCCCTACATGCCGCCGTTTGGGGCCGTTTTGTCCGACCGGGAACGTTGGGCGCTGGTTGTGCACCTGCGAACGCTCCATAAAAATGACAAGCCCGTGGTGGTGCCTGCCGACGCCTCGGCCGAACGGCCCAAATTCCCTCGGATCATGAAGGTGGATTTGACGATCCCGATTGAGGCCGAAGAGGGAGAGACGCCACCCACGCCGGAAGAGGCGCAGGAAAAGATGGTGCGGATCGGCAAGCGTCTATTCGAGGAAAAGTACGGCTGTATCGCCTGCCATTCGATAGACGGCACGGGCGGTGCAGTCGGTCCCTCGTTGAGCCGCGCCGGGTTCCGGCTGCGTCCTGACTATATCTACAAGTGGATCAAAAATCCGCAAGCCATCAAGCCCGACACCAAGATGCCCAACTTCCAACTGCGGGATCGGGACGCCCTGGCCATCACCCATTATCTCGGCACGCTCAAGGCGCCCGCCGAAGGTCCTCCGGAGTCGCGCGGTGGTCGGCCATGAGGGCACCTCTGAAAACCTGCTGCGCGATCCGACTGCGGCGTTGCACGGTGCTCGGAATCCTCATGTACTTCCATGTACATTGCGGTTCCTGTGCGCCGTGCGCCTTGCATTCGGACCGCTCGCGACGGTTTTTAGGGGTGCCCATGCGGGATTTGTCGTTGTCCTCCTTCTCCTGACTACGGGATGGGCCTCGGCCGAGCATGAGGCCGACCATCGTTATACGGTGAAAGGCTATGTTCGGGACGCGACGGGGAAGGCGAGAGAGAAGATTCCCGTTGTCGCCGAGCACAAGGGGGACAAGAAGAGCACGACGACCGATGCCCGTGGGTATTACGAGGTGCGGTATCATCTCCACGATGCGAATAAGGGAGACGAGATTACCGTCACAGCCGGGGGAGAGGCCAAAAAAATCGTCGTGGATCTGATTCCGGGAGACCACGTCACCGAACGGATCGGCCGGGTGGATTTCGGGGCGGCGGGGGGAATGGAC
>CAZOFZ010000181.1:1747-2503 GCA_964579175.1 uncultured Nitrospirota bacterium | reverse complement strand
CCCAAATATAACGGTCCAGCATCAGGTCGCCCACCACCAGAACGGTCTGACGCGAAAATTGCTCCACCCACTTTTTGAGCATGTCCACCTCGATCAATTTCGTGAAAACGGCCCCGAATCGGATGGGAAACCGGCCCGTTGTAAGGATTTCACCGCGCGCTCCGGTTCAGTAGCAGCGCAAAGCGCTGTCCGCATTTTCATGGTTCGATACCAATCAAAACGAGCGGGACAGCCGGAACGCCTCGGCCCTGGCGAACAACGTTGTAAAACTCTCCCTCATAATAGGCGACACCGGAACTCATCTGGCTTTGAAGAGACTTCATCGGAAGTATTTCGACTCCAACGTCAATATGGTCGCCTATGTAGAAAGCAAGGTGTTTTACAAAGAGGTCATATGCAACGAACGCATACTTTCCAAATTGAACCTCAACAGCCACGCGATCCTTCACGAAGTCAGTCTGGTTGTAGCTATAAATTGCCTTCTCGCCCGCTGCTTCAATCTCCCTTTTTTGTTCATCGGGGGACATCGTCAGCGTTTTCCGGATCAGCTTCTCGCTCCGTGTGACCCAGTAGCTTACCCGGTTTTCTTGCCATGCCTTTGCGCGAAGAAGGCGCTTGAACGCGGCATTCATATCAATCGGGCTAAACAGAAGCTCGCCTTTCATCGTTTTCTCTTTGGATACCTTGGTGCGACATTTATGGGCGTCCACCGAGGAGACCACGCCTTGTATTTCCTTCCAAAGGGTTGGCTTGTGA
>CAZOFZ010000181.1:1269-1737 GCA_964579175.1 uncultured Nitrospirota bacterium | reverse complement strand
GTCTCCTTCTTCCAAGGAGCGACGGTGAGACTGTTCCCCGCTTCGACAGGGTCATAGACAGGGCGATTCATAGGGCGGGTACGCAAAGTTCCTTCCAACTCCTGCCGAATCCTCTCTCGTGCAAGCTTCACGTACTTGGGGACGATCTCTGCACCCACGCCTCGGCGGCTATGCCGAATGGCAGCGATGATAGTCGTTCCGGTCCCGAGGAACGGATCGAAGACCCAATCTCCCTCGTTCGTGAGGGAGATTACTAACCGTTCGATAAGCTCGACCGGGAATTGACAAGGATGCTCGGTTTTCTCAACGTGGTTGTTCTTGACGTTCGGAATCGCCCACAGGTCACCCGGATTTTTGCCCAGGGGGTTACAGGAATACTGGCCGGCCTTTGGGCCTTTGAAATACTTCTTCCCGGGGTATTTTTGAGGTATCCGCACTGGATCGAGATTGAACACATAGTCGTCGGAC
>CAZOFZ010000181.1:924-1259 GCA_964579175.1 uncultured Nitrospirota bacterium | reverse complement strand
AGCAAATACTCCCTCGCGGGGACAATGCACGCGCGCACTCGGAAATGACCTCTGCCTGCTGGCGAAGGTAGAGATCGGAATGAAGTCTTTTCTCGTACTCCTTGCCGATATTGTAGGGGGGCGACGTGGCAATAAGCTGGAGCGATCCGTCCGGAATGGTCTTCAGCAAAGTAAGGCAGTCACCCGGGTAGACCACGATGGATTCCGAAAGGGCGAACTCCTCGGAGATCGGGGGCCTTCGACTGAACAAGGATTGATCGCGCACCTCCCTCCCTCTTTTTTCCCCGGCTTCGCGTCCTCGTGAGGCCTGGCACCCACCCCTTGTTCCGGGGATG
>CAZOFZ010000181.1:0-914 GCA_964579175.1 uncultured Nitrospirota bacterium | reverse complement strand
CCACCCCCGCAATGATCCCCCGGCCCCCCAGGGACAGGATGTTATGCAGCACGTTTCCTGCGCCACCAAACCGAACGGACTCGGACGACACGTTTACCACGGGCACGGGCGCTTCGGGGGAGATGCGCGAAACGGCCCCCCAAATATAACGGTCCAGCATCAGGTCGCCCACCACCAAAACGGTCTGACGCGAAAACGACTCCACCCACTTCTTGAGCATGTCCACCTCAGTAACTTCGCTATCCCGGCGGCCAGCGGAAGGGGCGGCCTCCCAGGAGATGCGCGTGGAGATGAAAGACGCTTTGCCCCGCGTCCTTGCCGGAATTGATGACCGTGCGAAAATCGGAAAGTCCCCGTTCCGCAGCCAGTTTCGGCAGAATCAGGAGCATCTGGATCAGGCCGTTTCGATGTTCCGCGTCGGCGTCGAAGAGATTCACCAGATGCTGCCTGGGCACCACCAGCAGATGGACCGGCGCCTGGGGATGGATGTCTTCGAAGGCGATCAGGTCGTCATCTTCATAGACCGTTTTACTGGGGATCTTCCCCGCGATAATCTTGCAAAAAAGACAGTCGTCCATTTTCGTCATCCTCCTTTCGTGGGCGATGCGCGCCGACGGGCCCGTTTTTCGGCCAGTCCCGATTGAGACGACCGGGCACGCAGCACGGTCTCGACGTCACGCAACGAAACGCCCCGATCGGCCAGGGCGACAAACAGGTGATAGAGGAGGTCTGCCGCTTCATGGGCAATGGCCTCGTTTTGACCGTTCTTTGCACTGATGATAAATTCCCCCGCCTCCTCCGCCACCTTCTTCAGGATGCGGTCCAGCCCTCCCTCGAACAACCGGGAGGTATAAGAGTCCGGAGACGGCTCCGCTTTGCGCGAAAGGATCGTGGTATAGAGCACGTCCCACTCC
>CAZOFZ010000180.1:0-2515 GCA_964579175.1 uncultured Nitrospirota bacterium | reverse complement strand
CCGAATTTGTAAAAGTAACCGAGCTGTCCGACATTCCAAAAGAGCGGGGACGGCGGATCGAGGTGGAAGGGCGCACCATCGCGCTGTTCAATGTGGACGGAACGATTTATGCCATTGACGACTGCTGTCCGCATTCAGGCGGACCGCTGGGCGATGGCCTGGTTCAGAACGGCATCGTGGCATGCCCCTGGCATCTGTGGCAGTTCGACATCCGAACGGGTGCGATGCCGTCTGCACCGAAGCGGAAAATTGCCTGTTACGCGGTTAAAGTGGTGGGCACGGAGGTCTGGCTGGACGTCTCGGCTCTGACCGCTCCGCTGCGCGGCGACAAGCATCTCCTGCGCAGGCTGGCCGCCGGTGAATCTGTGGACGCGCTGGCCCAGGAATATGGCCTCCCTCCGGAAGAGATCGAGACGATCGCACGACGGATTCGGATCGGCGAGCGCCTCGTCTGGATGGGCGAACGCTTCCAGCGCCAGGGGAATCTCTACGGACAGGACTTCCTGGAACTCCCCTACCTGGAACAGGAAGGGGTCTCCCACGAAGCACAACAAAAATTCGAAGAACTCATCGATCTGCTTTAGGTTCTTTTTTAGGGCAAACAACGTTGGATAACGACACCCCGCCCCGCTTAAGCCTCCGACACCTTGCGTTGCGGGTCTCCGACATGTCGCGCGCCCGTGCCTTTTACGAGGGCCTGCTGGGAATGCAGGCCGTCTGGGTGCCGGACCCGGAAAACGTCTATCTAAGCTTCGGGGGGGATAATTTGGCCCTGCATCGAGCGGATGAGATGACGCCGGCTTGCGAAACGGGCCGATTGGATCACTTCGGATTCATGGTCCGAAATAAGGCGGACGTGGATCGCATCGCCGAAAAAATGACGCAGTCCGGGGTGCCGATCCTGAAAGCCGTGCGGGAACATCGCGACGGGAGCTATTCGTTCTACATGAGCGACCCGGACGGAAACGTCATCCAGATACTCTACGAACCCCGCGTGGCCGATGGATGGACCGTGACGTGACGACAGACGATTCCCGAATCGGGCTGCGGGGCCGGGCGTTCCGGATTGTCCTGGTGGCCGTCCGAATCTTGCTTCGGTATGCTGTCCATGGTCTGGTCTCCCCGTTTCTTTCGGCGCTCTGTCGGGAGACCCGCAAAACGGCCATCCACCGGAAGAATGCCCTCCTGCTCAAAGACGCGGCGATCTCCCTCAAAGGTTTGTTGATCAAGGTCGGGCAGTTCATCAGCGCGCGCGTGGACCTCCTTCCCGCGCCCTACACCGACACCCTCTCCCAACTGCAAGACCAGGTCCCTCCCTCCCCTTTTTCGGAGATCAGGGCGCGACTGATCGAAGAGCTGGGTGCGCCGCCGGAGGAGGTCTTTCAGGACTTCAATCCGATCCCGATCGCCGCAGCCTCCCTGGGACAGGTGCACGAAGCGCGTCTACGAACCTCTTCGGGGGAGACTCCGGGGGCGGGGGAACGGGTGGCGGTCAAGGTACAATATCCCGGCATCGAAGCGGTGGTCGCATGCGACCTGCGGGCGATCGGATGGATTGTCCTGGCGCTCCAAAAAATTTTCCCCCATATCCGATTCGGTCTCCTCTACGACGAATTCCAGCGGATCGTTCATCAGGAGTTGAACTACATTGCCGAAGGTCACAAGGCCGGGCGGTTCGGAAAAAACTTCAGCGACGACGACCGGATCGTCGTCCCGCGGGTGATCTGGGCACATACAACGCCGCGCGTCCTCACTCTGGAATATGTGGAGGGGATCAAGATCGGGCAGATGGAGATGCTTCGGCAGGCCGGCATTGACCCCCGATCGGTGGCGACGCTGCTGGCGGAATCGTATATGATCCAGATTCTGCGGCACCGTTTTTTCCACGGGGACCCCCATCCCGGCAATCTCTTCGTCCGGCCGGGGCCGAAGCTGGTCTTCGTGGATTTCGGGCTGATGCAGGAGATCGGCCCGGACGTGCACGGCGGCGTGAAAAAGATGATCCTGGCCATTATCGACCGGGACGTTCCGAACATTGCGCGCGCCTTGCTGGAGTTGGGATTCATCGAGCGGACCGACCGCCTGGGACAGATCGAGAAGGTGGTTTCGTTCTTTATGGAACGTTATCGCGACACCCACCCCAGCGCGTTCCAGAAAATCACGATCCGGCAGATCGCCGAAGACTGCGCCGTCATCCTCCGCGCGGTTCCGTCGCTTCAGGTGCCCAACCATTTTATCCTGGTGGGACGGACGGTCGGCATGCTCAACGGGCTCTGCTCCCGGCTGGACCCCGATTTGAATATTATCGAGTTGGCCCGGCCCCATGCCCAGCGATGGGTTCGCGACGGTGGCGGGATCGCGGCGCTGCTCTCCAAGGGGCGTAAACTCGTTCGGATGCTGATCGGCGCGCCTGAAAAGCTGGATGCACTGCTGGAAACCGTCAACGGGAGGGAGCTGCGTACCCATATGATTTCCGAAGATTTGACCGAAATCCTGACCAAGATATACAAGTTGG
>CAZOFZ010000179.1:0-2523 GCA_964579175.1 uncultured Nitrospirota bacterium | reverse complement strand
TCTGCTTACCAGGCATCTCCTTGTTCTCCTACTGATCGGCGAATACGCCTTGGGAAAGCGCTTGATGCGTTCAAGCGACTCCAAAACTTCGTGACGGTAACGGGTTCCAAGCCCCGAAAGCTGGGCCTCGTAATATTTCACCGCCGCATCGAATTCCATTTGTGCGGCTTTGTAAAAACGAATTTTCAACGCTTTCCATATTTTCCAAAAACATCCTCAGCCGAAACTGTCTCCATTTCGCCCCGTTCATGAGCATCTATTCTTGCCTCTGCTTCTTCCGCCCATCGCTTATCGATTGCGGGATCGGGTATGTCAAGGCTTGATAATAGTTTTTCCGCAACAGCCGCCCGATCAAGGACAGGGAGATGCATCGCTATATCGAGTAACTGCTTTGCCGTCGTGTTCATTGTCATCCTGTAAATCCTCCTGCTTGGAAAAATAAGGGCCAATATGTGCGAGCAGCCCAAGCGCTACCGTATGACACAGGAGGCGTTTAAGCAACCCTTCCTCTTCCGTATTCTTTTGCTTCATCTGGCGCGCCGCCCGTGCTATCCTGTCGCCTCCATGCGCTACCTCCGACGAATCCGATACCTGATGGGCACCCCCGTCGAGATCACCGTGGGCGGCACGTCCGAAGCGTGCCGACGGGCCGTCTCCGAGGCCTTTTCCGAAATCGCCCGCATCGAATCGCTCCTTTCGGTCTATCGCCCGGACAGCGAGATCTCCCAGTTCAATCGTTCTCCCGACCGGATTGTCCCGCTCTCCGCGGAAGTCCGGGAGGTATTGGCCCAGGCGCTCCGGTTTGCCGAGATCAGCGACGGGGCCTTTGACCCCACGCTGGGCCCGCTCATCCGGCTCTGGGGATTCGGCCCGGATGGGATAGACAGACCGGGTGGAATGGAACATCCGCCCGACCCTTCCGACATCGCGGCGGCACGGCAACGCGTCGGGTTCCCAAAACTGCGGCTCCGTGACGACGGCGTCGAGCGCTTGACCGAAGGGATGGAGATCGATCTGGGCGGCATCGGGAAGGGATATGCCATAGACCGGGCCGTTCGGGTGCTCCAGTCGGCGGGGATTGCACGCGGCATGGTCCACTGCGGCAGCACCACGCGGGTTTGGGGAGAAGAAGCCTGGAACATTTCCGTGCGCCACCCCAGGGACCCCGATGCCGTCATCGGATCGCTCCCGCTGCGCAACGCGGCGCTTTCGACCTCCGGCGATTACGAACGATATTTTATCCGCGACGGACGGCGATATAGCCACCTGATTGACCCAAGGTCGGGTTATCCCACCCGTGCGGCCATCAGCGCCACCGTCGTGACGGAGGATGCCCTTTCCGCGGATGCCCTCTCCACGGCGACCCTGATCCGGGGCGAATCCGATTTTCTTTCGCGCCTGCCCAAGACGCAAGGCTGGGTGACGACGAACGACAACCTCCCAGGGGGCATCCCCCCCCTTCAAGCGCCGCGCATGGCAATCTTCGCGCGCCCACCTGTCGGGGACAGACCATCCTTTCAGCCCGGCCGGAGGAGGTTTCTGACGTCGGCGGTACGCGTCGCCTTAACCCTGTTGCTCCCCCTGTCGCTCCCATGGAAGGGCCATGCGGCCGTGGTCTATCTGACCGAGGAAGAGGGGCTCAAGGGCCTGATGCCAGAGGCCGACCGCTTTGACGCCGACGTGCGCACCCTCTCGACGGCGCAGTTGGAGCAGGCCGGAACGCGGGCCGGTCGCGCCTTTTCCGAGTCGGAATTTCGGTTTCGGATTGGACGGCGGGGAGACGCCGTCGTCGGCTACGCCATCCCCCTGGAGGTGATCGGGAAAGAGCGTCCGATTACATTTTTGGTCGGGATCGCCCCGACGGGCGCCGTGCTGGGGGTGGAGGTGCTGATCTATCGAGAATCCGAAGGCTCGGAGGTCCGCCACCCCCGGTTCACGAAACAGTTCATCCGAAAGACGCAAGCCGACCCGCTGCGTCTGGGCGGGGACATTCAACCGATCAGCGGCGCCACGCTCTCGTCCCGCGCGGCCGTGTATGCGGTGCGCAAGGCGTTGGCCCTCTTCGAGGTGCTGTACGGACCATGAAGAACTTCATCCGAAAAAATGCCTGGCTGGAGCAGGCCTCGCTGGAAATCCGCTGGATTTATGGCCTGTTTCTGGTCTTTGCCCTGGTCGGCCACGTCAGCTTTATCCTGATTGCGATGGAGCGGGTCGGATCGAACGTCACCGAGGTCCTTCAGCACTACCGGGGCGCGGAGGGGGAGATGGCCTTTCCCAAGGAGTTTGTGGAATTGCTGGAGGTGACCCATTTCCACGCCTACGTTGAAGGGGTCGTCCTGCTCGTTCTGACGCACCTTTTTATCGCCGTTCCCCTCTCCCGTGCCGTCAAGATGACAGTGATCCTCACGGCCTTCGGCAGCACCTTCCTGAGCCTGATCGCGCCCTGGGCGATCCGCTATCTCCCCGCCCCCGTCGCATTTGCCGCTGCCCTGGGACAGATGGTTGCCTGGGTCGGAATGGGGA
>CAZOFZ010000178.1:0-2621 GCA_964579175.1 uncultured Nitrospirota bacterium | reverse complement strand
GCGTTCGTCACGATCGGTCCGGGCGTGCTTCTGCCCTGGGCGTAGAGCGCGTCCTGTTCGGCATATGTCCGGAGCCCACTGACGATTTTGATTGCGATACCGACCGAGGCCGCCTTGAAGACCAGCGCACGGGCATAGGGTTGTACCTCGGCAAGAAGTGTCGCGATCGCCTTCTCGCTGCGGTCGTCCACTTTCTGCCTCGCATCCGGCGCCGGCTTGCCCGAAAAAAGGCGGGTGTGGATTGCCTCCCACGTTTCCGGCCCCGCTTTGCCATCTACATATACCCCGACCTCTTTTTGAATGGTTCGAATCATCGCGTCCACGTTCATTGTGGTCTCCTTCCGTTCCGTACCCCGCGTTTACGCCGTCCGCCGCTGCTCGCCGGGCCAGCAGGGTTCGCCGGAGACGGTCTCGCCGCCCTCGGCTTGTTTTTTGTTGTACAGGGTGAAGTTCAGGACGAATACCTTCCCCACATAAGCCCGGCCCAGATAGAAGCCGGGGCGCACCATTCGGAACTCATCCCGAATCTGGAACCCGTGGCGCCCGGCCAGCATGTCCGGGTTCTCCCGATAGCCGTCAATCTCGTCGCTGAACGCATAGTCAATAATGACCGACTCGCGCCGCCCGTCCAGGAGGCTCTGGCCACAGTAGAGTTTGCCTGGAAAGAGAAGCCAGGCATCCTTACCGTCCAGATCCGTCTTTTGAATTTCACCCGTGCCCAGGAGGGGGCGAATGGCGGCCAGATCTTCGAAGCGATTGCGCACGACACGCTGCGCCTGGTAGAAAATCTTCCCCTTCCAGAGCGTCTCGGCCAGCGTCTCGATCTTTTGGGTCTTGAGCGAGACCGCAAGTCCTTTCAGGCCCCCGCCCACGATCTCGGCGATCCTGGACTTCCCGCTCTCCCCACCGGGGAGGAAGATGGCCCCCTCGAAAGCGCCGTCGGGGATCGGCCCGGCCTCAAGCCGCCCGTAAATCTGGTCCACTTGCTCTTGACTGGCCACCTTCAGGTTTTCCGGCGTGATCTTCTGTAAATCCGCCACGGAGAGGGGGTGGGCATACTCCACTTCCGCAAAGTCGGTCCCCGCCTGTGCAAACGGCACATCCGGCGGTTCCTTTTTGGCACATCCCGCCAGTACGATCCCAATGAGCATAAAAAGAAAGACCCGCATCGTTCCCCTCCTTGTTATCCAGGTTAGTAATAGTCTCGAAGTCGTATCGGCACGATGCCCCCCACCGTTTTACAACATCGCCAGGAAGGCGGTCAGGGCGGCCTTGTCCGCGTCGGAGAGGTCTTCGCCGAAGCGGTGGCCCGCGTTTTCGATCATGTCGAGGTTGCTGCCGTAAATGTCGTGCAAATCGGACGCCACCGTCAGCACCTCCTTCGGATTTTTCAGGATTGCGTCCCCCGCCTCGCGGATTCGGGCCACCGCCGCCTCTCCCTTCTGGGGCCCATACCGCTGGACATATCGGGCCTTCAACGCATCCGGCTTCGTTCGGCTTAAAACCAGGTCAACGATGAACTCCTTGTGACGGAAATTCCCGATCCGTGCGATCGGCGTCCCTTTTGGGAATCTCAGTGTAAAAGAGATCGGCATCCGCTCATTCTCCCCGTCCCATATCTTGGGTCCGACCGGCAAGACCAGGTCGCGGTCCAGCATCGTCACCTTGGGAATCCGCTTTGAGGGGTTGAGCAGCTCCGCCATCGAGGCCTTATAGAGCGCAAAGCGGCCCTCGACGCTCGGATCGAATTTCCAGCAGGGGGGCGGGTTCGGCAGCGGTTTGCCGTCGTCCCCCACATAGGGCGAACGGTACAGGGCGTTGGGATTAGCCGGGTCACCGCACAGCTCCGGCCCCACGGCATTGTTGTGCATGAACGGGGCATGTGCCCAGACGCTCAACAGCGAGATGTTGCGGTAATAACCCCGTCCGCCGTCCGCCGGTTCCGAGAGGTTGGGATCGGCCGGCTTGGCGCGCAACGTCTCCGATCCGTACTCCTCCCAGACATGTCCCTTCATGTGGTTCGAATGGAGCGCCCGCGCACGGTTCGTCCCGATCTCGGAGGCCAATACTAACCGGTCGTTTCCCATCCAGTCTTTCCGCAATCCGGGGGAGACCTCCTCGAAAAAGTCGCGTCCCTCGTGCGGGCCCTCCTGACTGGAATGACACTTGGCGCACATCTGCGAAAACACGACCTGCCCACGCGCCACGGCCCCTTGGCCGAACGCTTTGTCCAATTGCGCTGCCAACGCCGCGCGATCTTTGAGGCCGCGGGCCCGATACAGATCGGACGGGCGGGCGGATGCCAAAAAGCTGAGGATCTCCCCCAAACGGTCCTCGATGGCGCGGAAGCTGGCGCAGTCCCGGCGTGTCTGGCCAATGTCAAATGGCGTCTGCCCGAAGCCGCGCATCGCCGGGTCCACCTGGCGCAGGTCTGTCAAGTGGTTGACCCATCCCTGCTCGGAACAGCTCCCGATGTTGAAATAGACCCGCTGCACCGCCTCCAGCGGGCCGATGCTGTCCTCCCCCCCCTTCAGGATATGGTGGACCGGCTCCAACTTCATCCCCCGCTGCCAGCACTTGCCCGGCTTCCCCGGCTCGCACCAGCAGGACTTCTCGCCGGC
>CAZOFZ010000177.1:0-2627 GCA_964579175.1 uncultured Nitrospirota bacterium | reverse complement strand
AAACCACCCCTCACCCCTCCTTGGATAAGGAGGGGAATGAATCGTACCCATTATTTATTACTGAAAGATCAATATCAGGCCGCTCCATTCACGCCGCCGCGCAGAAAACGGCGTGCCACCGCAAAAAGCAAGAGGGCATCCAGCCCGACGCGCACGCCCCACGCAATGGCCGTCCCTTCAATGCCCCATGCGCGGGTCAGCCCCCAGGCCAGCGCGGCATAGAGCGGGAGTTCGGCCAAGTGTAGTTTTGCGGGGAGGTCCGGGCGGCCGATCCCCTGCAAAAATGCCAATGGAATCTGCGCGATGCCGTTGACGAAGCGGCCCAGCGCCAGCCATTGCAAAACCCGCGCCCCGTGGTCGGCAAACTCCGCGCCGACCCACCACCGCAGTCCCACATCCGAAAGCGCGATCACAATCATGGTGAGCGGGAAAAGCGCGATGGCGGCCGTCCGCACCCCTTGTCCAAAAAGTTTTCGGGTTTGGGCCGGATCCGGCTTGTAGTGGGCCGAGAAGGCGGGGAATAAAATGACGACGAGTGCTCCGGGAATCGTCCCCATGTGGGCGACCATGTCATACGGCACCGCGTAGTGGGCGACCGCCGCCATCGAGACCAGCGCACCGATGAAGAAGCGATCCAGATAGACCATCAGGGGGGAAACGATATTCGAGAGGGTCATCCATCCGCCCAGGCGCAAAAGCGGCAGCAGGCGGTGCGCACTCCAGCCATTCCAGCGCGGCCCGGAGATGAGCCGCGTACAAAGCCACAGGTGTGCCGCACTATCCAGACCCCGCGCGAGTGTCAGCACGGCCATGACCGGGAGAAGTTGCGTGGAAAAGGGGAGGACCAGCATCGGCCCCAGGAAAATGAGGAACCCCGTGAGGATACGGAGTACGCCGGTCTCGCGGAAACGTTCGTGGGCCTCCAGGACGCCGCGCAGGGTGGTGGCGCCCATCACGATGGGGATACAGACGGAAAGGAGTCGAAGGCCTTGAAGCGACTCCAGGTGCAGATCGTCCGGAATTTTGAGCGCCCGATAGACCAGCCAGGGGGCCGCAAGATTCAGCAGCAGGGCGGCGACACACCCCAGTCCCAGCATGCACAGGAACGTTGTCCAGACCAGCGAGGGAATCCGATGGACATCGTTTTGGCCCCGCTTTTCGGCCACCACCTGGGCCAGTGCGCGTCCCATGCCGAGATCGAACAGATTGAAATAGCCGACCAACGTCCAGGCCAGCGCAAGGATGCCGAAACGATCCGCGCCCAACGTCCGGATGAGTACGGGAATGGTGAAGATGGCCGCCAGGACCGGGGCGCACTGGCCCGCAATGCTCCATGTTAGGTCGCGCTGCCAGCCGCGCGGGGTGGCGTCGCGGGGTGTCTCCAGGTCTTGGATGGGGCGCTCCATTACCATCGTGTCATGGTGTCATGTCGTCAAACCGGTCTGGATGGTCGGGGCCTTTCCGTTTACGCACCTCTTCCATAAAGAACGATGCCAGAGAGGAGAGAAAGGCCGTGGCCAGGGCGGCGGTCAATACAATGAACGCGCGCCGGGGAGAGGTGCGTTCCTCCGCCGGGCGGGCCACGTCCAGCACGCGCACCGAGACGCTGTCCTTCGCCTCCTGAATCCGGGCCTGTTCATATTGCCGCACCAGAAATTCGTACAGGGTCTCCTCCGTCTTCAAATCGCGCAGCAAGCGGGCATATTCGATGGAAAGGTCGGGCAGCTTCACGGTGGGGATGTAGACGCTCTTCGGTCCCTTTTGATCTTCCTCCATCTTCCGGAGGGTTCTTTTCAATTCGCCGATCTGCGTCTGCAGCAGCTCCACCTGCGGATGATTCGGCGTCGCATAGGAACGCAGCGCCGAAAGTTCCACTTCCCGCGCCATCAACTCCCCTCGCACCCGTCCAACGGCGTCAATAATGGCTCCCGACTGTTCACCCAGATAGACGGCGCGGTGCCGATTCTGAAACAGTCTCGTTTCCGTCTCGATGTCTGCCAGCCGCTGCCGGGTTTCCGAAAGTCGTTTCTCCACAAAGGCACGGACACGGCCGGCGGCGGCCGTCACGATCTTTTCGTTCAGGGCATTGAGCGCATCAATAAAGCCATTGGCGATATCTGCCGCCCGTTTGGAGTCGGTGTCTTCCACCGTGACGTAGACGATGTCATCCTTTGCCTTCTTGATGCGTACCCGTTCTTTGAAGATTTTGATGACGTCCCATGGACGCGCCACACCGAACGACCGTACCAGATTCAAGCGTTCGATGACCGCCTCCTGAATCGCTCGACTGTTGAGCATGCCGACCCATAACTCGGACGAGGACTTCTCCCCAACCAGTCCACCGGTGATGGAACCGCTCTCCGCATAGATTTGGGACGGGTTGATAAAGACGGCGCCGAAGGAGGACTCCTGGATGGGGGGGAGGATGCTGGCCGTTGACGTGTAACGCGCGGGGATCAGCAGGCCGACGACAACCGCAACGATCAGAGAAAGGCCGATCATCTTCCCGATCCACCCCTTGCGGCGGATGAGTGCCCCCAAATAGTCCGGCGATTCATGGGACATGGCGGGTCTTAAAACAGCGCGATCACGACGCCGGTGGCGACGGCGATTTGATAAAGGATCTG
>CAZOFZ010000176.1:0-2637 GCA_964579175.1 uncultured Nitrospirota bacterium | reverse complement strand
GCGATCGGTTCCAATGCCATGCCCATCCTCCCTCCCCCGCACGCGGGGGAGGGCTGGGGAGAGGGAACCGCTAAAACGCCAACGTCATCGTCGCTTCCAATCCACTTCCCGCACCCGCCTCCTCCGCAACCTTTGCCGGTTCGAGGAGGTATTCCGCCACCGTGACGTTGCCGGAGCGTTCCCTGAATCCGCGAAGAAACTTCAGGAAATCGGCATAGGAGGTCTCTGCCCGCAGCTTCAGTCTTGGCCGACCGTCGGACGGAGCCGGTGACTCGGACGTCTCCAAAATACGCATGCCGCACTTCCGGGCCCAAACCTTCATCTCCGTCTGGAGACGATAAAGCGCCGCCGGATCGTCCAGGGCGACAACCCCTTTCTCCAATGCGTCGAGCCGTGCCTGTTCTCGGGTCATCTCCCGCTCCACGTCGCGCAGTGTCGCTTCCAGTTGTCCCGGGTCGCCCATCGGCTCTCCAGGCGAGGGCATTGCCGCAAGACGTGCCTCGGCTTCCCGTGTATTGCCTTCCAGCGTTTCGATCTCCGACCGGGCGGGACGGACGCGCAGAAAGCCATATAAAACCGCCACCAGAAGAAGGCTTGCGATCAGTACCCCCAGATGCTCTCGCGGCTTCATGGTGCCTTCTCCCCTTCCGCCTCCTCTTTTGCCTCCACTTCAGGTTGACCGTCCGCTTCTTTCCCGACCAGGCCGCGCAAACCATCCACCATTTTGTCCATGAGCGACGGCGATTCTTGTGGCCCGGCGTTCGTGGGCGGCGGGGGCGCCTTCGACCGAATCTGCGTAAGCCGAAGCGTCATGGCGTGGGTCACCTCGTCCGGGGTTTCCGGCACGGCGTTCATCCGGGTTTCGATCCGTTCGATGCGCAGATCGAGCGGAAGCAGCGCCTCGGAAAGCCTCTGGGAGAACTCGGCAAGATCGGCATCCGAGTAGGAGTCGGCGCCGACCTGAATCCCCTCCGAGGTGTCGCTTACCCGCGTGAGTGTCACCGTCTCCGGCAATGCCATTGTCACGCGATCGAGCAGCGTGGCAATCCGTTCGGAGCGGCCCGTGCCACGGGTCGCCGCCTCCCGCAGCCGCTCCGCCAGCGACTGGAGGGCGGTCTTCCGCTCGGAGAGTTTCGTCTCGAGCGTGGTCACTTCCTTCTGGAGCGACAAAAGGGCCTGATCGGTTCGTTCCCGTTCCGAAAGCGTGTGGCGCACTTCGGCGTGACGCTGCCGGAGTTTCTTGAGTCGAATGGCCATCGCGCCCTCCATTCCGCCGATGAGCAGCAGCGTCAGGAGCCCCGCCCCGATCCACCAGACCTCCGGCCGCAGCCACAGGGGCGGCCCCGGATCGAACGCCGGAACCGACGCCGTCCGTTCTCCCCCCGCCATTTTCCAGTGGTGCCGCGCCGCGCCCAACAGGCCGGAGAGGGTCGTCGCCTTCATGCCGACCGGGAGCAATCCGGGTGCGACCGTCACGCCAATCGGCGACTCTTTTCGTCGCAGCGGGGCCGATGGGGATACACCGGCCTCTTCCGTCCAGTAGACCGCCCCTTCTTTCACGTCGGACGGATCCGACTCGTCTGTCCCCGCATCCGGCGAAGGCGAAACAGGGTGCAAAACGGGATGATAGAGCACTTGCAGCGAAACGGGGCGGCCCTTCGCAAGACGCATGCAGCCCATCATGTCGCCGTGGGTCTCGATCACCATGCCGCCGTCGCCCAGATCGCCATTGAGCGCGGCTGCGGCACAACCGACCAGCGGGTAGATCCCCTGAAGCAGCAGGCCCTGCAAACCAAAGCGCTGCACCCATTGCACCCGGTCGGCACGGCCGATGCCACAGACCAGCCAGGGGAATTTTCGTCCGGCACGTTCGGGGCTGCCTGCGTCCGATTTGTCCAACAACGCCGACCAACCGCAGACGATTTCGTCGTCGGTCGTCTGAAGCCGTTTCTGGATCGCCAGGCATTCTTCCAGTTGGGCGGCGGTGATCCATCCACGCGCCACCGCCCATTCCCCCAGGCGGAGAGAGTCGGCCGCAGGGTGGGTGGCGCTCTCACCCGGACGATCGTAGCGCGCGATGTCCCGCCGTGCTTCCTCAATCCGATCCGGACGAAGAAACCCGCGCCGGAGCAGAATCTTCTCCAGCGGCCAGACCCCCACGCGCTGCACGAAAAAAGGCTCCATCTCCCAGCGGACCATCTCCTGCATCTGCGGGTAGGGCCGGAGGGGGCCGGAGGGGGAGACCGGCAGGTCGAGGAGCGCCGGGAGCGCCGTGGCGGTCCGCAAAATCGCCTCGCCGGGCAGCACACCGCCGTCGGCACGCAACGCCGAGACGACCTCGCTCAACGCGGCGTCCGGATCGGCCTCCTGCGTCTGCACGACCCGTTCGAACGAAACCGCACCCCGCGTCGCGTTTAGCACCGCCGCGCGGAGGCCAAACCCGTCGGTCTCGGCCACGAACAGCCTGCGGGATTTTGAGAGGAAGCGTTCGACAAGCGGAGTGCGTATCGTCACCGGATGACCAGTTCCACCATGGGGCGCGTCGTCCCGGGGAAGAAGGCCGCGTGCCCCGTCACGCGGGTGCCGTCGGCGTTTAGAAGCGGCATGTCGTCTGTCGTGTGGGGTAGACCATCCGGG
>CAZOFZ010000175.1:0-2684 GCA_964579175.1 uncultured Nitrospirota bacterium | reverse complement strand
GGCTTCGTGGCGGGGTCGGGGGGGCCATCCGGGGAGACAATCATCCATATCAACAGCGCCGCAGCCCCAATCAGAAGCAGCCCCGCGTATTTCAGCAGGAGATTTTTCCGGACAGGGGAGGGTGGGGCCGTGCTCATGCCGACTCCGCGTAGCCCTCATCCGCCGTGGGGAAGCGGCCCGATTCCACATCGGACTTGAAGCGGCAGAAGGCGTCCGAAGCGAGAGCGGTGACGTCGGCATAGGCCCGCGCAAACCGGGGACGACGCGGGGAAAGCCCCAGAAGGTCATGGAGCACCAGCACCTGGCCGTCGCAGTGCGGCCCCGCGCCGATGCCGATCGTCGGGATCGAAAGCGACTTCGTAATCTCCGCCGCGAGCGTCATCGGAATCCCCTCCAGCACCACGGCGAAGGCCCCCGCCGACTCGACCGTCCTGGCCTCGGCGAGGAGCCGCTCCGGGTGCTCACGTCCCTGCACCCGGTAGCCCCCCATCCGGTGGATGGACTGCGGGGTCAGACCGATGTGGGCCATGACCGGCATATCGTATTTTGTGAGCGCCTCGATCCGATCGGCCACCGCGGCGCCCCCTTCGAACTTCACGGCGGCGGCGCCCCCTTCCTGAAAAAACCGCCCCGCGTTCCGGATCGTCTCCGCCACACTCACCTGATACGACAAAAACGGCATGTCGCCCACGACCAGCGCCCGCCGTGTGGCGCGCGACACGATGCGCGTGTGGTAGACCATCTGATCCAGCGTTACGCACAGCGTGTTCGCCTCCCCCTGCACCACCACGCCGACCGTATCTCCGACCAGCAGGATGTCAATCCCCGCCGCGTCAATCAGCCGCGCAAATGGCGCATCGTAGGCGGTCAACGCGGTGATCCGGGTCGTAATCGGGCCGCCGCCCCGTTTGCGCGCCATCAGCGAAGGGACGGTCACTTTATCCATTTTCGATGACCCTGCTTACTCTTTTGCGGTTGTCTCCGATTTGCCCAGTCGTTTCGTCTGTCTGGCTTCAATCTTCTTGATCCCTTCCGCCACCGGCAAACCCTCGGGCATTGTTCCCCCGAGTTCTTTGATGGTCAGGCGCACCTTCGCCATGCTTGCCGACGGGTCTGAACGGCAAAATACGTTTGCCCTTGCGCGACAATTTCTTTCTTTGGGTCGGCATTTTGAATAGCCAGATAACAGGCGTAACGCGACACGAAAATCGTTTTGACGGGTCGCTGCCCACCTTGCCAATCTCGATTCCCCTTGCGCTCGCGTTCCGCAACAAGCCGTCCATAACAACGGGCAATCTCGTGGTCGTAGGGAATGACGACAAAGTTGCGCAGCGTTGTCTCCAGCTCAGAACGCTTTTTGACACCCCAATTTGCCTTCTCCGCACCAAAGTACATCTCGCCTACTTGTGATAAAAGCAATAGAAAGCAGTTGGTCTTGAACAAGGGGTACATACGTTTCAGCCAGCCAGTGGCCCTTCATTAGACAGGACACGATATTTGTATCCAGGATGATCTTGGCATCGCTCATGACATTTTCCCTCCTGCCATGTTCGAATGTCGCAGTGTGTCAATCGACTCTTCAAAACCGTCATCAACATCGCCAGGCCATGTGCCAAAGAGCGCTCGTACGTCTGCGATTGGTTTTACGTTCTGTGCCTGTGCCAGTTCGTCCAACGTTGGCGACTCCCAAAAATTGCGCGAGATAGGTGTCCCTTGCGGTAAAAGATCGGCGGCCTGGTCCTGCCGGTCATCCAGTTGCTCAATGTCATGTATCTCGATACTCGTAATTTTCCCTGAAATGGGGTCTTCCTTGGCTTCACCCACAATGCGAACATATTGGAGTATATTTTCCAGCACCGCATCCTTCTGTTCCTCATCGAAGAGACAAAGCACCGGCTCACCGGCGGAAGGATGAACCCTGCAACGCGTGCCATGTTCCTTGAAGTCTGCCATCAGCAACCGCCCTTCAAGGGTACGGATGTTAATCTGCGGTCCCTTGATCCGCTCCTGAATCCGGGTAAATCCTTGCGGCGTAAACTCTGTCGTAACAGGATGTTGACGATGGTTTAAGGTGAACTCAATCTTCTTTATTTTCTGACTGAAAAGCACCCCCACATCACGCCATGCCATTAGCACACCCGCATCATACCCCGATGGCAAAGCCTCGTCCGGCCCTTGCACGGCTGATAATCCAGTCATGGCTTTTTCCAATATTTCAAGCCCAAGGTCAAGGCCAGGGATGGACTGTTCCCTTTGCCTGCGTTCGAAGCCTAGGACCGCTGCGGGGCTGCCATGGGTCAACAAAACCAGGTCAAGCGCCACCTCGTCTTTAATGTTACTCGGCTGTGGGCCACGACGTACGCTTTCCGAATCGCCCGTAAGGACTCGTCCCATTCGCTGAAGTGCCTTATTGAAGTTGGTAAGGAATCGCAGCAGGTGCGCTACCGATATCTTTGCTTCCCCGACCGCTTCACCCTCAAATCGTATTTTTAACAATGGATCGCGTTCGCTCATGTCCTAACCTCCTACCGTCACCCCCACGATCGTCATGGTGTCGTTGCCGAAGATGTCCACCACCTTGACGGCGATCTTGCGCCGCCCTGGTTGGCACTCGTGGAAGATGCTTTTCAGTTCCAGGGAGCGATCTTTCTTCGTCCGGAACGACTGCCAGTTTCTTTCGCAGT
>CAZOFZ010000174.1:0-2727 GCA_964579175.1 uncultured Nitrospirota bacterium | reverse complement strand
GAGTGTCGGGGGATACCGAAATGTCCTGAATCTGGGCGATCTTGCGATCTTGGCAGGCCAGGTTGGGCGGCCCGGGAGCGGCATCCTGGCCCTGACGGAAGAGAACAACGAGCAGGGGGCGGTCGAGATGGGTTGCGTTCCGGAATACCTCCCCGGTTTCATCCCCACGACCGAGCAGGGGTACACCCTTGTCGAGATGCTGGACGCGGTGGCGCGCGGCGAAATCAAGGCGCTCTATCTGGTGGGTGAGAATCCGCTTCGGTCCCTTCCCCAGAAAAACCTTACAGAGGCGTTCAAGTCGCTCGATTTTCTGGTCTGCCAGGACCTCTTCCCATCGGAGACGTCGGCGTTGGCCCACGTGGTGTTGCCGGCATGTTCCTACGCCGAAAAAGAAGGACACTTCACAAACCAAGAGGGGGAAATTCAAAAATTCCGTCAGGCGATCCAGCCGGTCGGCAACGCCAGGCCGGATGGCGAGATTTTCTCGATGCTGGCGAAGAAGATGGGGGCTGCGTGGCCCGGCTACCGCCCGGAGGATGTCTGGCGCGCCCGGACGCTCGCGATGCCCCGGGGATGGCCGGCCGTTTCGCGGGATACGATCCACGCCGCGGTGGCGGCCCATTGCGCGCGTCCCGTGGATTCGGCCCGATATGCCCTGACCGCTTGCGAGGCCGATTTGCAGCCCAATTTGCAGATTGGGCAGCTGCTCTTTCACTCCGGGAGGATGTCCACCTATGCGTCGGGGCTTTCCACCCTCGTCTCGAAGGAGGCCCTGCTGATGCACCCCGACGATGCACAAAAGGCGGGGATCGAAGAGGGGGAGATCGTGGAGGTTGCGCGGAATGGATCGGGGGCGATCTCCCTGCCGGTTCGGTTCAGCCGAAAACGGGCGCCGGGTACCCTCTTTTTCCCCGAACATTTCGACAACGGGCTGAAGCAAATGCTTCCGCTCACACTCGATCCGGTGACACGGGTGCCCTATGGAGACCGGGGCCGCGTCACCCTGTCTCGGCCGTGTGCGCCCGTGTGACGTACGCTTGCCACGCGTGCCCACGCGCTTGCGTTGACAAGCCTCTTCCACGCACCATAAGATGTGGCCCGAAGATCGGGTTGAAGGTACCGGAAGCCTATGAATATACAAGTTAAAGATGTTTCTTCCGTTGCCAAAACGCTCACGGTCGAGGTCCCGTCCGAGGTCGTTTCCGGCAGATTGGGTGCGGCGGCGCTCAAATTTCAAAGGCGCGCCGCGTTGCCCGGGTTTCGTCCCGGCAAGGCCCCGATTTCTCTGCTGAATAAAAAATATCTGCCCGACATTCGGAAAGAGGTGCTGGAAACCCTGGTGCCGGAATATTTCCTGAAGGCGATCGATCAGGCCGGACTCTCTCCCGTGGGTCACCCGGAATTCGGAGCGGTCACGTTTCGTGAAGATCGGTCGCTTTCGTTCACGGCCTGGGTTGAAGTGGCCCCCTCCCTGCCACCGATGGAATATGCCGGTCTCACCCGTGTGCATGTACATACGGAGCCCATCTCCGTTCAGGTGGACGCGGCCCTTGTACGTCTGCGGAACGAACAAGGGAGTCTGGAAGTCTGTCCGGAAGATCACGTCATTGAAATATCCGATCAGGTGGTGGTGGATGTGATCGTCACGACGGATGAAAAAGCGTCCGAGCCGTGGAACGGTTTGGTGCTTCAGGCAGGTGGACAGGCCATCTCCCCGGGAGGATTGGAGACGGCCCTGGTGGGGAAGAAAAAGGGGGATGCGTTTGCGGAGACCGTTTCTTTCCCACCCGAACACCCCAATCCAAAATTCGCTGGGAAAACGGCCCGTTTTGAAGTGACAGTGCAGGAGGTCAAGAAGAAAAATCTGCCCGCGCTGGATGATGAACTTGCAAAGGATGTGGGGTTGGCATCCCTTGCGGAACTGAGGGAGAAGCTGACCGAGTCCCTGACGCGTCAAGCGACGCACGACAGAGAAGAACGACAGAAGGCCCGGCTGATGGAACAATTGCTTGAAAAATATCCGTTCGAGGTGCCCGCATCAATGGTGCGCAGGGAAGCGCAGTTCCTGATGTCGCGCTCACAAGGTCGTAAGAAAGGGGGCGAAGAGGCCCTGTATGCGCAATGCGAGCCGATTGCGCAAGTGCGCGTCAAGCGATTTTTTCTGCTGGACGCCATCGCGAAGGCCGAGGGAATCGAAGCGTGCGATGAAGAGGTGGACCGGGAGATCGGGCGGATCGCGGAACAGGCACAGACCACTCCCGACCAAATTCGAAGCAGAAGCGACTACCCGCGACTGCTGGAAGAGTTAAAGTCCAATATTCGAACGGGGAAGACGCTGGATCGTCTTTATACCCTGGCGCGCCCCTCGGATGGGCCGGAAGTACCGCAACACCGACTTGAAGAAGGAGAATAACCTGATGCTGGTTCCGATGGTGATCGAACAGACGACCCGTGGAGAACGGGCCTATGACATTTATTCCAGGCTGCTGAAAGACCGCATCATTTTCCTGGGGAGCGGCATTGACGATACGGTTTCCAATCTGGTCATTGCACAGTTGCTGTTTCTGGACGCGGAAGACCCGGAGAAAGACATCAACCTCTATATCAATTCGCCCGGCGGCATGGTGACTTCCGGACTGGCCATCTATGACACCATCCAATACATTAAATCGCCCGTGTCCACCATCTGCGTGGGGCAGGCGGCCAGCATGGGGGCGTTGCTTCTTT
>CAZOFZ010000173.1:0-2797 GCA_964579175.1 uncultured Nitrospirota bacterium | reverse complement strand
GCGCCACGGCATCGTGGCCATTGAAGGGATTGACACGCGTGCACTCACGTGCAGGTTGCGCGAGAAGGGGGCGATGCAAGGGATCGTCTCCACGCAGCGGTTTGAGGTGGAGGCCCTCCGCCAGACGCTGCGGGCCAGCCCCGCGTTGGATGGGCAGGATATGGTGCGTCACGTGACATGCCGGGAGATCCAGATTGCGCCGGAGGGTGGCCCGGCCACTGCGGGGGCGGGACCGCATGTGGTGGTCTATGACTTCGGCGTCAAACGAAACATCCTCCGCATGCTCACTCAACAGGGCTGCCGCGTGACGATCGTTCCGGCGACGACATCGGCGGAGCGGGTGTTGGCCCTCCGTCCGGACGGCGTGCTGCTTTCCAACGGGCCGGGCGATCCCGTGGCGCTCCCCTATGCCATCCAGGCCGCGAAGCGGTTACTCGCGGAGAAGCCGCTCTTCGGTATTTGTCTGGGACATCAGATTCTGGGTCTGGCGCTGGGTGGGAAGTGCATCAAACTCAAGTTCGGCCACCACGGTGGAAATCATCCGGTGCTGGAGATGGCGACCGGCCGCGTGCAGGTGACCGCACAGAACCACAACTATGCGATAGACTTTTCCGACGTGAGCGACATGGAGGTGACACACGTCAGCCTCAATGATCGGACGGTGGAGGGGATACGGCACACGCGGCTTCCGGTCGCGTCGGTACAATTCCACCCGGAGGCCGCCCCCGGTCCGCACGACGCCCACCCGCTCCTTGCGGCCTTTGTAGCGGGCCTGACGACACAACGGTGAATCGCCCACCGACGCCGATACCGGCGCCGGGAAGCGGCGGCGGGTCGAGGCGCCGTGACGTTGTCTTCGCAATCTGAAAGGGGAGGCCCGTCGGGCCCATGGCGTTGCGGGTTGTTTTTGCAGTCTTGAGGGGGAGGCTCCCATCCGGCTTTGCCGGTGGAGGGAGCGACGCGCGCCCCTCTCATTGTGGCGCGCCCCTCTATTGTGTGTGGCGCGCCCAGAGGGACTCGAACCCCCGACCCCTTGGTTCGAAGCCAAGTGCTCTATCCAACTGAGCTATGGGCGCCTGCGCCTGAAGTTTGAGGGGAAGGCCCATCGGGCTGACGCCCGATGCGGGGGCGACGCGCGCCCCTCTTAAGTGCGGGAAGTCTAGCACACGTCTTTTGCGAAATCATCGTGGATGCTTCATTGCCATCCGACATCGTTTCTCCTACGTCGGTCTCCGTGGACAACCTCCTGCAACGTGTTGGCGCGCTGCGCGCGGCGTTTCCCTTTCTGTCCGCCCTGGAAAAGGCCTTCCCTGGCTCCGAAATTTATCTGGTGGGTGGCGCGGTGCGCGATTTCCTCCTCTGCCGCGAGACGAAAGACCACGACTTCCTGGTACGCCACGTTTCGGCGGAGGCGTTGGGAGATTTTCTGGGCAGACATGGCGCGGTCAACTGGGTGGGCAAGACATTCGGCGTGTATAAATTCATGCCCACGGGGATGGTGCTGGACGAGGCCATTGATATCTCGCTGCCACGCACGGAAAAATCTTTTTCGCAAAGTGGTGGATATCGCGATTTTGAAATCCACAGCGACCCAGGGCTTCCGGTTGATGCAGACCTGCTGCGTCGGGACTTTACGCTCAATGCCATGGCGGTGGAAATCCGGACGCGCCGCCTGACCGACCCCTTTGGCGGACGGGCCGACCTTTCCGCCGGGGTTTTACGTGCGGTCGGGGAGCCGCGCGCGCGATTCATGGAGGATACTTCGCGTCTGTTGCGCGGATTGCGGCTGGCCTGTCAGTTTGGCTTCCGATTCGATCCTGCGACATGGAGTGCCATACAGACCCTGATGGGGATGGTGAATAACCGACGAGAGGACGGCAGCTTTGTCGTGCCCCGCGAGACGATTTCCAGAGAGTTCATCCGGGCCCTGGTGAGCGACCCCGTGCGCACCTTTGACCTTTGGGACGACAGTGGCGCATTTTCGTTCCTGATCCCGGAGCTACTGGCGATGAAGGGATGCCCCCAACCTTCGGCCTATCACACGGAAGGGGATGTCTGGACGCATACCCGACTGGCCTTGGCGCAGTTGCAGGGGGCCAAATTTCAGGCGGAGTTTGGAGGCTATGACGCCGAAGTGGCGCTGTCTGTCCTTTTTCACGACGTGGGTAAACCGCCGACGCTCAAGACGCCGGAACGGGATGGGGTGGATCGGATCCGTTTCAACGGTCACGACAAGGTCGGCGCCGAGATGACGCGCCGCATCGCGGCCCGGTTGAAGCTCTCCACTTTCCCGAGGGGGAGCCGATATGCCGTGGACGAAGAGGTGTTGGCCTGGCTGGTCGAGAAACATCTCATTCTGGTGCAGGGTGCCGTGGACGAGATGCGGGCCGCCACCATCGAGAAATATTTCTTGCGTTCGGGGTCCCCCGGGACGAAATTGATGCAGTTGATCTTTTGCGACGGCAGTGGGACGGTCCCTCCCGAAGGGGTGCCCCAGCTACAGTCGTATTACCGACTGAAAGAGCGGCTCTCGGCGATGCGCCGGATGGGTCGAACGCGGGAAGGGGTGCCGCCGCCACTCCTCTCCGGGAGGGAGGTGATGGCGGCACTGCAAATCCCGCCCGGTCCCGCCGTGGGCGCAGCGCTTTCGCTGATTCGGGAGGAGCAGCTCTGCGGGCGCCTGTCAAACCGCGACGAAGCGATCGCGTTCCTGCATGCCTCCGCGCGTCCCCACAACGAAAAAGGATGATCCAAGAAAAAAAGGCAGTGCCCGTTTGTGTTTTTCTTCTCCGGGCGC
>CAZOFZ010000172.1:0-2819 GCA_964579175.1 uncultured Nitrospirota bacterium | reverse complement strand
CGCGGTGAATACGTTCCCGGGCCTTGTACACACCGCCCGTCACACCACGAAAGTCGGTTGTACCAGAAGTGGCTGACGCCAACCCGCAAGGGAGGCAGGCCCCCAAGGTATGACTGGTGATTGGGGTGAAGTCGTAACAAGGTAACCGTAGGGGAACCTGCGGTTGGATCACCTCCTTTCTAAGGAGCATTTCGGGTTGCAACATACCCGGACATCCTAGATCGATCCCGTCGTCGTCAATACACCTATTTAGTTCTGAAAGATCAAGGTTTTTACACGTTCGTACACTCCGCTCCATGGGTGTTTTGTTCTGGTGTATGAGGTCATGTACATCAGAGCATCGCTCCCGCCTGAATCCCCGGATATGGCTAGACTCTTGGCCGATCTCCATCGCCTCCTTGGACAAAGCAGAGCTTTCTTATAATCTCATGGGGCGTTGACTTCCCCTTATTTTCGGACGGCGAATTTTTGATGCTTCATCTCTTTGGGCCTATAGCTCAGTTGGTTAGAGCGCACGCCTGATAAGCGTGAGGTCGGTAGTTCGATCCTACCTAGGCCCACCATTTGGGGGTTTTTTCGTCTCTGTACATCCCCCTCACTGTGGCCCTGTCGCGTGAAGGGGCGCTGTAGTTTTTCTTCCTAATGGGGCTGTAGCTCAGTTGGGAGAGCACCTGCTTTGCAAGCAGGGGGTCGCCCGTTCGATCCGGGTCAGCTCCACCCTATCAAGGGACATCTCTGAAAAACGTCGCGAGTGGCCAAGGTGCTTGCGGTGCGCGGTCGTAGATATTTGGATGTGTCCCAGGAGTCAATGATGCCCGAGGAACAATCCATTACTTGGACACCCGATGCCGAGGCACGCCTGAAGAAGGCGCCGTTTTTCCTGCGCGGGATGGTGCGCCGACTGTCCGAGAAGAAGGCGCGCGAATTGGGCATCACCCTCATTACCGAGGCCGTGCTGGCCCAGTTCAAAGACAAGATGATGAACCCCATGATGGCGTCAGGTGCCGGTGCCGCCCATGAGGCTGCAGGCGTCGAAGTAAAACCGCTGGCCTGGACGCGCCAAGCGCAGGAACGGCTTGCGACCGTGCCGGAGTTCATGCGCGGGATGATCCGGCGGATCGCCGAGGAAGTGGCCCTGGAACGGGGGCACTTGGAGGTGGACCTTGCCCTCCTGATGAAGGCCGAGTCGCTGGGAGAAGAGGCGCAGGATGGGACAGCGCACCCGGAGATTCCGTGGACGGACGCCGCCCTCCTTCGTCTGGAGCAGAAAATTTCCGACTCGCCGGAGATGGCCCGCGAGTTTGTGCGGGGGATGCTCAAGAACGACGCCGAAGATTTGGCGCGTGAGATGAAGCTCGAAAAAATCGATCTGGCCGCGCTGACCCGGATTTGGGATGCGCCCAAGAGCGACATCGCCTGGACGGAAGAAGCGCACAAACGCCTGATGACCTCGCCCGACTTCGTCCGCAGCGGCATCAAGAAGGCCGCCGAGCGGCGCGCGCGTAAGATGGGTGCGCCGACCGTCACGTCGGAAATGCTCACGCAATTTCGCAACGAGGCGATGATGAAGGCGATGAAGCGGATCCGTGCCTTCGGTTATAACGAAATGAGTTTCGACGCCTTCGAAGACGCCAAAGAAAAAATCCGTCGCCTGAAGGACAACCCCGAAGCGGCCAAACGCCTGGATGACATCCGTGGCTACATGGGACAGCGGGGGAAAGTGGGTCTGATTGACGAAGAGATGCTGGAGAAGATGCGGGACTACCTGAAAGACCCTACCCGGAAGGAGATGTAGGATAGGACGCGATAACGCCAATCAGAGGCTGAATGTCGCCTGATCCACAACCATGAACCTCTTTCCCGCGATCAATCACTGGCTCCACCTGACGTCGGTCGTGCTCTGGATTGGAGGGACGGCGTTCGAAGTCCTCATCCTGGCCCCTCTGCTGCAACAGCAGGCACTCCCCGCCGCATTCTTGCGAAAACTCTCAAACCGCTTCCGACTGATGACCGGCCCGCTGATTCTCCTGCTCATCATCACCGGCGGCATCAACTTCGGTATCCGGCGGGCCGGACAGGAGATACCGACCGCCTACATCACTGCGCTGGGCATCAAAGTCTTTCTGGTGGCCGTGGTGGCCTCCGTCCACTTCTTTATGGGGCTTTCGCCTCCCGACGAAGACGAAACAGAAGGGTCTGGGCGCGTGAGACATGTCCTGCCCGGCGCGACTTACAGTCGCCTGACGATCGGCGTCGGCCTCATCATCATCTTCATCGCCGCGACATTGCGGCACTTCAAGTTTTAGGGGCTATTCCTCTTCATCGGCATCCTCAAAATCCTCCGGAGAAAGAGGGGACTTTGGGGTTGTGGACGAGGGAAGAGCGGTTCCGGTCTTCACCGCCGTGGGGGGCGACGATCCTTGTGGTTTGAACTCGAAAACCCACTCCGCGTAGCTTTCTTTCCCTTCAAAATGTTTGAAGGCATCCGGGAAATTGGCCACCCTCAGCGGCGTCTCCTGACTTGCACTTCGGACACCCTTGATTCGCTCTTTTTCGTCCTGGATCAGCGTCCACTCCCCGCCTGTCATGGGGTCTGTATACAGCTTCCTTAGATAGCGAACCGTGCTTGCGGAACGCGGGTCCTGAAGCAGTTCTTCGAGTGATTTTGGATATTGTGCAACCCCGGCCTGACCGCGATAGTAGCGCTCGATGGCGCGCTGAATCGCTTGTCCACGGAAGAGGAGTTCGGCCTCGTTCTCTCGCTGAACGACCGTCTTCCACCGTTTTGCGGCCACGCTGCTCCCCGTTCCGACCAAAAC
>CAZOFZ010000171.1:0-2864 GCA_964579175.1 uncultured Nitrospirota bacterium | reverse complement strand
CTCCGCTTCCCGGTCTTCCGAACCCCCTTCCGAACCCCCTTCCGAACCCATTGAATATCTCCCCTCCATCCCTCGTCATCCAGACGCCACCGGCAGCGGCGGTCACAGAGACGGCGCCCGCATACACCCTGTTGACGGCCATGGTGGCCGAAGGGGCCAATATCTGGCTCCCCTCCACACTCATCCTTGAAGGACAAGTGCCGGTTACCTTGACTCTGCGCAACGTCAGTAAAGTGGAGCATGGGTTTGCCATCGAGGCGATGGGCGTTCTGGAAATCATTCCGGCGGGAGAGACGAAAACGGTGGTGGTTACACCCGGCGAGAGCGGGGTCTATCGGTATCACTGCCCGCTCCACAAAGGCCATGTCGGCGGCCAACTGCTCATCGATTGATCCAGCGATTAAACCGGAAACGACCATCCTCACGCTCCTCCAGGAAGCGACGCGCACGCTTCAGGAGGCGGGGATTGTCTCCCCCCGTCTTGAGGCGGAGTTGTTGCTCTGCAAAATTCTGGGCTGCCGCAGAATTGATCTGTATCTGCGTCCGAGTCCGATAGAACGCCTGTCTGCGGAGGACAACACCCGCTTCGAGGCGTGGCTGTTTCGGCGCGCCGCGCGCGAACCGCTTCAATATATTACGGGGGAGGTCGAATTCTGCGGAATTCTCCTTCATGTGTCGCGGGGGGTTTTCATTCCCAGGCCCGAGACGGAGTGGCTGGTGGAGGCCGCAAAACAGATCGCACCGGCGCCACGGCGGATTCTGGACCTTTGCACCGGCAGCGGCGCGCTGGCCATCGCCCTGGCGCGACAATTTCCAGAGGCCGAAGTCTATGCCTCCGATCTCTCTCCCATGGCGTTGGCCGTCGCGCGGGAAAATGCGAAACGCCACCCATGCGCCATTTCGTTCAGGGAGGGGGACCTCTTTGCGCCATTCGAACGCGCTTTATTTGGGCTGATCGTCTGCAATCCGCCCTATATTGCAGAGGCGGAGCGGCCCCATCTTCAGCCCGAAGTCCGGGATTATGAACCGGCGGAAGCCCTCTATGCCGGGGAGGGGGGCATTGCCTTTTATCGGCGTCTCCTCCTGGAGGCCCCCGCGTACCTGACCTCCGGCGGCTCCCTGATCCTGGAGATGGGAGATCGCCAGGCGGAATGGCTTCGGAAACAGGTCGGAGGACGGCACACATTGAAATTTCTGCCCGATCTTTCGGGCACCGACCGCGTCGCGGTGTTAAACTTTTCCGGGCGTCCTCTCAAACCACCCCTCACCCCTCCTTAAGGATAAGGAGGGGAATTGAAATTGAAAGCACACCGACTATTACTTAAAGATCAGTCATGGACAAATTCGTCATACAAGGCGGCATCCCCCTGCGGGGCGAGGTACACGTCGGTGGCGCTAAAAACGCGGCGCTTCCCCTCCTGGCCGCCTCCCTGCTCTCGGAGGCCCCCTGCCAATTGTCCGGCGTCCCCCTTGTGAAAGACATCGTGACGCTGCAATGTCTTCTGCGTCAAATCGGCGCGGTGATTTCCGGAGACACCCTTCAAGTCAAACGGATTACATGCTGCGAAGCCCCCTATGAGCTGGTCAAGACCATGCGCGCCGCCATTCTGGTGCTGGGGCCGCTGCTTGCGCGATGCGGCGAGGCCCACGTGTCGTTGCCAGGAGGTTGTGCGATCGGCGCGCGGCCCGTGGACCTCCACCTTGCGGCGCTGCGGCAGATGGGCGCCGAAGTCCGGATCGAACATGGGATGATTCATGCCAAGGCCACCCGTCTCCGGGGCGCCCACATCCGCTTCGAGCGTGCGACGGTGACCGGCACCGAAAATCTGATGATGGCTGCAGTGTTGGCGGAAGGAGAAACGGTCTTGGTAAACGCCGCGCCGGAGCCGGAAGTTTCGGACCTGGCCCGTTTCCTTTCGCAATGCGGGGCCAGAATCCGGGGTGCGGGGAGCGATCGAATCGTGATTGAAGGGGTGCGTACGCTACATGGCACGTCCCACCGGGTGATCCCAGACCGGATTGAAGCGGCCACTTTAATGGTCGCGGGCGCCCTCACCGGAGGCCAGCTTTGGATTCGGGAGTGCAACCCCGCGCATCTGGAAGCCGTCATTCATCTGCTGCAAACGGGCGGTGTTTCGATCGCCACGGGAGCGGACTTCGTGCACGTAGACGGGTCCGCCCGCATGAAGGCCGTGGACGTTGCGACGGGGTCCTACCCCGACTTTCCGACCGACGTACAACCCCAAATCATGGCCCTCCTCAGTGGTGCGGAAGGGGTCTCCCGAATCGCCGAGACGGTCTTCGAGAACCGTTTCCACCATGTTCCGGAGCTGTTGCGTATGGGGGCCGACATCCACATCGAGGGGAATTGTGCTACAATCGCCGGGGTGTCGCGGCTTTCCGGGGCCCGCGTCATGGCCTCCGATCTGCGGGCCGGGGCGGCGCTGGTGCTGGCCGGCCTCGCCGCCGACGGGGAGACCGAGGTCTCGCGTGTCTATCACATTGATCGCGGCTACGAGCATCTGGAAACGAAATTAGCCGGCGTCGGGGCCCGCATACGGCGGGTCACGGCGTCCTGAAGCCACCCATAACCATCCATCGCCATCTATCGCCGTCTATGCGCAATGAAACGCTCACCCTCGGCATTCCCAAAGGAAGCCTTCAGGAGTTGACCCTCAGCCTTTTTTCGCGCGCCGGATTCGGTTTTTCCGGGTCGGGGCGCTCTCTCTGGCTCTCCTCCAACGATCCCGAAATTCGGCCCGTCCTGCTCAAGCCTCAGGAGATTCCCTGGTTTGTCAAAAGCGGCACCCTGGACTGCGGACTCTCCGGCCTGGACTGGATCACCGAAACGGAGTGTGCGGATC
>CAZOFZ010000170.1:0-2866 GCA_964579175.1 uncultured Nitrospirota bacterium | reverse complement strand
TGGTCGTCCAGGCGGCGGCCCAATATCGGCGGGAAAAGCGTCTCCTTTTCATTGACATGGACTCCACCCTCGTGCAGATCGAGGGGATTGACGAATTGGCCCGGGAAGCCGGGGTCGGCGACGCCGTGATTTCGATTACCCATCGGGCCATGAACGGCGAAATTTCCTTCCCGGAAGCCCTGCGGGAGCGGGTCGGTCTCCTTCGGGGACTCCCCTTCTCCGCCCTCCAGCGGGTCTATCGGCGGATGTCCTACACCCCCGGCGCACGCAGGATGGTCTCGTGCCTGCAAGCCCGTGGATATCGGATTGCACTCCTCTCCGGCGGATTCGACTATTTCAGCAGCCGCGTCAAAAACCGGCTGAAATTGGATTACGCCTTTTCCAATACGCTGGAAGTACAAGACGGCGTTCTGACCGGGACCATTGCCGGGGCCATTGAAGGAGACATCGTGGACGGAAGACGGAAGGCCGCCCTCATGGCTGAAATCGTCCGGAAAGAGGGGGCCACGTTCGATCAGACGATTGCCATCGGAGATGGCGCCAATGACCTGCCGATGATCGCCCAAGCGGGGCTGGGGGTCGCCTTTCGCGCAAAGCCCGCCGTCCGGGAGGCGGCCCCCTGCAGCCTCACGCAGGACAGCTTAACCTCGCTGCTTTATCTGCTGGGAATCACCGAAGAAGAAATCTGGGAAGGGAGTACAAAATCATGACACGAAAGATGCCCCCCGCCCGGATTTTCCCCTCTATCTTGTCCGCCGATTTCGGGCGCCTGGGAGATGAAATCCGTGCGGTGGAGGCGGCGGGTGCGGACGCGATTCATATTGACGTGATGGATGGGCGGTTTGTCCCCAACCTCACCGTCGGCCCGATGGTCGTGGCCGCCGCGCGGGCGGCGACACGTCTGCCCCTGGATGTCCATCTGATGATCGTGGAACCGGATAACCTGATTCCGGAGTTTATGGACAATGGCGCCGATTCGATCACCGTGCACATCGAGGCCTGTCCCCACCTGCACCGAACGGTTCAACGGATTCGGCAGCGCGGGATTCGGGCCGGTGTCTCGGTGAACCCCGCCACCCCCCTCTCGGCCGTTTCGTCCATTCTGGAGGAGATCGACCTCCTGCTGTTAATGTCGGTCAATCCCGGATTTGGCGGGCAGGATTTCATCCCCAGCGTGTTCAAAAAGGTGGAAGCGGCGCACCAGATGATTGTCTCCGGGAATCTGCCCGTGCAAATCCAGGTGGACGGCGGCATTCGCGCCGCCAACGCGGGGCGGCTGCGCGCTGCGGGGACTTCGCTCTTTGTGGCCGGTTCCGCAATCTTCGGCCAACCCGACTACAAAGCGGCCATCAAAGTATTGCGCCAGGCCATCGAAACGGGAGAATCCCGCTAATGCCCGGAAAGAAATCCCCTCTATCCGATCCACTGGCCGATCCTCTGGCTTCCAATATCGCCTATCTGGAAGGGCTCCTGCGCACCGTCCTCGAGGAGCAGGGGGGGGCTTCGCTCCTGCGCCTGTTCGACCAATTCCGCGACATCTGCCTCAAATTGCGGGACCGTTACGATCCCGGTCTGGAGAAAAGACTCTTCGGCATGATCGAGGCGCTCGATCTGCCGACCTGCACGCAACTGGTGTCGGCCTTCGATCTGTCGTTCAATCTCCTGAACGTGGCTGAGGAAAACGAGGGGATGCGCAGGCTGCGGGAACAGGAGCGGCGCGCCAAACCGATCGAGGGGACGCTTTCCGACTATTTCCGTCGTAACGGAACCGACGCCGTCGCGGCGGCGTTGGGCAACATGCGGATCATGCCGGTGATGACCGCGCATCCCACGGAGGCCAAGCGCCAGACGGTGCTGGAGAAATATCGCTCTATTTATCTCCAGGTGTTCCGGCGGGAGAACCCGCTCTGGACGCCGCAGGAACAGGAGGAGATCACCGACACGCTCCTCAATGAAATCACGCTGCTGTGGCAGACGGGCGAGATTCACCTGGACAAACCGACCGTGCAGGAGGAGGTGCAGAACGGCCTCTTCTATTTTCGGGAGACCTTCTATCACGTCATTCCAAAACTCTATGGACGGCTGCACCGGGCGCTTTCGGCCGCCCGTCCCAACGCCGACATCCACATTCCCCCATTCCTCCAGTTCGGTTCCTGGATCGGGGGAGACCGCGACGGCAATCCGTCCGTCACCGCGCAGGAGACGGAGGCCTCTGCGCTGGCCCGGAAAGAGTTGATCCTTCAGCTCTACGTCGAATCGCTCGACCGTCTGATCGTCAGTTTGAGTCCCTCCATTTTACGCAATGCGGTTTCCGACGCCCTGATGGCCGGCATCCGGGACGACGCCGAACGCTTTCCCGAAACGGCCCCCGCCCTCCTTGCGAGAAATCCCTACGAGCCGTATCGCCAGAAGATTGCATTGATGAAGTTGAAACTTTCGGCCACGCGCGTCGAGATTGATCAGCGTGTAACACAGGGTCTCTCCCTTTCCGCCGCGACATGGCGGGGATATCCCACGGCAGATGCGTTCCGGGACGACCTGTTGTGCATCCGGGAAAGCCTGCGGGGTCATGGCGGCGCGCGGCCCGCCGCATTAGAAGTGGACACCCTCCTGTTCCAGGTGAATGTCTTCGGATTCCATCTGGCGCGCCTGGACATTCGGCAGGAGGCCAGGCGACATCGGCAGGCCCTGGACGAGATTTTCTCCCGATTGGATGTGTGTGCCGACTATTCGGCCCGTTCCGAAGACGAACGGGTGGCACTGCTGACGAGCGAGCTGGAGTCGCTCCGCCCCCTGATTCCACCCGCCCTCACGCTGACGCCGGAAAACCAGGAGGTCCTCGCAACGTTTCGCGTCCTGCGGAAAA
>CAZOFZ010000169.1:0-2881 GCA_964579175.1 uncultured Nitrospirota bacterium | reverse complement strand
AGGCCCTTGCGGCGCTGGAGGCGGACCACGCCTTTCTGCTCAAGGGGGGGGTCTTTACCGAGGAGCTTCTGACCACCTGGGTGTCTTACAAGAAGAGCAAAGAGATTGACCCCATGCGGCTGCGTCCTCATCCGTATGAGTTCTTTCTCTATTACGACATCTAGACGTTACAGAAGGTGGGGGTGTTCATTCCGCACGGGATGGGCGCCCCCGTGTTTGTCGTTCCGGAAGCGCCATGGCCTTTGAAATTCACCAAACCGAGGGGTTCGATCCCACGGGCAGGATGTTCAGTCGGGATACGAGCGTGGATGTGGACGAAAACGGCTATGCCGGTCTTTTTCGTTACGAAGGACTCACGATCCGGTCGTCCGCACATCCCACCGTCGAGGAGGTGCTTACCGAATTGACCCGGAAGCTGTCCCGGAAGGGATTCCGCGATCTGCGGACGCGCGTCAATTTCCGCGAAGAGCGATACCTGGCGGAGCGGGTCCCGTGGACCTACTACGGTTAACACCGCTTCCACATTCGGTTATTCCGCCACCAGCCGCACGCCCCCGACCCCATCGTCCACAACCGGCATCGCCTTGTTGCAGTGCGGGCATTTCACATAAACCAGATTGTCGAAAAGGCCGATGCTGTAGTGGTTGACCAGCAGGTCGAACGGTTTTTTACAGGCAGGACAGGGGGGGAAATACCGGGGTGTTTTGGCTTCGGCTTGCAGCGCCGAGACCTGGAGCCGCACCGCCGCAAGCTCATCCTCCAGCGCGGAAATACGTTTCAGAATCTCTTCCGACATAGACACAGCCCCCCGCGCGCGATGCACGCCGGAGTCAATGCAAGTGCGTCCCGCTCCGGGGATATGAACCTGCCCTTCAGACCGCCCTGAAGGTACTATGGTTTCCCCCGCCTTTGCAAGGTGGGGACTGTCCGCAGATTGTCCATATGAAACGCAATATCGGACGCTTCTCAAAGCGTGAACGGGATCGGACGGTTTGCTTGATTTTCCGAAAAGTACGGGATACGATGCGGTCGGTTTATTTGCTTCGGGACGATACGGATGAGGGCCATTGTGCCACACAACGCCGCGCTTCGACACGGGGTCGCACTCTCCTTCCTGTTATATTCCCTGTTCGTTTGCAATATCCCCCTTGACGCCCAGGAGATACCGCCGGAGCTCCCCGCCATTACCTACGATCTCTTCTTCTCCAAGGCGCTCTCCCACATTAACCAGAAAAAGTATGAAGAGAGTGTCCAGGAGCTTACACGAGCCCTGGCCGAGAAACCGGACGATGCCGCAGCCATGCACTACCTGGGGGTGGCGCTGGAGCGGCTCGGACGTTATGCGGAAGCGGAGGCATTCCTCCTGAAAGCCCGAAAAGGGGACCCGTATGACGACAAGGTCTACTTCGACCTGGGCGTTGTGGAATATCGTCTGGAGAAATATCCGGAGGCCCTCCGGACGTTCGATCTGGCCGAATCGGTGGACGAAACGAACGCGGCGATGATCCAATACTACCAGGGATTGGTCCTCCATCGCCTGAAGCGCTATGAACATGCCGTTCCGCGCTTTCTGCGTGCCGTTGCCCTGGCACCCGAACTGGGACTGACCGCGCACTACTACGCAGGGGTGGGGCACTATCGCCTGGGGCGTTGGGAAGAGGCCGCCGATCAATTGAATCGGGCCATCCAGACCGACGCAAGTTCCAAGGTGGCCGCGTCGGCACGGAAGTTTCTGTCCGCGATGGATGCGCATACACAGCAGGGCAAGCGGTGGCACATCAGTCTCCGGCCGGCCTACCAATATGACAGCAACGTTACCCTGCTGACAAAAGATGCGGCGCTCCCCAGCGGCATTCCGGACAAAGGCGATCGTCGTTGGGTGCTGCACGCGAAGGCCGGTCTGCAGGTGGCCGAGACCGAACAGGGGGCCTTGGATGTCGGTTATACCTTCTACCAAAGTCTGCACAGTCGTTTGAGCGACTTTGACGTGCAGAATCATGAAGCCGCCGCGTCCGCCACCTTCAGCCGTAACCGGCCGACGCGGTTTCAGATTCCATACGCGCTCAACTATGCCCGTGTGGGCGGGGAGACCTTCTCTCTTTCCCACACCCTCAAGCCCACGCTGATTTCCCGCAGGTCTCCTTCCGTCTCCAGGCGGTTTCAGGTGGGGGTGGAACGGAACGATTTCTCGAATGCCCTGCTTTTTCCAAACAACGACGATCGGGACGGCACCCGTTATCTGGCCGCGATCTCGCAATCGGGCCCACTGGCCGGCCGGGGGCATGTCCAGGCGGGCTACGAATATAGTCAAAATGAAACCGGGGAGACCCCCACGGAAGACGATTGGGCCGATCGGAGGCACGCCGCCTCCGGTGCCTTGAGGATGTCTGTTTGGGGTGGAATGTGGATGGACCTCCTGGCGGACTACAAACTCCAGCGGTATCAACATCCCAACAGTCTCTCGCCTGCGGGAGACCGGCGCGTGGACCGGATTCAAAGCTATACGGCCACCCTGTCGCGGGCCTCTGCCGGCTGGGTCACCCTGGCCCTGCAATATCTTTTTAATCGGAACCGGTCCAACATTGACGCGTTCGATTCCGACCGCCATGTCGTCTCCGTAATCGTATCGGGCGATTTCTAGGTTTTTATTGATCTTTAAGTAATAATGGGTACGATTCATTCCCCTCCTTATCCAAGGAGGGGTGAGGGGTGGTTTGAGAGGGCGCTCGAAGGCGGACACGTAAAACATGACGGGAAGAAGTCACCGGAGCAACCACCCCCTGCCCCTCCTCGAATGAGGAGGGGAGCAAGAAATGTATCCGTTATTGGTTAAACGTCAATATTTATGAAGAGGATGCTTTTCATCGGCGTTTGGATCGCG
>CAZOFZ010000168.1:0-2908 GCA_964579175.1 uncultured Nitrospirota bacterium | reverse complement strand
TCGGAGGAACGTCATCCGGATCGAAGAGGGTGACTGCGTCGGTCGTGGTGTTGTGTCCCCCCGCAATAAACCAGGTCTCCTTCGGGATCGGCAGACCCTGCTGCGCCAGCGCGTCACGTACCGCCGGTTTGTTGGCCAGGGCCGCCAGCACCCGCGCGTTGGGGCTTCCCGGGTTTCCGCCGCAGGCACCGCAGTCGAGCGCGGCCTCATACGGATTGTTATCCGACACGCTTCCGTGGCCGCAGAAGAGGACCAGACGCGCGAACGTGCGCAACCCCATCATCCGAAATGCGGTTCCAACCGCAAAAACCTGCTCCTCCAACGTGAACCCCGTTTGCGGTATCGGTTCCGTCTCCCCGCAATCGTCGAGCGGACACGCCTCTGCCGATCCTTTGTCCACAGTCAGTGTCGTGGCCACCGGCGGCGCAAAGAGATGCCGAAGCCGGGTCGTCCCAGTGCGGTACAGGTTGGCAAAGAAGGTCTTTGCGACCATCGGCAAGAGGTAGAACCAGCCGAGCGATTCGACCATGACATAGGGGGTGATCACGTTTCCTTTCAGGTCGTGCAACAGCGTGTGTCCGGCATGAACCAGTTTATTGACGACCTCGTGCCGGGGAAGCAGGTGTTCATGATCGCTGTGTGGCACCTCCCGTACCACGTTCTTCGCCGTCGCAATGACCGGAAACTGATCGGTATCGTGGTGAAGTCCCCATGCCCGGTAACGGATGAACAGGTTGAAGAAACCGGCGAAGCCGAACGTGTCGTAGTCGCCCACCGCCTCAAGGTGGCTCCGGAACGGTTCGGAACGGCCGTCAATACAAAAGACCGCCTGGGCCGAATACCGCCTCTCTGGCCCAGTGTCCTCGAGATCCGTCATTCCCGGGGACCCTCTCCCTAACCCTCCCCCGCTTGCGGGGGAGGGAAGAGTGGGGACTGGATTCCCACTTTCGTGGGAATGACGCAACAGATTCGGATTCTGCCGTAACCCTGGCTTCAGCATCGCCACGAGCCGTTCCTGATACCCCGCCTCAAATGCACGGAGCCAGACCGGCCCGTGTACCGACTCCGGGAACGCATCCAACTGCGCCACCAGCCGCCAGAGCGTTTCCGGCGCGGTTTCCAGCAGGGCGGGTGGCGTAATGGAAAGCGCTTGGGCAAGGGCCACCAGTCGCCAGGCCGCCGCTTGGGGAGAGGGGGTGCGACCCCTGCGAGAGGAGGTACCGGACGCCCCTGCGGGCTGCGCGAGATTTTCGGCGATTCCGGGTGCGTCGCGGCAGGCCATCTGAACCTGCCAGCGTTCATACCAAAGGCGCACCGCGAGGTACTGCACCAGATCGGCGGGATAGGCCTGCTGCCAGTCGTATGCGTCTTGATCGGCCCGCCATTTAACGAAACCGGCCCAGCCGGGTAGCGCGGCAAGATGCAGGGCGAGAGTATCCTGCCAAAGCTCGGGCGGGATGCCGAGTGCCTCAAGATGCCCAATCAGCGCGTCCTCCGGCGCATCGGGCAGGTCGGCGATGGCTCGGCGACGCTCCGAAGAGCCGAGTTCCCGTTCGGCCAGAAACTTCCATGCCCGATAAAAACCTTTTTCCCGACCCGGCATCGGCCAAGTGGCGTGCCCCTCGTCAAAAAACGCCTCGCACCATTTGATCATCTCCCGGTTAATTTCGGAAACGATCTCCGGTCCTGCGGACGACATTACGCTTCGCGGCCCTGCGGGCGGCAATACGCTTCGCGCGGAGGACGATACCGGTGACCTTGCGAAGCCCTCGCCGTGCGCAGGACCTGCGGGCGGCAATACGCTACGCGCGGGTGACGAGGCCGGTGGGTTCGCAAGCCGGGCCGCCAAGTCGCGCAACAACGTGCGATGCGGGTGGCGAAGAATCTGGGCCTCCAACGTCTCTTCCGCCGGGGCCGTCATCCCATGGACAAGATGGGCACGAAGCAGGTCGAGGTGGGAAAAATCGCGTCCCCCCAGCGTCACCGGAGGCTCGTTCGCAAGCGGCGCCAGCGCGGCATCGAGATGCTCCGGACGGATGCGGCCGGAGGCGAAGTAGTCCCGAAAAAGTGCATTAGGCAGATACCCGCGCCCGCCGAGGAGGCGCTGGCCTTCGCGGACGGCCTCCTCAAAAGGGCGATCTTCCAGCCCATGCAGCGGGTTGTGATGGACAAACGTCCGCATCGGCCAAAAGGGGGCGACGATCCGGCTGGCAAGATGCACTCCAGCCCTCACCTGCATCCGCGCCGTTTCGCGTTCTATTTTCATTCCCCCTTCACGCATAACGACCCTCTCCCTGGCCCTCTCCCGCTTGCGGGAGAGGGGACGACGGCTCGTCGGATGCCGCGGGTTTCTTCTCACTTTGAGTGGGCAACGTTTTTACTTTGACGTCGGGTTGGGCGAACCTCTCCTTGCATCCCGCACGATTTTCTCCCTCGCCCGCAAGCGGGAGAGGGCCGGGGAGAGGGCGGCCCTTGCTCTTTAAGAGTTCCTCAATCCTCTGCAAAACGCCCTCTGTGTTCGCAAGCACATCGTGGTTCCAGAACCGGATAACGGCATAGCCTCTACTTTTCAAAAACATCTCCCGCGTCAGGTCTTTCTCTTGGCAAGCAAGTGTTCCGTGCTGGCCGCCATCCAACTCAAGAATCAAACGACTCTCGTGACAACAGAAATCGACGATGTAGGGTCCAATTGTCTTTTGCCGCTGAAACTTGTGGCCAAAAAACCGGCTTGCTCTCAAGTGAAACCATAGGCGTTTTTCCGCATCTGTCAGGTTTCGCCTTAAGTGACGGGCGCGTAGACGATTCTCCCCTTCACGCATAACGGCCCTCTCCCTAGCCCTCTCCCGCTTGCGGGAGAGGGGATAACGGCTTTCTTCCCTCTTTACTCACTCCAATAGGAGAACATTCC
>CAZOFZ010000167.1:0-2919 GCA_964579175.1 uncultured Nitrospirota bacterium | reverse complement strand
TAGGTATAACCCTGAAACCAGAGACGGGCATGTGGCGAGGCGGGGGAATGGTCCTTGCCACCCAGAATCACCGCCAGGTGAAGCCCCTGGAGCTGGCGCGAGGATGCACGATAAAAATTGCTGTCCTCCATCATGCCCGCCTCATCCCACAGACCATCCGTGCAATTCCGGTAGGGGTTGTTCCCCTCTCCGTTCTCCGTGTCCCGCGCGTTGTCATAGTTATCGCGGAATCCGCTGAATCCGTCGTCCGTATGGGCCTCCAGATCGTATTCCAGCGGCTTGGGGCCTAACGGACCGGGCGTGGCAATCCCATTATTCGGGTCGCCATCGTCCGTGATGCCGCAGTACCAGGGGACATATGCAAAGACCGGCCCCCCATCGAAGACGACCGTATCCAAAAGAGAGGCGCCGTTATAACGGGTCAAGGTGGCCATCAGTCGCCCGGAGCCCGAAGAGTGCCCATGCGCACCCACCTTTCGATTTCCATTGTTGGCCAGGACCCATTGGATGACGGCGCGGGTGCGGCTGCTGGCGCCGACATAACCCGCCCCGCCCGTGTTGCGAAACCAGCCCGAAGCCTTCGTATACTCCGGCACCCAGCCCGCGAGGGAAGTCCCGTAGCAAGGGTTGCCGCTCTGGGTGTCCCGACACTCCCAGACCACATCCAGCGTGATGTAGCCTGCGTCGTTGTACCAGCGGATCAGGTCGTCTCCATAACCGTCTCCCCCCTCCACATATTCCCCCGGCGCAACGCGTCCGAAGGTTGCCGCATACCCTTTCCCGTGGCCGCCCGCCTCCAGGACAATCCAGTTGTTTTCCCAGGGGGTATCTTTCTTTTTTCGGACGACCAGCAGGACATTTGTGGACAAAAGGGCATCGTCCGCGGAAACCGATGGGTCATCGGCATCCACCTCGGCCTTGAAAACGAGACAGTCATATGTCGCCGCATCGGACTGCGTCTCGCATGGAATGGCCCCATCCCCCAGGTTGACCTCCGTCGTGCCGGTGGACGGGGCGGACAGCGGAGTCCTTTGCGAATCGTCTCCTGGGTTTCCAGTGAGAGGCGCGCCGTCCCCACTGCCGCCGCCCCCCCCGCTGCATCCGGCCAGGAAGGACACCAAAAACAGGATGGGTCGGAAAATCGTCTTCATGCTCGCTCTTTTTCGAATCGGACGCGCCGCGCTCCTTGATGAGGATCAGTCGTGCGTCTTGAATGTTTTTAGAAAAGCGATATACGCCGCTTCGATGCCATGCTGCTCGGAGCCGCGGATCATCTTGGCCAGATAGGCCTTGGAGGGGAGAAAGACGCCGGTCCGGATCGCCACGTAGGTGAGCGCGGGGACCGCTTCCCCCTGGTACGAAAGCAGGACATCTTGTCGGACATACGAATGCGGGTAATCGGCCAGCTTGTCCATCCTTTTGAGATCGTCCGCAGAAAGGTCGTAGAGCACGCCGAACACCTGTTCGCCCCGCTGCGGCAGGATGTCGGCCGTCCCGCTGTTCCAGGAGCGCGACCAGCGGGTAAATGCCAGCGTGTAGTGAGGCAGGCGGGCGACACCCAGCAGACGGTGCCCCGGACAGCGGGATTGCATCTGCTCGCCGTTCATGTTGGAGCCGTAGGCAAAGTAGATCATGCGAGGGACGGCCTCCGCAGATGAAACTCGGTGGACTGCTCGTAGGCATGGGCGACTTGCAGGATTCCCGCCTCGTCGAAAGGGGGGCCGATGATCTGCAGGCCGATCGGCAAGCCATCCCTTGAAAAGCCGCAGGGGAGGGAGAGGGCCGGAAGACCGGCCAGGTTGACCGAAATGGTGAAGATGTCGGAGAGATACATCGAAAGGGGGTCGGCCGCCTTCTCCCCGATCCGAAAAGCGGGCGTGGGTGCGGTCGGTGTCAGGATCGCGTCCACCGTCTTGAAGGCCTCATCGAAATCCTGCTTCATCAGTGTTCGGACCTGTTGGGCTTTTTTGTAGTAGGCGTCGTAATAGCCCGAAGACAACACATAGGTGCCCAGCATGATGCGCCGTTTGACCTCCGGACCGAACCCTTCCCGACGACTGTTCGTATACATTTCCAGCAACGCTTCCGAGGCTACGGCGCGGTGGCCGTAGCGCACCCCATCGTAGCGGGCCAGGTTGGAGCTGGCCTCCGCCGTGGCCACAATGTAATACGTTGCGACTGCATATTCGGTGTGCGGCAACGAAATCTTAAGCACCGTCGCGCCCAGTGCAGTCATCTGCCGGATCGCGGCCGAGATCGCGGCTTCCACTTCCGGGTCCATCCCCGGCACGAAATATTCCGCGGGAACCCCCAGGCGAACCCCCTCAAGCGTGTGGGTCAACGTGGCGGTAAAATTGGGCACGGGCAGCGGCACCGATGTCGAATCCCGCGGATCGGGCCCGCTTATCGTATTCATCAAGATCGCCGCATCCCGTACGTTGCGCGTGATCGGCCCGATCTGGTCCAGGGACGAGGCGAAGGCCACCAGTCCATAGCGGGAGACCCGACCGTAGGTCGGCTTCAACCCCACGACACCACAGCAGGCCGCAGGCTGCCGGATCGAGCCACCCGTATCCGAACCGAGGGCCGCCGCAGCCTCGGAAGCCGCCACCGCCGCCGCAGAGCCGCCGCTGGAGCCGCCTGGAATCCGCGCGAGGTCCCAGGGGTTGCGGGTTTTTTCGAAAGCCGAATTCTCGGTGGAAGAACCCATGGCGAACTCATCCATGTTGGTCTTCCCCAGGAAAATAGCCCCTGCCTGCCGAAGGCGCGCGATGACGGTCGCGTCATAAGGCGAGACGAAATCGGCCAGCATTTTGGACGCACAGGTTGTCCGCGTCCCTTCGACACACAGATTATCCTTGATGGCCATCGGAATGCCGGTGAGCGGACCGGCACTCCCCTCCGCGATGGCCGCGTCGG
>CAZOFZ010000166.1:0-2954 GCA_964579175.1 uncultured Nitrospirota bacterium | reverse complement strand
GCATCCGGAATCGGGTCGTTGATGTCGTCCCCTTCGACCAGCACGGTAAAGATACCGGTAATCGTCCCGCCGTTGCCGGCCGTCCCCGCACGTTCCAGAAACCGGGGGAGCAGCGAGAAAACGGAAGGCGTATACCCCTTCGTCGTGGGGGGCTCTCCCACCGCAAGACCGATCTCCCGTTGCGCATGTGCCAGGCGTGTCAAAGAATCCATCATGAAGAGGACATGGAGACTCCGATCGCGAAAATATTCCGCGATGGTCATGGCCAGGAGCGCGCCACGGCGACGGATGGGAGGGGGTTGATCGGAAGTCGCCACCACGACCACGGAACGGCGTAAACCCTCATCCATCAGGTCGGTCTCGATGAACTCCCGGACTTCGCGTCCACGCTCTCCAATCAGCCCAATGACGTTGACGTCGGCGCCGGTATAACGGGCCATCATTCCCATCAGGACGCTTTTCCCAACGCCGCTGCCGGAAAAGACCCCCATCCGCTGCCCTTTCCCACAGGTCAGCAGACCGTTAATGGCCCGAACCCCCAAATCCAGCGGTTGCGTGATCCGTTTACGATCCATGGGATTGATGGGTGTGGCATACAGCGGACGGACCTCCCGTGCATGGATCGGCCCCTTCCCATCCAGCGGATTCCCCATCCCGTCAATGACCCGACCCAGCAGTGCCTCCCCAACAATACCCGTCGCCTGGGAGGCGTGGGTCAGGATCGAACTGCGCGGGCCGACCCCCTCCAAATTTCCCAACGGCATCAGGAGCACCCTCTCTCCGCGGAACCCGACCACTTCAGCCAGCAGACGCGATGTATGGTCCATGGAACGGACTTCACATATCTCGCCCACGGCAGAGAGGGTCGCGGCGCCTTCCATGACCATGCCGATGACCTGAACGACACGGCCACGCGTCGGAAGCAGCTCTATTTTGGAGAGTGGGGACCTCTCCATTTCAAGTACGTTCATTTGGGTTGAAGAAGCACTTTCTCGATAATGGACACCTGACTCTCAACCTGCGCGTCAACGATCCGGTCATGCGTCTCCACGACACACTCCCCAGGGTGAAGGCGCGCATCCCCCTCCAACTTGAGCCACTTGAGCCCTTCCGATAACTGAAGCAGCTTCGCGTGTTCCAGTGTGAGGCGCTCCACATCCTTGGGGTGAATTCGGATCAGGATCGTGTCGGTCGGTCCCACGCGCTTGATCGCTTCGCGTACATAGCCCAGGACCACCTCCTGATTCTGCGAAAGTTCCACACGAACGACATGCTTCGCAATCGCAACAGCCATCATCAAAACATCCCGTTCCGCAGCGGCCAGCAACACCTCTTTGAGGTTCTTCATTTCTGTAATGAGAGGAAGGAGCACCTGATAATTTCGCTCGACTTCTTTGAGACCCGCATCGCGCCCAGCATGTTCTCCGGCCCGAAATCCACGTTCGTAGGCCTGTTGTTCAATCGCGGCCAGCCTCGCCCCGGAGTCTCCACCCGGAACATTCAGCCTCGGCTCCCTGGCAGGCACCACTTCCTTTAGGGGATACGAGCGGACGTTCTCTCCCGGAAGCGCATCCACCGTCACCACGTTAGACCATGCTTTCCGATTCACCCTCTCCCCCCTCCCGCTTGATGAAGACCTCTCCGGAATCGATCAACTTCAGGGTGGTTTTCACAACCGCTTGTTGCGCCTTCTCCATATCGCTCCGCTTGACGGGCCCCTTGGCCTCAATGTCTTCCTTCATCATCTCTGCGGCACGCTGCGACATGTTTTTATAGATCTTTTCCTTCAGCTCGTCCTTGGCGCCCCGGATGGCCAGCGCCAGATCTTCTTTACTGACGTCTTTCAGCAGGGCCTGCATTCCACGGTCATCCAACTTGACAATATCGTCGAAAATGAACATCAGTTCCCGAATCTGCATCGCTAGATCCGGATTGGCCTCCTTGATGGAGGCCATCGCTTTTTCTTCCACGGACGGGGCCATTTCACTCAGCAAGGCCGCAACCTGTCGGGCCCCCTCCTCCTTCTTGCTGGCCTCCTGGCTGGCAGCCGCCTCGGCCTCTCCCATTTTCGTGAATTCGGCCTGGAGCACTTCGCTAATGTCCTGAATCACGCCAGGGGGCACATCCTGGAGTGTGGCCATCCGCACGATCACTTCGTTCCGCACCCCTTCCGGGAGCTGTGTCAAGATGCCGAGCCCCTGTTCCTTGCTCAGGTGGGACAGAATGACGGCAATGGCCTGCGGATTTTCATTCCGAATGATGTTGAAGATCGCCTGCGGCTCCATCCATTTCAAGGCCTGCAGCTCGGGCGATAACCCCCCCGCTTCAACCTCTGTCTTGCTCCCCGCTTCCCCCAAAGAGGTCGTCAGCAAGTCCAGGAGGTAGTCCTTCGCCCCCGCGCTATGCCCTTCCATCAACGCACAGAACTCCCGCAGGGTCGTTTCTTCGTCTTCCTGGGAGACCGTCGGAAACTTGGACATTTTAACGCCCATCCTCCGAATCTCGTTTGCAGAGAAAAACTTCAAAATCTCCGACGACATCTCCTTCCCAAAAGCCGTCAGGAGAATCCCCGCCTTCACGAAACCCTTTGTGCCATCCGCCGTCTGTTCCGTCATTTCCATATTCGCACCCCTGGGAGCTTCCTCACGAAATCCGCAGTATTCAGAAGCGACCCGCTATTTCCCCTGAGACCACTGCTTCACGACCCCTGCTGCGCCCTGTGGATTGCCACGCGCCAACTGCATGGCGTAATCGGCCTGGCTCATACCGGGAGGAGGCGCACCCGCAGACCCGGCGCCACCGGCTCCTGCACCACCGGCACCAGCGCCGCCGCCTGCCCCCATCCCCTCACCACCTGGTCCCATCCCACCGCCACCGGGACCTGTTCCGCCGCCACCTGAACCACTACCCGAACCGGGACCTCCACCACCAGGACCCGATCCACTCCCCTTCCC
>CAZOFZ010000165.1:0-2955 GCA_964579175.1 uncultured Nitrospirota bacterium | reverse complement strand
CAGCTACAAGGTCTACCGCGGCATGGGATCGCTGGGGGCCATGGAGCGGGGCGGCAGAGACCGCTATTTTCAGGAGTCCAGCACAAAACTGGTGCCGGAAGGGATCGAAGGGCGTGTTCCCTCCAAAGGCCCCCTCTCCGGCGTGGTCTATCAACTCATTGGCGGACTGCGGGCGGGGATGGGCTATTGCGGCACCAAAACGATTCCAGAGCTGCAACGGAAGGGGCGCTTCATGCGCGTGACCTCCGCCGGATTGCGGGAGAGCCACCCGCACGACGTCATCATCACCCAGGAAGCCCCCAACTACGAACTGAGGCAGTAGCCGCAGTTTTTCAAAACACAAAACAGGGTACCTCCAAAAACCATCACGCGCGGGAGAACGGTGGTGCCCAATGGCGTTCGAGTGGGATGAGGCAAAGGCGTACGCAGACCAGACCAAGCATGGCATTTCATTCGAGGAAGCGAAGACCGTATTCAACGACCCGCTTTTTGTCGACTTCTATGACCCAGACCACTCGGATGAGGAACACCGATACATCATACTCGGTCAATCGGTTCATCATCGTTTGCCAATGGTCTCCTATACGGAGCGGGGAGAGGCCATTCGCTTGATCAGTGCCCGAAAAGCAACCCAACGCGAGCGGAGGGCCTATGAAGAAAACGAACACCATACCAGAGGATGATTTGAGGCCTGAGTATGACCTCAAACATCTGCGTGTGCGGCGGCTGGGGCGCGGACGAGAGCGTTTTGCCGAAGTGGTACGTCTGGAACCGGATGTAGCGCGGGACTTCCCAGATACGACCTCAGTGAATGAGGCACTCCGTTTCCTGATCAGGATTACCAAAGAACGCAAGCATGCCATTCCAAAGTCCAAGACGGCGATCTAACCGGGGCAACAAAATTAGATACACGAACGAACCGATTGGCAAACTCGAAGTCGTCTCCGGTTTTTTGCCGAGCCCGGAGGATCTCGTTTTCGCGAAGAAGTCGTAAAGGTCACCCTTTCACTGAGCAAGAAGAGCGTCGATTTTTTCAAATCCCATGCATCGAAACACCACACGCAGTACCAAAAAATGATTCGCTTGCTACTCGACAGCTACGTTGAAGCGCAAGCCACCTCCACCCTGCGTTCCAGCGGACGCTCATCGCTTCGGCTGGCACGCCGGTAAACTTGCCCGTTTGTCCCCCTCTCCGAAACCATGCAAAGCGACGCTAAAATCCTGATTCTGGACTTTGGGTCTCAATATACCCAACTGATCGCCCGCCGGGTTCGCGAGGCACAGGTCTATTCCGAAATCGTCCCTTTCCATCTCCCACTCCAAGCCATCCGGTCCCAGGCCCCGTCCGGCATCATCCTGTCCGGCGGACCGGCCAGCGTCTACGACGCGGGCGCCCCGTTGTGCGATCCGGCCCTCTTTGAACTGGGCGTCCCGATCCTGGGCATCTGCTACGGGATGCAGTTGATGACCCACCTGCTGGGAGGGGGCGTGGCCCGGTCGTCAAAGCGCGAATATGGTCGGGCGACGCTGCGGATCAGGGGACGGAGTCCGCTGTTTACCGATATTCCAAAATCAACGTCCGTCTGGATGAGTCACGGTGACCGTATCGAGGCGATCCCCGCAGGGTTTACCGCCATTGCGGAGACGCCCCATTCGCCTGCGGCGGGGATGCAGGATGCGCGTCGGGGCCTCTATGCCCTCCAGTTTCATCCGGAGGTGGCGCACACGGAAACGGGGGCGCAACTGCTCCAGAACTTTGTGCATCGCATTTGCGGATGTAAGGCGACCTGGACCATGGCGTCGTTCATCAAAATGGCGCAGGCGGAGATCGAACGGAAAATTGGGGCGGGTCGCGCCATCTCCGCGTTGAGCGGCGGGGTGGATTCGAGCGTGGCGTCGGTGTTGACGCAGCGGGCCATCGGAAAACGGCTGACCTGCATCTTTGTGGATAATGGCCTGCTGCGCAAAGAGGAAGCCAACCAGGTTGCGCAGACGTTCAAGAAAAACTTAAGGCTTAACTTGAAGACTGTGGATGCCTCGGCCACGTTTCTCTCACGGCTGGCCTCCGTTACAGACCCGGAGAAGAAGCGAAAGATCATCGGAAAGACGTTTATTGAAGTCTTCGAGACAGCGTCCGAACAACTTGGGAACACCCAGTTCCTGGTGCAGGGGACGCTCTATCCCGACGTCATCGAGAGCGTCTCGCTCAAGGGCCCTTCGGCCACGATCAAGAGCCATCACAACGTGGGGGGGCTGCCGCGACGAATGCGCCTTCAACTGGTCGAGCCGCTCCGAACCCTTTTCAAAGACGAAGTACGGCAGTTGGGGGTCGCGCTCGGCATCCCCGATGCGCTCCTCTATCGCCATCCTTTCCCCGGTCCGGGGCTCGCGGTTCGCGTGGTGGGGAAGGTGACGCCGGAGCGGCTGGAGTGCCTTCGGGAGGCCGATGCCATTTTCGAGGAAGAGATTCGGAGGGCCGGATTGTATGCATCCATCTGGCAGGCATTCGCCGTCTACCTGCCGGTCAAGAGCGTCGGCGTGATGGGGGATCGGCGTACCTACGAGGACGTCATCGCGCTTCGGGCCGTCACCAGCCAGGACGGGATGACCGCCGATTGGGCCGAAATCCCATACGACGTTTTGAAGATCGTCTCGAATCGGATCATCAACGAAGTGCCAGGCATCAATCGCGTCGTCTATGACGTTTCCTCCAAGCCCCCCAGCACGATCGAATGGGAATAGGTCCTGCGGACGGCAGTGCGCTTCGCTCACACAACCCGCATCGGATGGTCTTGCTGAACGGCTTTTTTGAGCATCCTGTGTGGGAATAGGTCCTGCGGACGGCAGTCCGCTTCGCTCACACAACCCGCATCGGATGGTCTTTCCGGACGGCCTTTTTTGGCATTCTGCGTGGGAATGGATTCTGCGGACGGCAGTGCGCTTCGCTCACACAAC
>CAZOFZ010000164.1:0-2956 GCA_964579175.1 uncultured Nitrospirota bacterium | reverse complement strand
CGCCCCCCCATCGCCATCCCCAGCCCCTGCGCGAAATGGGGCGCAACGGGGAGGTCGAGAGGGAGCGGCTTCATCCCCAACGTGGAAGAAAGGACCGCGTCCACGGCGCCCGCGCCCCCGCCGGTGAGACAATAAAAGCGGGGAGACGGTGCGGTGGTGCGCAGACTCTTCTCGATCTCCAGTAACCAGGGGCCGAGGGCATCCCGAATGCTGGGGAGCAGGTCGGAAAGGTTGGATGCGCGTTCTTTCTTGTGGCGTTCCGCTTCCTCCCATGAAAGGTGGTGTGTGGCCGCAATCGCCTCGGTGATCTGGTTTCCACCCATCGGGATCGTACGGATCGCCCGGACATCCTCCCGGATGTCGCACAGCGTGGTTTTGGACGCTCCGACATCCACCATCAGGACGGACGGTGCCGATCCGGGAATCTTTTTGCTAAATTTTTGATGGAGCCGATCGAGCGAGAAGCCCTCCACACCCACCCACGTGGGATCAATGCCCGCTTCGCGTAACCGCGAAAGGACGCGCTGCAGAACGGTCTTGGGACAGGCGCCCACCCAAAGTGCAGCGGACATCGAAGACGAGGTCGGAAGAAGTGCATAGTCCATCACGATGTCCTGAACATCAAACGGGAAGTGATTTTCCATCTCGAAAGGAAGGGCCTGGCGCAGCTTTTCCGGATGGGTGAAGGGGAGGGTGATCCTGCGTGTGCAAACCAGGGCGGCTGGCAGAGAAACGGCAATGGAATCGGTGGAACGGAAGTGGACGGCCAGTGCCTTGAGGGCCTGAATCTGTCCCCCGGATGGCCAGTCGAACAAATCCACTTCGGGTGTCCGCGCGACCCTCTCCTCGAAGGTGTCGAGGACCCGCAACCGCCCAAAACCCTGGGAGATGCGCACCCCTCGGACGGCCTGTTGCCCGATGTCCAAACCGGTGATGATCATGGCGACTACAACGGAACCGTTTTCCCATTAAGAGAAAACGCGGGCCGCTCGAGCGGCCCAAAGAGCCCCAGCGTGAAGGTTCCTTCACCGGTATAACCTGAAACCACGGCCTGTGCAAGCGGTTTGAGCCGGCCCTTGGGTTGAACCTTCAGGGTCAGCGAGATCATACTGCGCTGCCAAGGTTGCCGCAAGAGAAGGTGGCCGGTCTCTTCGGAGAGGTCCATTTCGTTCCCCTCCGCTTCGAGCTGCGAAAGGATCAGTTTTCCATTTCGGAAGGAGGTCTGTCCCGTAATCTTCGAAAAAGAGAGGGCCCCGATCGGGGAACGCCACGCCCCCAGGCGCTCGATCCGCACCCCTTTGAGCGTGAAGGAGATTGTCCCCGTTCCTTCTTGGAATGCCGAGCCGCTCCAGTGTGCGTCCCCTTCCCAATCCAGCCGTCCACCGACATGATTCGGATTCATCTGGCGGCCCCGATTTTCGAGGGAGAAGATAAATTGTCCGGAGGTGCGGGTGACGGACAGGCGTCCCTCCACTTCCCCCTCGGCCAGACGTGCCCGGAAGGGCATGGCACCTTCTCCACCCCAGATCAGTGGCAGGGGAACCAGTTCCGCATGGAGCGAGGCCACCTCCCATTGTTTCTGTTGTGGGCAGAGAATTTGAATGTCTTCGAAAGCCAGTTTGAATGGGAATGCAAAGCCCTGTTCCCGCACGGCGATTTTGCATCCACTCGCTACTTCAAGGCGGGCGATCAGGGTGGATACGAGACGCGGGAACGGGAAAGTGAGGTAGAGGAAAACGATAAAGAGAAGAAGACCGAAGAGGATGTACCCGGAAAATCGAAGGAGACGTCTGTTTCGCATTGTATGTCAATTGCGGTTAATGGGGTACCGTGGAGCGGAAGGGTGAAACTGGCGCGTTCACCTCGTACACATCGAGTGCCTTGTTGGGCCAGGAATCCTACCCAACGCCACGCCTGACGAAGCCGTCTGCGATGGCCATGCGTCCGACCTCGATCCGGTCGAGAGTCAATTCCTTGAAATATTCCGGCTTGTTTATTGGGCGATTCACTTTTCTCTCAGCGTCGAGAAGCGTAATAATGTTCAGAAGCACATCCGGAAAATATGACATGATCGTGTGAGTCGCCCGACTGCCATTAGGACGCTTTCGCTCGCTGGAATAATCGCCCCCCAATTGACTTTCAAGTTGAAAGAGGTAGCACAGCATTTGGGGATGCCTTGTCATTAGTAGGCGGAAGTCGACGAGGATTCGTTTCAGCATCGCATTCTCTCCGTACGCTTTGCACTCTATGCCCATGATGAGCTCGTCCCGAACAAAGACGTGTTTGTCTACCGAAAGCCCGTAGTGGTAATCGTGAATTTTCGATTTTATGTACTCACGAATTTCATCGTCTTGAATCGAAGAGACGTAATCACTTCGGATCGGTATTTGCACTTTTTCTGAATTGATCGCTAAATGCCGTGGGTCTTTGCCGAGTTCAACACTCCATGCAATACGGATTAACTGCTCCGTCGTGTATTCCTGCATTTTGCCTTTTGCCGCACGGATGGATCCGCCATACGCTCGCTCATCCTCCTCCACCGCTTTCGCGGCGTTGTGCTCCATCACCTTCATTACCTCGTCATAGGTACGTATGACTTCCAGCAGACGTCGCTTGGTTTCAGCTTTCATCTTGCGGATACCAAATTAGAGTAGAATCTCATTGAGTCGCGTCTTTGCCGTTGCGCAGTACCGCTCTGAAATATCAATCCCGACAAAGCCTCGGTTTAGCTTTTTGGCAACCAACGTTGTGGTCCCCACTCCGTTGAATGGGTCCAGCACAATATCGCCAGGAAACGAAAATAATTTGAGAAGTCGGTTGACCAGTTCCTCAGGGAACATGGCTGGATGCCCGAAGTGCTTCATCCCGCGCTCCGGGGCGATGCTCCATTTTGCAACCACCCCACTACTGTCCAATAAACTTTTTGGAAATACATGGTAAGTCTTTGAAACAGCTT
>CAZOFZ010000163.1:0-2958 GCA_964579175.1 uncultured Nitrospirota bacterium | reverse complement strand
CCCACACCTCCCAATGCGGTTCCGATTCGGAGATGGGCGCAAGGAGCAGAATTTCTACTCGCCCTCCGGACGGTTTTCGGGCGCGGAGACGGGCCGGAATCACGCGGGTATCGTTCAGCACCAGCAAATCCGACGGGGCCAGCCATTCCGGCAGGTCCGCAAAGATGCAGTGTTCAATCCTGTCCCGCCTGCGGTCATAGACCAGAAGCCGGGACCGATCCCGCACCGCCGTGGGGTAGGCCGCAATCCGCTCCGGGGCGAGGGGGTAGTCAAACCAGTGGGTGGGTGTAGACGCCGCGATCATGTCTCACATCTAATGGGCACCCTCCACTGGGTGGGGGGAGGCGAGGAAGGAACGGAGCTGCGTATTGGGATAGTAGTACTGAAGAATCTGTTCGAATGAGTCGCCCCGCCGCGCCATCTCCATCGCGCCCCACTGACAGAGCCCGACGCCATGCCCATACCCCATGCCCCGAAACAGCAGGCCGTCCTCCTGTCTGTGCAGGGTGAAGCGGGTACTGGGGAGCGCGCGGAAGCCCAGCGCCTTGCGCAGATCGTCCCCTTTCAGAAGCGTCTCGCCCGACGTATGCTGGACCCGCAGCAGAAGCACGCGACCCGCTCTACTCCACTGGATTGGAACCAGATCGGTCACCCTACCGACGGGATGACCCTGCCGTTCGAGCGCCGCTTCCAACTCCGTCCGGAGAATCGTTCGGTCCCAGCGGTAGTAAGGGGAATCCTGATCCAGGGGACAACTCACGCCGGCCAGATAGGGAAGCGACGCGCGCTGCGACCCCCCCTGCAAAAATTCCCAGTGATCGCGGACATCTTCCGTAGGCCCTGCAGACGTGGAGTGGAAAAACGTTTGCGCCGGCGCGCCGTCATAGGTCAATATCTGGCCTGCCGTCTGCCGGACCGCATCGGAGGCCCGTGGATGAACGGCCCGTTCTCCGTCATACACCTGGCTCAGAACGGAAGCGGCCAGGTCATACGGCTTGTCCGCCTGCTCCCGCTTTCGGTAGAGGGCGTAGGTCCGGGAGATCACCGCCTGGGTCTTCAGTGCCTCCATCGGCCACGCAGCCGGCATCTCTGCGGGAACCACCCCCAGGAGATACTGCTCCAGGTCAATCAGGTTGACCACCAGCAGGCCCGCCCCCCTTTTCTGAATCAGGACATCCCCACGGTAGGGGTGCGCTCCGATCCGGATGGCCCCCCCACGCCGCGTGCTGAAGACCAGGGCGCTCTGCGGGGTATCATGCCCGTCCACCGTCAGACGGTCCGTCGGATGCCCTTGAACACCGATCTTCAGGAGGGGCAACCGGCTGCTCCCCACCCGCTTTCCGGAAGGGGTCGAGATTAGGATATCTTCTTCGGCCGCCAGCCGGACTTCCGATACGTCCTCCAGGATCGCAACGCGCAGGAGTTCGGCCCCCGTCGCCATCGGCGGGAGGAGCAGAAAGGCTAAGAAGACCAAGGGGGGCAGCAGGGGCATTATCGCCTCAGGAGCCAGAAGAGAAGGGAGAGGATGATACTGACGATGAGGCTCGTGGTCAGCGGAAAATAGAATGTGAAGTTTTTGCGTTGAATCAGGAAGTCTCCCGGCAGGCGCCCCACGCCAGGCACCCTCTCCAGTAACAGCATCACTCCTCCGACGACAATCAGGAGAACTCCCAGGAGAATAATCGTGCGACCGAATACAGACATCATTTTTAGATGCGCCCTATTTCCATCATCCGATCAATGGCGCGTTTCGCGCGCAGGGCGATGTGGGGTTCCACCCGAATCGGATATTGCATCTCTTCCAACGACCAGAGGAGCTTCTCCAGCGTGTTCACCTTCATATGGGCACAGTCGCAGAAACGGCAAGCCGGGACAAAGGTCTTGTCCGGACTCTCTTTCCGGAGGCGATGCAGGATGCCAATCTCCGTGGCCACGATCACCTCTTTCTGGGGCGCCGTTTGTGCCGCGGCGCAGATGCCGCTGGTGGAGAGGACCTGGTCGGCCATGTCGCGGGTCCGGGAAGCGCATTCCGGGTGCGCCAGCACCAACGCGTCGGGATGGGCCTGCTTTGCCTCTTCGATCTCGGAGGTCATGATCCGAAGGTGCGTCGGGCAATAGCCGTTATACAGGATCAGCTTGCGCCCCGTCTGCTGCATGACGTGGTCGCCCAGATATTGGTCCGGGATGAAGATCACTTCGCGATCCGCCGGAATGGAGCGGACAATGCGTGCGGCGTTGGACGAGGTGCAGCAAATATCCGACTCGGCCTTGACCTCGGCGCTGGTGTTGACGTAGCAGACCACCACCGCATCGGGATGTTGGGCCCTGAGCGCGCGCACGTCCGCCGCCGTGATCATCTCCGACATGCCGCATCCCGCCGACAAATCCGGCAGGAGCACGGTCTGGTTCGGACAGAGGATGGCGGCCGTCTCGGCCATGAAGTGGACGCCGCAGAAGACGATCACTGCGGCATCGGTGGCGGCGGCCTTTTGCGACAGCTCCAGCGAGTCCCCCAGGAAGTCGGCCACATCCTGTATCTCCCCCTCCTGATAATTGTGGGCAATAATCACCGCCTGCCGTTCGGCCTTCAGCCGGAGGATACGGGAGACAATTTTCGCGTCGGAACGCCGACTGCGGTCGGTCGCCGTGGCCAACATGGATGCCCTCCCTTCCGCCAAAAAGCCTAGCACAACCCTTTCTTTTCGATCAAGGAAGCGGTCCCCGCAAGTGGATGGAGGCCGGCTTACGCGAAGAACGGGTTATGCCGTCGCTCCTGGGCCACCGTGGTGGCAGGACCGTGGCCCGGGAAAAGGATGGTCTCGTCGGGGAGGGTCAGAATCCGCTCCCGGACGGACGCAAGGAGCGTAGGGTAAGAGGCGGGGGTATGGGCCCGCCCCAACGAGCCGGCAAAGAGGGCATCTCCCACAAAGGCCATGGGGGCAGTTCCCGCGATGAAGA
>CAZOFZ010000162.1:0-2979 GCA_964579175.1 uncultured Nitrospirota bacterium | reverse complement strand
GATCCGGATATGATCCGGGACTTTGCCGCGATTCGGGGCGTTACCCTTTCAGGGCCTCACCGGCGGTAACGATTTCGAGGATTTCCTTGGTGATGGCGGCCTGACGTGCTTTATTCTTCCGGAGGGTCAGGGTGTTCACCATCTCTTTCGCGTTGTCGGTGGCCGTCTTCATGGCAATCATCCGCGCCGAATTCTCCGCCGTCGCGGCGGAAATCAACAACAGGTACAGTTTGGAGGCGATATAGCGCGGCAGGAATTCGTCCCAAACGGTTTTACGGTTCGGGGAGAGGATCGTCCGCACGGGCCGAAGGGCCGTCGTATCCGGCGTAAGCCCCAGGACTTTGACCAGAGAAGGGGTGATGGAGAGGGCCGAGTGGTAGTGGGAATAAGCCAGATGCAGGGCATCCACCTCTGCGGAGAGATACACTTGAATGAGTGTCTGGGTGATCTTTGAAATTTTGGCGTAATCGGGCTTCCCCGCCACGTCTGGAAACTCCAAAAAAACAGGCCACGGTTTGGTCTTGAAGTAGTCCAGCCCCTTCTTCCCGATCAGAATCAATTTGACCGCCGCAGCGGGGTGCGCCGACAGAAACGCCTCCGCCGCCGCGATCACGTTGGCGTTGTAAGACCCGCACAACCCCCGGTCGGAGGTAACGATGACCAAACCGAGGGTCTTCATTTCCCGTGGATGAAAGAAGGGGTGGTCCGGCGTTTCGCCCATCTGCTGAAGATGCGACAGGATCGAATCCATCTTCCGTGCGTAGGGGGTGGCTTCCCGAAGAATCGCCTGCGATTTTTTAAGACGGGAGGCGGCAACCATCTGCATGGTCCGGGTGATTTGCGCCGTCTTCTGCGTACCCCGAATACGTTTCCGGATTTCCCGGATTCCCTCTGCAGGCATCGTCTATTTCCGCGCCGATTTCAGCGACAGGAGGGCGGCGTCCAGGTGTCGAGCGATGTCGTCGGTCAGCACTTTATTCTTGTCTATGGCGCGGGCGGTCTCGGAATTTTCCATCCGCTTCAGGAAATCGGCCTCGAAGGCATTCACGTCCGCAGTCGGAACGTCGTCCAGGTGTCCGGCGCCACCCGCATAAATGGACATCACCTGGTTGGAAAGGGACTGGGGCCGGTACTGGGCCTGCTTGAGCAGCTCCACCATCTTCTCGCCCCGTTTAATCTGGGCCAGGGTCACCTTGTCCAGATCGGACCCGAACTGGGCAAATGCGGACAGCTCCCGGTATTGCGCCAGGTCGAGTCTGAGCCGTCCGGCCACCTTTTTCATCGCCTTGGTCTGCGCATTCCCCCCCACGCGGGAGACCGAAAGACCCACGTTGACGGCCGGCCGGATGCCGGCATAGAAGAGGTCGGTCTCCAGGTAAATCTGACCATCCGTAATGGAAATGACGTTGGTGGGAATGTAGGCCGAGACATCTCCCGCCTGCGTTTCGATAATCGGAAGCGCGGTGAGGGACCCCGCGCCAAGGTCGTCGTGCAGTTTCGCGGCACGCTCCAGGAGACGGGAGTGCAAGAAGAAGACGTCTCCGGGATAGGCTTCGCGTCCCGGAGGACGGCGCAGCAGGAGCGACAACTGCCGATAGGCCTGCGCATGTTTGGAGAGGTCATCGTAAATGATCAGGGCATGTTTGCCCGAATACATAAATGCCTCGCCGATGGCGCATCCCGCGTAGGGCGCGATATATTGCATGGACGCCGGTTCGTTGGCCGGCGCGGAAACCACCGTCGTATATTCCATCGCCCCATGCTTTTCCAGGGTTTTCACCACCGCCGCGACATTGGACGCCTTCTGTCCCACCGCCACGTAAATACAGAAAAGATCGCCCCCCTTCTGGTTGATGATCGTATCGAGCGCGATGGCGGTCTTGCCGATTTGGCGATCTCCGATGATGAGCTCGCGTTGCCCCCGACCGATGGGGATCATGCCATCAATGGCCTTGATGCCGGTCTGTACCGGTTCATGGACCGGCTGGCGCTGAACAACGCCGGGGGCACGTCCTTCCAGGGGCCGATATTGATCGGTCACGATCGGGCCCTTTCCGTCAATCGGCCGACCGAGGGCATCCACGACGCGTCCCACCAGGGCGTTCCCCACCGGCACCTGCGCGATCTTCCCCGTCCGTCTGACAACGTCCCCTTCCTTGATCTTGTTCACGTCTCCGAAGAGGATCGTCCCCACGTTGTCCTCTTCCAGGTTGAGCAGCATCCCAACCACCCCTTCCGGAAGCGAAACCAATTCGCCGGCCATGGCATCGTCCAGGCCATAAATACGGGCGATGCCATCCCCCACCTGCAAAACACTGCCGACGCTTTCCATCTCGAGCGTCTGCTCGAAACGTGCGATTTCCGCCTGGAGAATATTGGTGACTTCTTCCGCTCTCAGCGCCATGCCTTCTCTCCGTCCTTTTTCACAAAAAAGCTTCGCGCCACACCCGTGGCGCGAAGCTCCCAAGAACAAAAAACATCGTTTCGTGGCAATCAGTCACCGGGCACGACAACCTCACCCCCGTGTGCCTGGTGGTTACCCCCCTTCAGCGTGCCTTCCACATCCAACACCGGATCGCCCGTGGCGCTTTCGATCATGATGCGGAACATATCGTCCTTCCCCGGCTCACCGGCATCGGTCATCATCCATTTCGCGGTCGCCCCGGAGACGCCGTTGTAGCTGCCCGTCCCTTCCCCCATATAGGTATCAAACACGGTGGGCGGCGCTTCCGGATCCAGCATCGGATCGTTGGTGCAGGTCGCATCGGTCAGAATTTCGAGGTGGAATTTGTCCCCCTTCCCCCAGTTCACTTGAAGGTTATTCGGCCCCTCCGCGACATCGCAATTGAGGCGAAAACCATGTGTCACTTTGTCGCCGCCGGAAAGTTTTCCGCCACCCGTCATAAACCCGCCTACAATCATTTCCTCGGCGAACACCGGCATCGGCACGACTCCGAGCAGCGCGACCATCCCAACCCA
>CAZOFZ010000161.1:0-3040 GCA_964579175.1 uncultured Nitrospirota bacterium | reverse complement strand
TCAACACCGAAGTCCGCTCCGTGATTTCGTCATTGACGACCCGCACCAAGGCCACAGCGCAGGCACTGTCCGGCTGTTCGTCCGCCGTCTCAAAGTCAATCGCCACAAAGCAGACCGGCGTCTTTCGAACCAGCGATATCATCACACCCCTTTGATGCGCCGGACCCCCGATGGTGGGGCCACCGGACGATCAGAGCACAACCACCCGCGATCATTCAGGGGGTATCGGATGTTTAAAGGGCGCCTTTTGGACGTTGGTTCCGCTCTGACCACCCGATGGGGGGGGCCGCCGGATGGTCAGAGCGGAACCAACGTCCAGGTTTCTCGGGATCACGGACCCAACTTGACATCCAGGACGAATATGCAGTCAAAGCCGACCTGACCTGGGACGCTCATATCTGCGCCCCCTGACAATCTGGACGTGCCTGTAGCGTTCTTGAAACGCCCCGTCCCGGAGAGGATGTTGTGTTCTCCCGGTTGTGGGAACGCACCCGTGATGACCGAGACCCCGGGTGTCGGCACCAGTGTAGGCTGTAGCGTCACGGCCCCCCGCGCCACAAGGGTCCCCTGGGGCAGATTGAAGTAGGTCGTGTTCGTGAGGGTGAACCCGGTGCCGGAAGGCACCATGTCGGCAATCGCGTCCGTGGCCGTTCCGATGGTGTTCCCCGTTTTCAGGTCAATGAGGTCAACGTCATAGCAATCGGCCAGGGTGGTACCTTGCGGTGTAATGGGAATGGTGCATGGCCTCGGCTGTGCAATGCCTTTGAGCTGCAAAACGAATTGCTGGGTTGGGTGATCCGCTTGACCCGCGTTTGCGCCGCTGGGTGTGAGAATAAAAAACACCATCATCGCTCCTACTACGGCCGTTTCCAACAGACTTTTCATACTCATTACCCCCCTCCTTAATGAGATGTTTCTCGGTTAAGTTCGCAGTCCGAGCGCGGACTGGTATCCCCCTTCTTCGTAGGCATTCTCCCAGAAGTGCTCCCAGATTTCCTTCGCACGACGATATCCCTCGGCAAGCGCTACGATGGAGCCCGGGTCCTGCGCCACGAGGTCATTGATCGCGTCCCGTACCAAGAGACGGTGCTTCACGTCCACATCGCCGACGTGGATGTCCCAAAATTCCCAGTCAATGTCGTCCTGACGCGACTGGATGTACGGATTGAGGCACGGGTGGTTGTAAACCGCAGTCAGGTAGACCTGGCATAGGCACTCCCCTCCCATGCCCCGTAGTCCAATCGCGTAGGTTGAAGGTGACTGGATCATTCGGTCCCGCAGCTCGTCCAATAGAATACGGTTTTTGTCATTGATGGAACTTTCCAGTCTGTTTTTGTCAACACCGATACTGGCGAGAAAGTTGTCCCAAAGCTGAAGGTGCGCTTTGCCGGGATCGCCGGAACCGAGCTCTTCGTTTGCAATGTCGCAGATGAGGCTCTTGAACTTTCCGTAGGGCACCTTATAAATCAAGAGCCCAAGGTCACTGCCATAGGCCTGCGTGAAGTACCGGTATTGGAGGAAAATGTTCTGTAGCGCATCCAACGGGGCCGCCGCGACGTAGCGTACTTTGGCGTCCACCATATATTCGCACTGCAACCGATCGTAGTCGGCCATCTTCCAGAATTCAGAAATCTTCACCCCTTCTCCCCCCACAGATAAGCGCTCGGCATTCACTGTATGGACGCGTCCCGCACGGACTATGCGGCCTGGCGCCCCGCCATGACGCCCCCATCCACCGACAAGATGGTCCCGGTGATCCAACTCGCCCGGTCACTGGCCAGGAAAAGGATCGCTTCGGCCACGTCCTGGGGTTGGCCATTCCGCCCCAGCGGTTGGAACGCGTTGAAGGAGGGGAGTACCTGCCGGACCTGTTCCGGCGTCAGAAACGTTCCATAGACCGGCGTTTCGACGACGGCGGGTGCGACGGTGTTCACACGGATTTTGTCCTTCGCAAATTCGATGGCCAGGTTATGGGTGAGGGCATGTACCCCCGCCTTCGCGACGGAATAAGCGCTGGACGGGGTTGCACCGACGGCCTGCAATGCCCACATGGAGCCGACATTTACGATTGCGCCGCCGCCCGCCCGCTGCATGGCCGGAATGACCGCCTGTGAGGCAAAAAAGGTGCCTTTCAGGATGGCGTCTATGTTTGCGTCCAAGTCCTGTTCCGAATAATCCAAAAACGGCGTCGGCCTGAAAATCCCGGCGTTATTCACCAGCACATCCAGCCGTCCGAACCGCTCCAGGGCGGTTTGGGCCATTCGGGATGCCGTTCCCTGAACGCCAATGTCTCCGATGACCGCAATCACACGTTGGCCGGACGGGTCGAGTTCGCGCGCCGCATCTCCCAGGACCTCTTTGCGGCGTCCATTGATGACGACGTTCGCCCCTTCCTCGATGAACCGTTGTGCCGCCTTCTTGCCGATTCCGGTACCGCCACCGGTGACGAGAACGACTTTGTCCTTGAATTCCATCTTGCTTCTCCCTTGCTAAAGTGTGCTTTGTATCCAGTCTTCCGCGTTCAGTAACCGTCTTTCATCCTGAAACAGACGGGAGGCGATCATGATCCCCTCCAGCGCGGCGAAGAGGGTTTCAGCCTTAATCTGCGGGGAGCCTTCGAATTTTAATTGCCCCGCTTGCCGTCCCGCCGCCAGCAGATTCGACAGCCATGTCTCGTTTTCGGCGTAAAAATCCCGGACCTCATTTTGGACGGACACCGGCAAGGTGGTCAGGTCGCTGGCAAACATCCCACCCAGGCAAATCCTCCCCGACCGAACCGTCGCCGTAAACAGGGACACGAACCGCTGAATCTTGAGGCGGGCATCGTTGAGCTCCGCGTCAATGCCCGCTAGCGCGCCCCTAAATGCCTCCCGATAACGGCAGATCAGCGCCAGCGCCAGATTCTCTTTTTTGGGGAAGTAGTAGTGGATGCTGGCCGTCTTAACGCCAATGACATTTGCCAAATCACGGTAGCTCATTGCATTGTAGCCACGGGTTTGAACAAGCATTTGCGCATGGTCCAGGATTCGGTCTCGTACGG
>CAZOFZ010000160.1:0-3138 GCA_964579175.1 uncultured Nitrospirota bacterium | reverse complement strand
GGTAATCTCAATGAGACCCCCCAGCTCGATCCGTGTCACCGGATCCGTTAACTGTACCTCCAACGACCCGACCAGATGCGGCGCATGTTCCGGCGGAATCCCCCCGACCGCAGCCATCCCAGTCTGACCCACCCGATTACTGCCCCTGAAGGGTCACTTGGGCTTCGACCCGGTAGCCCCTGCCCGGATTGTTGATGTGGGCGTTTGGCGCAACCAGGGCCGAAATCCGACAACAACTCTGACTGTAGGCGATGAAGGTTCCCGCTGCCCGGTAGTTGTGCACAATCGTCCTCTCTCCTGCCACGACACCTCCCACCCCCTGAATCCAGTTGTTCACCGAATCATAGGCCGTCACCGTAAAATAGAGCGTCCCCGTGCAGACCCCATCCCCAAAACAGAGGCTCGTACCGCCAATATCCTCACGGATCACGTCCCCTGTGATGGGATAACCGTCCGATCCGGAACCGGAATATCCGTTGCGTCGAAATGCCCCCGTGAGGGTAAACCGGACCTGGCCGTCTGCCCCTTCCGTCTGCCACGTGAGATGCCCAAACCGAAAGTGGGTGGCAAATACTTCTGCGCCACAAAGCAGCAGGATGACCGGCACAATCCAGACGCTCCACTTTGGCATCATCGGTTTCCCCTTCTCACCTGATTGAGCGGCACGGTCACCGTTGTGGTTGCGGAGGCCACATTCCCCGTGGTACCTGCGCATTCTGCCGTGAGGGTATAGATGCGTCCGCTCCCAGTACCAGACCGTTCCGCCCGCAGGTCTGTCGTGAGACTCCCGGTGACTCCCCAGTCCGGCGCCGTGTCTCCGTCTCCCAGCCCATCCTCCGGCTCGTTGCTGCTCACCGAGGTAATCTGACAGACCGGCGTCGTTGTATCACACAAAGCGGACGCAGATGCAGACACCGTTACAGCGACCATCTGGTGATTCGGCGGCCAGAGTTCATTTGGCGTTGCCGTCACGATAGGGGATGGATCGGTCACGATGAGGGTCACCGTATCGGTGGCCGTGGCCGTTCCATCGCTGACCGTCAATGTCACCGTCTGTGACCCGACAGGCAGCACGACTGTGGGGCCGACACCGGAGGCCGTCCCAAAACTGCCCGTCCAGACATACGTCAGGGCATCGCCGTCCGGATCGCTGCTGCCGGAAGCAGAAAGCGTCACCGACGCCCCGTCGGCCCCCGTACACGGAAGCGTCTGATCCAGACCCGCAACAGCAACCGGAGGAAGATTGGATGACTCCCAGGTCTTCGTCACCGTGACGGCCGTGACGATCTCGATTGCCCCATCTCCATCCAAGTCCGCCGTAGCACTCGCCCAGATTTGATCCGTTCCGGTCTGTACCCCTGCGTAGGTGAAGTCGGCCTGACCCTGTGCATCCGTAACCGTCTGTTGCGTCAGCCCCGTGTGTGGCCCAGCCAGAATCTCGAACGTGACCGGCACGGAGGCAATCGGGGTCGCACCGACTTGCAGGATCGCGGTGACGGTATGGGTTGTTCCGATGGTATTCACGGCCGAAGCGGGGATCAATACCAGATGCACCGAGGCCACATTCAACTTCACCGCACAGAGCACCTGCTGCCCCGTCGAGTCAGTGGCCGTGAACGTCAGCACATACACCCCTGTTTGTGTTGCGGTCGGCGTCCAGGAAAAGGTGGCGGCCATCGGATTGCTGCTGGACGGAAGCGGCGGCGTCATCATGGCCCCTTCTGGCAGTCCGATTGCATTCAAGGTCACCGTTTGAGAAAGATCAGGATCGGAGGCCGAAACTGCCAGCGTCACCGGAATCCCAGGACTGGCTGGCAGCGTGATGCCACAGGTGGGGGGTGCGTCGAATGTGGGAAGCTGGCCCACCTGCGGGACCAGTTGGATCAGGAAGTCCACGGCCACGCGCCCTTTTGTCGCAAGCGTCTCTTTGTCCAGTTCCTCTATCACGATCTGTGTCGAATAAAGGGTGTTCGGGGATGTTGCTGAATTGGAGGTGAGGGTTGCTCCACGGGTATCCCAGGTGTACAGGCCCAGGTTTGGCTCGATCTGCGCCGTATGGGGCGCATGGGGTGGCCCCGGCTGAACAAAATATCCACCCGCTTCTTCTGCCGTACTCATCCGAAAGCGGAGCGGGTCGCCATCCGGATCGGTCGCCGGCACCAGAAAAGCGCAATCCCCCTCCTGCGGACAGGAAACAATCGGTGGGAGACTGCTGATGGGAGAGGCATTGGGGATCAGAGGGACCGTCGGTGCAAATTTCACCGTTAGCACGAGCGTTCCTCCGCCAGGGCTGGAATTGTAGTCGCTCACCTCCAGCAAGATCGTCTGTCCCGCCGACACCGCCACAACAATTTCGGACTGAAGACCGTTTGTGTCATCGTCACAGGCCAACTCCTGTAACGTGTCGGCCGTCCACGCCGACAGCACCGTGTCGTAGTCACTCCCAAACGTATCCGCCGTCAATATCCCGTCTTCGGGAATTGTCAGGCGATACCAGACCGAATTGGAGTTCGTGGGACGACCGCAGTCCTGGATCGGTTCCCCCACGGCGGTCGTCGCTGCTTCCGTCTGCAGAGTGTCGGTAAAGGGAAGGGCGGTGATCTCCGTGGCACCCGCGATATCATCATTGGCAGGCCCTGGCATCGTAACCGTCAGTGTCCCTCCAGCGGCGCAGTTGTTGGTCTCTGAAAGCTCGGTCACGATGCCGGTGCTGTCGGCGCAGGCACCCAGGGTGTAGGGGCCTGCCGGAATCGTTGACGGAATGATCACCGTGGTTGTGATTGTTTCGCTGGCCCCGATCTCTAGGGCCGGCACGGCGATGTCACCCAAACTGGTGTCGCCAAGGTCTGCCGTTGCGTCACTGGAGAGGAGAAGCCGCACGTTGGATGGGTCGGCATTCCCACCCCCCGCATTGTAGAGGGTGATTGTCACATCCACATTGGCGCCCGCCTCCACCGTCTCCTGGGAGGCCGAAACCTGGGTGACGGTCAAGTCCGGTGTTGTGGGGAGCTGATCCAGCAGGTATTGGGCGTTGAAGTAGAGCAGCCCCGCGCATTCGGTGCTGCAGGCCGTCGTCCCGGCGGGCGGCACGGGGAGGGCGGCGATGAAGGCCAAGAGCGCCGTCTTCGTCGCTCCCAC
>CAZOFZ010000159.1:0-3196 GCA_964579175.1 uncultured Nitrospirota bacterium | reverse complement strand
TTTTTCATGAGGCAACGATTCCCATTTCAGGTAGATTTCTTCGTGAGGCAATATGCCTAGCGCATTGCGCAAGGGATCTGCCTCTTTTCCTTCAATTGCATGGATCGCCCCCGCAATGACTAACTGTCACATCCTATATCGTGGTATTCCCATTCGTAGTTGGCCATTGCCCTGGCGAGGAACAGGATGCGTGGCCTGATGGGAACATTCAAACCGGAGGAGACGAGATGAGTAAAGTCCATTCGCAGGCTCGCACGACACCTCGCAGTGGCCGCGCCACGCTCACGCGCCCCGTGCGGATCGGGCGGGAGAGGAACCGGCGCCGGCTGCAGTGGCCGCGCCACTCAAAACGTTCAAGGACGACGATCCGGGTTTCATCCATGTGGACATCAAATATCCACATCAGCGAGGTCGTCGGGCAGACGAGATGCACCTCTGCACACGAACTGGAAGCCACCTTGATGCGTTACATGGCGATCTACAACGAACGCATTCCCCAACGAGCACTGAACCATCTCACCCCCGTTCAGGCACTACAAGAATGGCAGAAAAAGAAACCGGAATTATTTTCTAATCCGGCATACAACCACGCGGGGCTTGACAACCGCTTCAACCCGAAAGATTTTTACGCAACGGAAGCCATCCTCGCCTTGCGGCATTTTTATCCCCATATCCAGTTCATGGCTCAATCTGCCCAATCTGGTGGAACGCTGGTTCGGTGAGATCACGTGAAAACGGATCCGTCGGGGTTCATTCGAAAGCGTCGCCGCGCTTGAAGCGGCAGTTTACGCGTACATCCGGCACAATAACGAACACCCCCTCCGTTCGTCTGGACAAAAATCGACGATATTTTAGCCAACGTCGGGCGCTTTAAAGCCATTTTTAAAACGGCACACGACCGACATACCAACACACCTACGCTTGACACTTTTTTTGCGGTTGTGCTAGAAATCCCTTCAGTTTAAGAGGAAGGGAGTCCAATGTCAGGTCACTCCAAATGGGCCACGACAAAGCATAAAAAGGGGGCTGCGGACGCTAAACGGGGGAAGCTCTTTACCAAAATCATCCGGGAGATGACGGTGGCGGCCCGCATGGGAGGCGGAGACCCGGACGGCAATCCCCGTCTGCGCATGGCCATCCTCAAGGCCAAAGAGGCCAACATGCCTGCGGATAACATGAAAAAAGCCATTCAGCGTGGCACGGGAGAACTCCCCGGGGTGCAGTACGAGGAGCATACCTACGAAGGATATGGCCCGGGCGGTGTCGCCCTCTTGGTGGAAGTGGCCACCGACAATAGAAATCGGACGGTCTCCGAAATCCGCCATCTGCTTTCAAGGCATGGCGGCAGCATGGGAGAGGCCGGTTCCGTGGCCTGGATGTTCGATAAAAAAGGGTATTTGACCCTTCCCCGAACAGGGGTGGATGAAGACCACCTGATTTCCCTGGTACTGGATGCGGGGGCAGAGGATGTCCGCTCGGACGACCCCGAGTACTATGAAGTGTTTACCTCGCCCGCCACACTGGAACCGGTCAAAAAGGCAATGCTGGATGCAACGTGGACTCCCACCTTTTGTGAGATCACCTTCCTTCCCAAAACCCAGATCCGTCTCTCGGGGAAAGAGGCAGAGCAGATGATCCGTCTCACGGAGGCGTTGGAAGATCACGACGATGTCCAGAAGGTCTACGCCAACGCCGACATTCCGGACGAGGTCCTGGAAGCCGTGACGTCGTGAGTCCGGGGTGAAATCGCTATCGGCCTCTCCACCACAGTGAACGCCCCCGTCAATCCGATGGCAGCCCAACGCACCTATCCGGACATGATTTTCTTTGGCGTCCTGCTGTTTTTCTCGGGCGCCACCGACATCTATATCATCATAACGAACCCGGGTTATAACCTGCCCGTTTTCGGCGTGACATTTACCGGCCCGATCGGATGGTTCATCAAACTGATGGCCCCGCCGATTCATTTTATCGCGGGCTACGGCACCATCTGGGGGCGGAAATGGGCCTATCCGCTACTCATGCTCTATTCGCTATACGGGCTGGCGAGCGCCGTCGTCAACCGCCTCCAACTTCCTCCACCCCATCGGATCCGCACCTTCTTCATCGTCTCCACGCTTCTGTTCATGGGCTATCTGTACGCCCGGCGCGACCACTTCCATCGTTGAGTTTCTGTCCCCTCATCCTGACCCTCCGTCCCTTTTCCGTAGCAAGCCGACCACCAGTCCATAGAGTGTCTGGAGGGTCGGCGTGGCGATCGCATGTTGCGCCCCCAGACGAACGACGTGGCCGACCAGAGACTCGATCTCGGTTGGCCTCCCGTTTTTGTAGTCTTCATACATGGAGGTGTGAAAATCCCTGAAGGCGTCCGATCCGGAGAGGGTTTCCTGGGCGATCTGGGGACGGAGCGATATTCCCTCCGCCGCGGCGATGGCGACCACTTCGGAGATGGCCTGGCGGACAATGTCCGAGAGCTGTGGCGTATCCAGAATCAGCCCGATCGGGTGGTCCAGAATGACCGAAAGGGGGTTGAACGCGGCGTTCCAGCAGAGCTTTTCCCAGCGCGCTTCGCGGATATTCCGCGTTATCCGACACGGAATCCCGGCCTCTGAAAAAAGTTGATGGATTTGCCGGACCCGCTCGCTCTCTTCCCCTGAAGTTTCGCCCAGGGCGATCTGTCCACGCCTGAAATGCTCGACTACGCCGGGGCCCGAAAGACGGGAGGTGATGTAGGTCACCCCTTCCACGACGCAATCTTTTTTGAAGTAGGCGCGCGCCTCGTGGTCCACGCCGTTTTGGAGCGTGAGCAGAATGGCCCCCCGGTGTACCAGAGGCGCCACCGCTTCGAGGGCGGACGGGAGATCGTAACACTTGACGGCCAACAGAATCAGGTCTGCGGCGCTCTCCGGAGAGACCCGTTCGATGCAGGGAGGATGAACGGTAAATCGGCCATACCGGGCCTCCGTACTTCGGATCTCCAGACCGTGATGGACAATCTGGGTATACGTGCGCGGACGGACGAGAAACGTGACATCCACCCCTGCGCGGTACAGGAGGGCTCCGAAGAAACCGCCCACCGCCCCCGCGCCGACAACGACGATCTTTTGGAACATACACGACTGCTCCCCTGTCCCCCTTTATTTATTGACGTTTAACTAATAACGGATACATTTCTTGCTCCCCTCCTCATTCGAGG
>CAZOFZ010000158.1:0-3225 GCA_964579175.1 uncultured Nitrospirota bacterium | reverse complement strand
ACAAATGGCGGCTGTTTTGTCACCTGTCGCTGACGGGGAAAGTGCCCGATGACAAGACGTTGATCAAACTGACGGCCAAGCATGGAGAGGCCGCAGTGCGCGCGGTGTTTGACACGGTGGCGCGGCCACTGCGGGTGGTTTCGGCGACTGCAACGATGGCGTGCCGAGGGCGAGGCAAAGATCGGCCTGTTGAAACGAATGTACGGGACGCGATGGACGGCCGTGCGAGGCGACGCGGCCACGGCGGCCTGGATCGGGTGGGGGCTGATCACGCACAACTTGGTGACACTCTCTCGACTGGAATCGGGGCCATAAACAAGGGTCGGGGAGGCGCTTCTCCAAATTGGAAGATGCGAACGATACAAAAACGAGCCGAACCGGTTCATCTCCAAATCTTGCACGCATCGCCCACCCTGCTCACTTTACGCCAAAACGTTTTTCACCGGAAACTATGTAGACGTTCACTTGCTTGCATCCGCCGTTCTCACGGGCGTCCCCGTCTGGACGCTGGATCAACGCCTGATCCAGTCTTCCCAGGATTTGGGTCTCCATTTTACCGAAAAGTAGCCACCGCCCCACTTCTTTCCCTGTCCCCCGGGTGGTGAGCACGGTTTGCCCTCGCCCACCACCCCGCGTCCACTACTTCTTGAGATACGTGATTGCCGAAATGACGGCTCCCTGCGGGTCTTGGATCGTGGCATATCGGCCAATCGTCGGGATGTCGGTCGGTGCCATGAGGACTTTGCCTCCCAGCGCCTCGGCCTGTTTGGCCACGGCGTCCACATCGTTGACGGCAATGACGGTGCCCCAGCTCGGAGGCGTCTGCGGTGGCGAGCACATTCCCCCACGAGGTTGTCCGTTCACAAGAATCATCTGGTATGGCATCCCCACATCTCCCCCTCTGAACGCCTCCGTGCTCCAGCCGAACAGCGCGCCGTAAAATTTCTGCGCGGCCGCCACGTCGGACGTGCATAACTCAATCCAGCTCGGCACGCCGTGCCCCATCAAATCCCCCTTGCTGCAATCCATTTCGCCTGCTGCACCCGTTGCTTCCGTATTGCATTCGGTTTTATTCGTCGTTCCCATGGTGAATCCTCCTTGTCATATTGTCCATGATGGCGACTTCTTTGTCGAAGCGACTGCCGTTCTAAGCATCGGAGAAACGCTGCGCGCTGCCTGTGTCCTTCATTTCCATGGTACAATGCTCGGCTGTTCATTTGGAACCATGCGCGTTATTGCCGGATCGTCCAGGGGACGGAGACTGTTGGCGGGGTGCGACATCCGCCCCACCAGCGATAAAGTGAAGGGGGCCCTGTTTAATGTCCTCTCCGATGCGATTGTGGGGGCCTCCTTTCTGGACTTGTATGCCGGAAGTGGCGCCGTGGGGATCGAGGCGTTAAGCCGTGGCGCGGCCAGCGTGGTCTTTGTCGAACGGAACAGAAAACAGATTCCCCATCTTCGAAAAAATCTGGGTCTGGACAAGGCATGGGGCCGCGATGGGGGCGCTGTCAGAGTTTTGAATACCTCCGCAGCCGATTTTTTAAAACGGGGTCAGGTGTTCGATCATATCTTTGTGGACCCCCCTTACGACAGCCTGGAAATTGACACGATCTTGCCTATCCTGGCGGGGGGTGATATGATCGCGCCAAGTGGTTTTCTGATTGTCGAACATTTTCACAAGAAAATCCTGCCCGAAAGCGTGGGCCGTCTCATCTGTGTGAAACGGCGCAAGTACGGACAAACCCTCCTCTCTTTTTATGCCAATCTCACATGACCTCTGTCAGCGCGCCGTTTTCCCGGGCACCTTCGACCCCATCACGGAAGGACACCTGGATATTGTGGCGCGGGCGCTGCGTCTTTTCCCGGAAGTCATCGTTGCCGTCGCGCCGAACCCCAAAAAGAATCCCCTTTTCAGCGTGAAAGAACGTCTTACGATGATCCGTGCGGCAACCGCCGGGATGGAGGGCTTGTCGGTCTTGGCATTCGAGGGACTCTTGGTCCGCTTTCTGCGCCAAGTGGGAGCGACCGCGATCATCCGGGGTGTCCGCGCCATTGCCGATTTCGAGTTTGAATCCCAAATGGCCATGATGAACCGGACGCTCTACCCCGACGTTGAAACCGTTTTCCTCATTCCCAATCCGGCGCACGCCTACATCAGCTCCAGTCTCATCAAGGAAGTGGCCGGTTACGGGGGAGATGTCTCCGCTTTCGTTCACAAAGCGGTGGCCCAAAAGTTACGAGAGAAATACGCGCCTTCGGAACGCATTCCATGAAACTTGCATCGCGCATCGGTCAGATTCAGCCTTCCGCCACACTGGCGATGGCCGCCATCGCCAGGGCGATGAAGGCCCAAGGTCTGCCCGTGATAGACTTCGGCCTGGGCGAGCCGGACTTCCCCTCGCCCGAGGCGGCTTCGGAGGCCGCGCATCGCGCCATCCGGGAAAATTACACAAAATATACCCCCCCCGGCGGGTCGGACGACCTGAAAGACGCCATCCTGGCGAAGCTCTCCTCGGAGAACGGCCTTTCCTACGATCGCAAAGAGATCATCGTCTCCTGTGGCGCGAAACATACGCTTTATAACATTGCGCAGGTCTTATTCGAGGCGGGCGACGAAGTGATCGTCCCCGCGCCCTACTGGGTTTCCTATCCGGATCAGGTGCGGCTCAACGATGCGACGCCAGTGATCCTCCCCACGCGGGAAGAAGATGGCTTTTTAATGACGCCCGATGCGTTGCGGGCGGCCATCACGCCACGCACCAAGGCGGTAATCCTGAACGATCCATCCAACCCGACGGGGGCCGCTTATCCGGCGGCCCGGCTTTCGGCGCTGGCGGAGGTGCTTGCGGAGGCGTCGGTTTGGATTATTTCGGACGAGATTTACGAAAAATTCATCTATGACGGCCGGACGCATGGCAGCATCGCGGCCCTGGGCGACGCCCTGAAACGGAAGACGATTCTGGTGAACGGCGTCTCGAAGGCCTATGCGATGACCGGTTGGCGGATCGGCTATGCGGCGGGCCCGAAAACGGTGATTTCCGCAATGGAAACCGTGCAGAGCCAGAGCACCTCCAACCCGGCCTCGATTTCTCAAAAGGCGGCAGTGGCGGCGCTCCGGGAGGGTGCGGCGTTTACGCAGACGATGGTGTCCGAGTTTTCGAAGCGGCGCGACCTTGCCGTCTCCCGGCTCAACAAGATGCCGGGGGTGCGCTGCATCCCGCCTGC
>CAZOFZ010000157.1:0-3282 GCA_964579175.1 uncultured Nitrospirota bacterium | reverse complement strand
GCGCCAGGGTTTCCTGCTGACTCAGTTTTGGAAACGGGTCCAGCGGCACAATGGCCCCATGCATTCGAACCATCGGTGGCGAACCGACCTTCAGGTGGAGGTCGGACGACCCCTTCGAAATGGTCGCCTTCAACAAAACGTCAATGTTAATGTCCAAGGGATTCCTTCCTCTTCCTGGCCGTCTCCCGCACCTCCGCGTCCTCTTCCCCCGTCTGGGGGGAAGGCCGTCGTATCCCTGCGGACTGCAAGAGCGCTTCTTCGATGGCCGCCATTGTCTTTGGATTTTCCCTCAGATAGGAGACGGCTTGCTCTCGCCCCTGACCAATCCGTTCTCCCTTGCAGGAATACCAGGCGCCGCTTTTTTCGATGAGCCTTTTTTCCACGCCCATGTCCAGCACCTCCCCCGCTTTGGAGATACCGACGTTGAACAGAACGTCGAACTCCGCCTGTCGGAAGGGAGGGGCCACCTTGTTTTTGACAACCTTGACCCGAACACGATTGCCGCTGACTTCCTGTCCGTCCTTGATGGATTCGATTTTGCGAATATCCAGGCGGACGGAGGCATAGAACTTGAGGGCATTTCCGCCGGTGGTCGTCTCCGGATTCCCGAACATGACGCCCAGCTTCATCCGAATCTGATTGATAAAGATCACACAGGTCTGGGATTTGGAAATCACCGCCGTCAGCTTGCGCAGCGCCTGCGACATCAGGCGGGCCTGCAAGCCCATGTGGGCGTCACCCATCTCCCCTTCGATCTCGGCGCGCGGCACCAGCGCCGCCACGGAATCGATGACGATCAAGTCCACCGCGCCGCTTCGCACCAAGGTCTCCGTAATTTCCAATGCCTGTTCGCCGGTGTCCGGCTGGGAAATCAGCAGCGCGTCGGCCCGGACTCCCAGCCGTGCGGCATAGTGCGTATCGAGGGCATGTTCCGCATCCACGAAGGCGGCGGTGCCTCCCTCCTTTTGGATTTCCGCAATGGCATGTAATGAAAGGGTCGTCTTGCCGGAAGACTCCGGGCCGAAAATTTCGATAATGCGGCCCCGTGGCAATCCGCCCACGCCCAGGGCCAGGTCCAGGCCCAGCGATCCGCTGGAGAAGACCCGCACCTCCGCCAGGGCCTGACCCGCCCCCAGCTTCATAATCGCCCCTTTGCCAAACTGCTTCTCGATCTGCAGCATCGCGATATCCAGCGCCTTGCCCCGATCTACCTCCTGCCCGCCCTGTGTCGCCATCCTGCCTCCTTCATCATAACGATTTAACGTCTAATCTCCGCGTTGGTTGCCGTCCCCGCGCTGCCTACAGGGCTCGCACAGCGGAAGCCGAGGGTCGTGTCGCGATAATCCGGGAACATCTTCATCCGTGCGGAGGTGCGCCCCGAAATATACGAATCGTTCCACGAGGCGCCCCGCAACACTTTCAGGTCACCCTGAAGCGGGCCCTTCGGATTCCGCGCGGGGGCATGTTGGTAGTAGGCCTCTTCGTACCCATCCTGCACCCACTCCCGCGCATTTCCGGCCATGTCGTACAGCCCGTATGGACTGCGATCCTGCGGATAGGATCCAACCACACGGGTCTGAACGGCCCCGTCCTCATCTCCCAGAAAATTGCCCGATCCCACGCGATAATCGTTCCCCCACGGCCACGACAGAGGGCGCTCCCCGCGCGCCCCTTTCTCCCATTCTGCCTCCGTCGGAAGGCGCATCCCCTTCCATTGGCAATAGGCCGCAGCATCGTCCCACGAAACGCGCACGACCGGTTGGTTGGGATCGTTAAACCGCTCGATGCCGGGCATCGGGCTCTCCCCCATCATCCCCTTCTTCATCAGCGGCGAACGGTGTCCGGTGGCCCGGACGAATTCGGCGTACTGTGCCTGGGTGACCTCGTATTGCTGAATCTCGTAGGCATCCAGGAAAACGGAGCGCATCGGTTTCTCGTCGTAAGCCCCCTCCGCACTCCCCATGCTGAATTCGCCCGCCGGAACCAGGATCAGGGGATTCTCCTTGGGAAGCGCCCCCGTGTGGAGGTCCCTCTGCTTCGGAGCGCTCTCTGGCGCCGTGAGTCGAATCCCCGCGACGGCCACCGCAACCAGCCCCAGCACAAACAAAAACCACGCCCTGATAAAAAATTTATCCATTTCTTCATCGTATTCCACCTCGCCCTCAAGCCGAGAAAGACAATGCCCGTAGGTACGCGAAGCGAGTCGGAAGCGATCTTATCATCGTTGGGGCTTATATTTCAAAACCGCAGCGACACCCCCTAAAAAAAAAGCCCCCGTCCGAAGACGGAGGCTTTTCAAAGCACCGATTGGATTAACGGATTAGCGGTGTACCAACCGAATGGCATTGTGTTTTGCGGCGGAGCAGACGACCACGCACAGTTCACATCCCTTGCACCTCGGCTCGACCACATAGGCCACTTTTTTTTCTTTGTTTAAGAGAATCGTGTCGGCCTCGGGGCAGTACATAATGCACAGACGACACCCCTTATTTGCAACACACTCCTCATCTACGACTTCTGCAACGGAATACATCTTGTGCCCCTTCAGCGTCTAATATTTGTGTTTGCGGCGATTGATCCGTCCCGTCTATGTGATCAGACCCGGTGATTAGGCCCGGTAACTAGACCAGTACGGCCTCCTCCAGTTTTTCAGCCCACGCGACACCGATGTCGTATCCGGCCTTGATCGTGTCCATGTTCTTCTTTAGCAGTTGCTCTTTCTTGGCAAACTTCTTTTTGATCGCCTCATCCAGGGTGGCGGTCCCTCCAGACGCGACATATTTTTTCCCGAAGCGATCCTGGATGGCGGCATCCATCCCCTCCATCGTAACGATCCGGGTGGCCCCCATAATGGCGCCGAGCATCCCCATGTTGGTGGCCAGCTCCGTCCCCGCGATGTCAATGGCAACCGTGGTGGCAGGGATGTAGAAGATCGGGACATTGTTCTCTTCCAGAAAGCGAAGGTCTTCGTCCAACAGCGGCAGCGGCTCGTCGGAATTGATGATGAGCAGCCCCCCCTTCTTGATGCCGGAATAAAACGGCATCGTGTAGCACTTCCCATACGTGATGACTTGTGGATGGTAGACCATGATCACGTCCGGATAAACCAATTCTCCACGGTCATAAATGCGCTCCCCTGCAATCCGCACGTAACTCTCGGCGGGGGCCATTCTTTTTTCGGCGCCGAAGAACGGATTGGAGATGGCCTGTTTCCCATCCTTCGAGGCCGCCGTCGCCAGCACGTGGGCCGACGTCACCACCCCCTGCCCGCCCAGCCCGGAC
>CAZOFZ010000156.1:0-3375 GCA_964579175.1 uncultured Nitrospirota bacterium | reverse complement strand
GTTTCAGGAAGGCCGGATGGGGCAGAGCGGGCATCTGTTCGGGCCCCCGGGCCGCAGCGCGGGAACGTGCATCGGCCTGCACCTGCGCGCCAATGGCAACGGCCAACGCGACAATGGCGACCGTTACTGTAATCCACTTGACGGTCTTTGGGGGGTACATCCCAAGTCCCAAGGCAACGGTTTGGAGTATAGCTTATTTTTTGGAGAATCTGTACACTGACCCTCCCTTTGGGTGTAAGGAAGATGAAATCCTGTGTATGGGGCATCGCCCTTTACTTGGTTGTCGCTCTCTTCCCTGTCTGGCCCCCTGTCTGGGCCCCTGCCTGGGCCGACGCGTCCGATCTTTCAAGCCTGGTTGAGGAGGCCCTGCACGCGTCTCCGGTGTTGACGGCCCTGCGGCATCGGGCCGACGCGATGTGGGCCCTGATTCCGCAGGCCGCGGCCTTGGGGGATCCCACCGTGGGGCTGTTGCTGGACGACCTCCCAGGCGATTTGGATGTGACCCGGACGGCGGAAGTCTGGCTCACGGCGGAGCGGGCAATCCCCTTCCCCGGCAAACGCGCCCTGCGGGTTTCGGAGGCCGATATCGCGGCCCAAATGGCCGACCTTGCCGTGCGGATGAAGGCCGTAGAGATTCGGGCCGACGTCACGCGGGCCTGGGTGCGTCTGATCGGCATTCGGCAGGAGCAGGCAATCAACGCGCGTCTTTTGGATCGGCGACAGACGGAGATTGACCTGGCCCACCTGAAATTTGCCGCGGGCGGGGGAACGCAAGCGGATATCCTCAACGGCCAGATGGCGTGGACGTCATTGCTTCAGATGCAGGCGGCGTTGGACGATGAGGCGCTCCAGGTCACCGCCGAGATCAACCGGCTGCGCGGGCAGTCCACACCCCTCGCACCGCCCGATGCGATTCCGTCGCCCCCCGAAGTCCCCCCACTCGATCTTCTGCAAATGCAGGCAGACCGGACCCGCCCCCAGGCGCGGGAGGCCGTGCTGAAAAGGGAGCAGGGGGCGCTGACGCGGCGCGGTGCGGAACTTGCGCGTCGTCCCGATTTCGGCCTGCAGTTGGGGCGCGGACAGATGCGGCAGGGGTCGGGGCTCTGGATGGCGATGTTCTCGATGACGATTCCCAATTTCTGGGCCGACACACAACGGGCGCGGAGGGATGAAGCCACGGCGCTCGCGTCCGCTGCGGAACAGGATGCCGCCGCAGATCGGCTGCAGGTGGCGTCGGATCTGACGCAGGCCCTCTCCAAACTCAAAACGAACCGACAACTCCTTTCCGTGTCGGAAAAGACGCTGCGGCCCCTTGCGGAAACGGCCGTCGAGACCGCACTCCTGGCCTATCGGACGGATCGGGGCGACTTTGGCGCCGTGCTGAAAGGGGAAGAAACCCTCGGAGAAATCGAACGGCAGATTATCCGCACCCGCGTGGCCCTTTGGGAGGCCATCGCCCAGATCGAACAGACGATTGGCGCGCCACTGTAGGGGTGGAAGGTGCCCGAACCCAGGGCTCACCCACGTTGAGACTCGACGTGGGCGTCTTTATAGGCCCGCAGGAGGGCGTTGATACGGGTTTGATAGCCCCGTCCATGCGATTTGAACCAGTCCAGGATGTCCGAGTCGAGACGAAGGGTGAGGCGGGTTTTCTGTCTGGGGGCCGGCAGGGCCTGATGGATGACGGCCTTTGCGAACTGTGCCGGAGAGATCACGTCGGAATCGTCGCGATCTGCCTGCACACGTAGCGTGTCCCAACGCGTGCGGCTTCTGCCGGCCTGCCGCAGGACTTCCATCTGTTTACCGGTGTAACGCACGATGTTTTGCCGTTTCATAAAATCCCCTTTCCGTTCGACTGGCGACGCGAATCGAGATCGGTCGCACAACGCCCTTTCTGTTCGTGTAGACGAGTTTCAGGATCAGACCCCGGACTTCGGCCAGATCGGCAAGGCGCGTCTCGCCATCGTCTGTCCGCGTGACGTCCGTGGTTACCTTGAAATCGGATTCATGGATTTGATGCGCGTCCAGGAAATCAATTCCGTGTTTGGCGATGTTGGCCTCCCGCTTGGCCTCGTCCCATTCGTACTCCACCACCATGTTCCAGATTATACATACAAATTGTGTGTATTACAAGGCCGTTCCGCAGGCAAGAGGCCGAACCATAATCGCGCCAGGGAGCTGTCATGCGTAAAACGGGGATGATCCTGCTTCTGGGCATTGCCCTTGCCGTGGGCATCGGTCTGGGGAGAATGGGGACAAAAACGGGACCGGTCACGCAACCTCCCCCCGCCCCCGATGGTGGCATGGCGGGCATGAAGATGGACATGGGACCGTCCCCCGTGCCGGGACAGGCCACCGTCATGCTAACCGAGGCACAGGTGGCACGACTGGGGGTGCAGATTGCACAGGTGACCGAGCAGACGCTCACGAAAACGGTGCGGGCCCTGGGCCACGTCGCCCAGGACGAACGGCGGACACACCATGTCACGCTCCGCACCGAAGGGGTCATTCGCGACCTTTTCGTCAACTTTACCGGCCAGGAAGTCCGAAAAGGAGAGCCGCTGTTTACCCTCTATTCGCCGGAACTGATCGCGGCGCAGCAGGAATACCTATTGGCCCTTCGGACGCGTGACCGCCTGGCCTCATCCGATGAGACGGCGGCCACTGCGGCGCGGCTCGTTGCCTCGGCGCGGGCGCGGCTGGCCCTTTGGCAGGTGTTGTCGGAGGGGCAGATTCGGCGGTTGGAAGAGGGCGGAGCGCCGGAGACGGCCCTTCCGATCCACGCGCCCGCCGCAGGGGTGGTGACCCGCAAAGAGGCGGTGGCCGGCATGCGGGTCACGCCGGAAATGACGCTCTACGAAATCAGCGACCTCTCGTCGGTCTGGGTGCTGGGGCAGATTTACGAATCCGACTTGCCGCATGTCTCGGTGGGGCAAACGGTGGAAGCCCAATTGGAGAGCGATCCCGCGCATCGCTTCGAGGGGCAGCTCACCTACATTGATCCCTCGGTATCGCCCGACACGCGGGTGGTGAGGGTGCGCGCGCAGATACCCAATGAAGACCGACGCCTCAAGCCCGGCATGCGGGTACGCCTGCTGCTGACCTCCGAAATGGGTCACGGCCCGGTGGTGCCCGAATCGGCGGTCGTGGATTCCGGCGCGCGGCAGATCGTCTTTGTCGAGGAGGGGATGGCGGGAATGTACACGCCGCGTGAGGTCACCGTCGCTGGCAGGAGCGAGGGCCAATATCTTCTGACTTCCGGCGTTCAAGCGGGCGAACGCATTGTCACCGCAGCCAATTTCCTGCTGGATTCCGAGTCCAAACTGATGTCCAACACCAACATGATGGGCGCGCTGGGGATGGGCGACCGGCAGA
>CAZOFZ010000155.1:0-3401 GCA_964579175.1 uncultured Nitrospirota bacterium | reverse complement strand
TGAAAATGGATATCGAAAAAACCCTCTTTTGCGGTCTGCCGCAAGAGGGTTTTTTTATGCCTTCACGAGGTTTCGATGAGCGAGCGAATTATCCTCAACGCGTCTGAAATGGCGCGCGCTCTGGCGCGCATTACCTACGAGATCCTGGAGAGAAATGCCGGATCGGGCAAGGTGGTGCTGGTGGGGATCCGCACGGGCGGCGTCTACCTTGCGCAGCGATTGCAACGTAAAATCGCCGAAATCGAAGGGGCCGAAGTCCGGCTGGGCCAGTTGGATATTACCCTCTATCGGGATGACCTGGCCCGCCGCAAGGAATCGCCCCTTCTGAAGAAAACCGATATCCAGTTCGACATGGAGGACCGAACCGTGGTGTTGGTGGACGATGTCCTCTTCACGGGGCGGACCGTCCGTGCGGCAATGGATGGCCTGATGGACTTCGGACGTCCGTCGCAGATTCAGCTGGCTGTGCTGGTTGACCGGGGACATCGGGAATTGCCGATCCGCGCCGACTACGTCGGCAAAAATCTCCCCACGGGGACGGACGAGGTGGTCTCCGTGCTCCTTTCGGAAATGGGCCACGAGGATCGGGTGATCCTCCGAAGATTGGTGGATGCGGGGTAGGAGCCGATTGTGGGGCTGAGGCGCAAGGACATCCTGGGGCTTGGCGAGATGGAGCGGGAGGAGATGGAACACATCCTCCAGACGGCCGAGTCTTTCAAGGAAGTGTCCAGCCGCGAGATCAAGAAGGTACCCACCCTGCGCGGCAAGACGGTGGTCAATCTTTTTTTCGAGCCGAGCACCCGCACCCGCACTTCGTTCGAACTGGCCGCCAAGCGACTCTCCGCCGACGTCATCAATTTTCAGACGGCCTCCAGCAGCGTCGTCAAGGGGGAGTCGCTGCTGGACACGGCCCGCAATATCGAGGCCATGCAGACCGACATCCTGATCGTCCGTCACCCCGCCTCCGGCGCCCCGCACCTGCTCGCGCGCGCGTTGAAGGCCGCCGTCATCAACGCGGGTGACGGCACGCACGAGCACCCCAGCCAGGGGCTGCTCGACCTCTTCACGATTCGGGAGAAGAAGGGGGACTTGCGCGGCCTGAAGGTGGCGATCGTGGGGGACATTCTTCACAGTCGCGTGGCCCATTCGGATATTCAGGCGCTGCGGAAGTTTGGCTGCGATGTCCATCTGTCCGGCCCGCCGGCAATGGCCCCTGCAGAATGGGGCCGGGTCCACTATCGCCTGGATGAGGCGCTGGTGGGGGCCGACGTGATTATCCTGTTGCGGCTGCAGTTGGAACGGCAGGGAGCCGGTTTTTTCCCGACGCTTCGGGAATATGCCAGATTGTATGGCCTCAACGCCAAACGCCTGGCCCTGGCCGATCCGTCGGTGCTGGTGATGCACCCTGGGCCGATGAATCGGGGCGTGGAGGTGACCTCCGATGTGGCGGACGGTCTGTCGTCGGTCATCCTGGATCAGGTGAGCAACGGGGTCGCGGTTCGGATGGCGCTGATCTATCTGTCGGCAGGGGGCGTATGACGATTGAAAACGGTAGACATGGATAATGCACCTCTCCTCATTCGCAACGGCCGGATCGTGGACCCGGCGGCGGGCCTCGATACCGTGGGCGATGTCTGGATTGCGGACGGCGTGATCCGGCAGATCGGCAAGAACCTGTCCATCGCGGGGCCGCATCGGGTCATCGAGGCCACGGGCCGGATCGTGGCGCCCGGTTTCATTGATCTGCACACCCACTTGCGCGAGCCGGGGTTTGAGTATAAGGAGACGGTCGAGACCGCCACGCAGGCCGCGGCGGCGGGTGGCTTTGCGACCGTCTGTGCCATGCCCAACACGCAGCCGGTCAACGACAATCGGGCCGTCACGCGGCTGATTCTGGACCGGGCGCGGGCCGCAGGGGGAACGCGCGTGTTGCCGGTGGGCGCGATCACTAAGGGACAGAAGGGGGTGGAACTGGCCGAGATCGGCGAACTGGTGGAGGCCGGGTGCGTGGCCATCTCCGACGACGGCCTGCCGGTGATGAACGGCGAGATCATGCGGCGGGCGATGGAATACGCCAAAATCTTCGATGTCCCCGTCATTGACCATTGTGAAGACTTAAACCTCTCGGCGGGCGGTGTGATGACCGAGGGGGCGGTCTCGGTGATGCTGGGCCTCAAGGGGATTCCTGCCGCGTCGGAGACGGTGATGGTGGCGCGCGACATTGCGCTGGCCGAGCTCACCGGCGCGCGGATGCATCTTGCGCACATCAGCACGGCGGGCAGCGTCCACCTGATCCGCGAGGCCAGGCGTCGGGGGGTTGCCGTCACGGCGGAGACCTGCCCCCACTATTTCACGCTGACCGACGAGGAGATGCGTGGCTTTCGGGCCGACGCCAAGATGAAACCGCCGCTGGGCCGGCGGTGCGATCTGGAAGAAGTCCGGGCGGGTCTTGCGGATGGCACGCTGGACGCGATCGCCACCGATCACGCCCCGCACGCGGCGCACGAAAAGGAGCGGACGCTGGACGAGGCGCCGTTCGGCATTGTCGGCCTGGAGACGGCGCTGCCGCTTTCCCTGCGTTTGGTGGACGAGGGGGTGCTGACGCTGCCGGAACTTGTCCGAAAATACACGGTCGCTCCGGCGGACATTCTCGGAAAGAAAATGGGACGGCTGGGCGTGGGCGACATCGCCGACGTAACCATTATAGACCCCGACGCGGTGTGGACGGTTCAGGCGGATCGGCTCCAATCCAAAAGCAAAAACTCCCCCTTTCTGGGCTGGGAGATGAAAGGCCGCGCCGTGGGCGTGATCGTGGCAGGCCGGGTGATCTTGGGATGAGCAAACAGGCTATTTTGGTTTTAGAAGATGGAACCGCCTTCGTCGGGCAGTCGTTCGGCGCGGCGGGGGAGGCGGTCGGGGAGGTGGTCTTCAACACCAGCATGACCGGCTATCAAGAGATCGTTACCGACCCGTCTTACAAGGGCCAGATGGTGGTCATGACCTGTCCGCTCATTGGCAACTACGGCGTGAACGCCGAGGATGGCGAATCCGACCGCCCCTGGCTCTCCGGTTTCATCGTGAAAGAATATACCCGCGCACCCAGCAACTGGCGGGCCACGGAATCGCTGGATGCGCTGCTGGTGCGCCACGGCATTGTGGGCATCGAAGGGATCGACACGCGCGCGCTCACGTGCAGGTTGCGCGAGAAGGGGGCGATGCAGGGGATCGTCTCCACGCAGCGGTTTGAGGTGGAGGTCCTCTGCCAGACGTTGCGGGCCAGCCCCACGCTGGACGGGCAGGATATGGTGCGTCACGTGACGTGCCGGGAGATTCAGGTTGCGCCGGCGGGTGGCCCGGCCACTGCGGGGGCGGGACCGCATGTGGTGGTCTATGACTTCGGC
>CAZOFZ010000154.1:0-3458 GCA_964579175.1 uncultured Nitrospirota bacterium | reverse complement strand
GCTCCCCACCGGTTTTCGCGCCGAGATGCTGGCCGATCGGACCTCTCCCGGCGCCGTCATCTTCATCAAAACCTGCGGCCAGTGCCACGAATTGCCCAATCCCAAACTCCACAGCGACAGGGAGTGGCCCGGCGTCGTCGCAAAGATGGCAAAACACCTCATCCTGCGAAAGACATTTTATAAGAAGCCCCTTTTCGTTCCAGACGACCCAGAGCACCGGCTGCTCGTCGCATATCTGCTGGAGAATGGGCTCAAACCGATGCCGGACGGCTTCCGTGCGACAACACCGGAGGAGGTCTTGTTTCAGTCCCGCTGTCGCCAGTGCCACGCCCTCCCCGACCCCACCCAGCATACCGCTGCGGAATGGCCTGCGGTCGTCGCACGCATGCGGCAGAACATTCGGCAGTTGCAGGAGACCGAAAAACTGAGACGGATCCCGATCGGCGACGCCGAGGCGGACCGGATCGTGGCCTTTCTGTCGGAGCGGGCCGGATCAGGGACGCGAAGATAAGGAAGGTTCGCAGAGTGCGTCCAGCGACATGGGCTCAAGACCGACCAGGCTCTCCACAATGCGGTCGGCCCGGCCATTTAGACTTTCCCGTGAATAGGAGTTGGTAACCGCAAGGCAGCGCATCCCCGCAGCACGCGCCGCCTCGACCCCGTGGAGCGAGTCTTCGATGACCACGCACTCCGCCGGAAGCATTGGGGATTCGGAGGTGCGTTCGTTGAGCTGTTGCAGCGCGGTCAGATAGGCCTCCGGGTGCGGCTTTCCGCGCCGGACATCCTGTGCGCTGACAATAACGGGGAAGGCCTCGCGAATCCCGCCATAATCCAGCGCCGCCTTGATCTCGGAACGGAATGCGCCGGAGGCGATCGCCAGGCGATAGCACCCTTGCGCCTTCTTCACAAAGTCCACCACACCCGGATAAAGAACGAGCTTCTCCTGAGAGAGGGCTTGATAGACCGCCTTCTTCCTGAGGATCAGCGGTTTGACGGCGTCCTTGTCGGCAGGGCGATTCCATTCGGTCAGAACCGTCTCGAACGCCCCCCTGTCGTCCATCGCCAGATATTTCCGGTAATAGGCCTCCCGCGTCAGCGCGATCCCTTCCTCGGCCAGCACCGTCTGGAAGGCCCGCAAGTGATGCGGCTCGCTGTCCACGATGACGCCGTCGCAGTCGAAGATAATCGCTTTCAGCATGGGGATTCGGTATTTCAGATAAGGACGGGGGACTTCAGGGCACCTCTAAAAACCGTCACGAGCGGCCAAAATGCAAGGCGTACGGAGCACAGGAACCGGAATATATCTTCGAATATATGAGGATTCCGAGCACCGCACAACGCAGCAGTTTGGACGCACAGTAGGTTTTCAGAGGTGCCCTTCACCACTCGCTGTAGGGAACGCCGTCGCTGTCGGTCAGGTCACTGCCGGAGCGAACGTCAAAAATGCCGGACTCCCCCGCCGCAGGGGGGAGCAGCACCCAGCTTTCGGCGGACTGTGTAAACGGGTCTGTTGGAATGGCACGAAGGTAGGAGCGCTCAACCAGGACCTCAAGCGACTCTGGGTATTCCCCGTGATCGGCATAATATTGGTCAATGAGATCGCGAAGGACAAAAAGATCGGCCTTGAGGGTGGCTTCTCTTGCCTTCAGGCGGGGGCCCTGGAAAGCGGGCTGCGCAATGGCCGCCAAAACGCCGACGATGAACAACACCACCATCAGCTCAAGGAGTGTAAATCCGGCGGGTTTTTTGCCCAAGATCATCGTAAACTCTCGTCAATTACGGGGCGCGGATGACCAGAGGGTGAAACGCCTCCCGTCCAGAGGTGTCCGAGGCAATGCGGTTTGCAGCCGCTATGGCCTCGTCTTCGGAAGAAAAAGGCCCGACGCGGACACGGTGGAACCGTTGCGTATGGGTCTCGTAAGACTCCAAATAGACGTGCGGATATTTCGGGCGTATCTGTGCCTCCACCCGCCGGGCATTCTCTTCGACCCGATAGGCGCCCACCTGCACTAGAAACGTGTCCGACCTTCGTTCCACGGCGGGTTCGGCGGCGGTGGACGATCGGGTGGATGATCCGAATGATTCGATAGATGATCCAATCGTCGGCCGAACCGTTTCGGACGAACGCACTGCGGAAGTGGATGAAGCCGCCGCTGAAGGCGCACCCGAAGCGGATACCGATACTTTCTGGATGTGGACCGAAGCCACACCCTCTGCGACGATGCCCAATTCCCGGGCCGCGCCGTAGGAGAGGTCCAACTCCCGATCGTCCACAAACGGGCCGCGGTCATTGACGCGCACCTGAACGGTGCGACCCCGCTTACACTCGGTCACGCGCAGCACCGTACCGAACGGAAGTGTCCGGTGCGCCGCAGAGAGGCCGTACATGTCGTAGGTCTCGCCGCTGCTGGTCTTCCTCCCGTGGAAATCCTTGCCATACCAGGAGGCCTGGTGCGCCTCCCCCGAGCAGGCACCGGACGGCATCTCCCTCATCGCCCTCTTGGAGTAGCCAGCGCAACCTGAAGTCAGCAGGATGGCAACCACAAAGGCCGCGCCGCCACGCCCAAACAACATCCTCTGGAAGGTTCTAATCAAGATCACCGCCCCGACCATATTCCACGTTTATGTTGCTTCGCCTCCGCCTCCGCGTCTTTGAAAACGCGATAATATTTTGTGTGAGGCTTCACCATGTACACCCTGGCCAACCCCATGCGGATCATCTCTTTGTTGACAAAAAAGTCGTCCGCGAAAACATAGGCCAGAAGCCGTCCGTGCCGATCGTGGCGGGCATCGGGGTCGAACTCCAGACGAAGGGTTTTCCCATCCGTCCATTTTTCGTTCCAGCGCTTGGCCTCTTCGGACCAAGGCTTCGGATCGTAGACCCACCCACCGTTCACGCGCTTGTGTATTTCCGGAGTATTGATTCCGATGTAGCGGACCTTCTGTCCATCGGAGAGACGGACGGTATCTCCGTCCATCACCTCGCTCACCCGGGCGGTAAAGACCTCGGCCTGCCCGCGAGGGGCGTCGAGGACAAGAACCAGCGCGACGAAAAAAAAAGCGAGACCCGGCCAAACCGCAAACGAGCGACCGAATTCCTTCATTCAGAAACGACCGTGTTATAAAAAACCGGCACGTCTCCCAAACAAGAATGGCGCGCCGGACGTCTAGCGCTCGCCCGCAAAGGCGAGGAACGCAATGCTTCGAGCGCGCTTGATGGCGGAGGTCAGCTGCCGCTGGTGTCCGGCGCAGTTGCCAGAGATGCGCCGGGGGATGATCTTGCCGCGATCCGTCAAAAAAGCCTTCAAGGTCTGAAGCTCTTTATAGTCAATTTCCGGCTTTTGCGCCTGACAGAACCGACAGTTACGCTTTTTTTGTATCTCTTTTTCCATGGTATTCCAAATTAGAGGGGGCTCGCGTCGCCCCCTCACGTGGCAGAGCCACGTGAGCCTCCCCCT
>CAZOFZ010000153.1:0-3477 GCA_964579175.1 uncultured Nitrospirota bacterium | reverse complement strand
GGTCGTTCTCTGCGCGAAGCGTACTGCCGTCCGCAGGACACAAAACCATCCCCCTTTTCGGGTAGATTTTCCAATTGAGGCAACGATCCCCGTTGGGGTAGATTTTTGATGAGGCAATGCGGGGGATTGACAGAAAGTGCGGGGCTATACTAGGATCGCGTTCAGGTGCTTTAGGGCTCCTCTGTCGTGCGACAGTGGGGGCCGAAGCGATGCGGCCGATCCGAAAGAGGGCGTCCGTAACTTAAAATCGTGAAGTGAGGAGAGAGATAGATGAGCAAGTTTTCGAAGATTGGGGGTTTCATGCTTTTCGCGCTGGCGATTTCCGGCGCGGATGTTTTTGCAGAGTACACGGAAGCCCCAGTAACAGATGGTGGATCCATTTCTGGGAAGGTTTCGTTCAAGGGGGCGCAACCACCGCCGGCTACGTTTGCCTTCTCAAAGTTTCCCAATGAGAAATTTTGTAGCCAAACCGATTCCGACGGTAAGGGAAACCGCACCCGTCAGGACGTCAAAGTAAAAGACGGAGGTCTGGCCGATGCGATCGTCTACATCGAGAAATTGGAGAAGGGGAAGGCGTTTAAGCATGCCGGAACCGATGTGGCCATCAACAACTGCAGATTCCAGGTGCAGAACGGGCCGTCCACGGCCGTGGGTGTGGTGGTCAAAAAGACCGAAATTCGCGTGGCCAACAACGACGCCGACGCGAGCGATCCGAAGTCCGCAACCGGCGTGCTGCACAACCCGCACACCTACGACGTGAAGGGAACGCAAAACACCACCCTCTTCAACAAGCCGCTGCCGACCAAGGGTCAGGTCCTCAAGGAGCAGATCAAGCCGATCTGGTTCAAGAAAGAGGATTCGTTCATGAAGATGGAGTGCGACCAGCACAACTATATGAATGCCTGGTTTCTGCCGGTGACGAACCCGTATTATGCGATTGTTTCGGAGAATGGCAGCTTTGAAATTGGCGACGTGCCCCCCGGGAAATATACCGTGAAGGCATGGCACCCCACACTCGGTTTCCAAAAGCAGGAGATCGAAGTGGCCGCCAAGGGCAAGGCCGCTGCCGCATTCGAGTTCGCGGGCAAGTAACGCAGCTCTTTCCGGGGCCCCATACGCAGGCAGTCTCTGTGTGTGGGGCCTTTGTTTTTCCAGCGGTTTTCTACCAGTCCAGCAGCGCCGTTCCCCAGGTAATCCCCCCTCCGAACGCACAAAGCGCGATGCGGTTACCGGACGCAATCTTTCCGTTTCGCACGGCATCATCCAGTGCCATCGGAAGGGAAGCCGACGAAGTGTTTCCGAATTTATGAATGGTCGTGTGACACTTCCACGGCGGAATGCCCCGCCTTTTGCAGACCGCCTCCAGAATTCTCAAATTGGCCTGGTGAAATATAAAAAGATCAACCTCGCCGACCGGCATGTCCGACAGGGCCTGATCCATCGTTTGGACGGCAGCCCTGAAGAGCCCCCTTCCATTCATTTTCATCCAGTGTAACCCCTTGCGCAGGGTTTCCGTCGTCAGGGGGATGCGTGATCCCCCTCCGGGCAGATACGCCAAGTGCTGGCAGGCGCCGTCCGCATGAATCCGAACGGACCGGATACCCCCGCCGTGCGCCACAACGCCGCCGGTCTGGGCAATAACGCTGCTGGATAAAACAACGGCACCGGCCCCATCTCCGAAGAGGATCGCGGTCGCGGGGTCGTCCGGATTGACAAACCGCGACTTCACTTCGACGCAGATGACCAGGATCGTTCGGGCCGACTCGTTGCGAAGATATTGATCGGCCACAGACAGGGCATATAAGAACCCGGAGCAGGAGGCGTTGAGATCGAAGGCGGGGGTGCCACGCAGGCCCAGGTTTCTCTGCACCATGCAGGCCGTGGAGGGAAAGATGAGTTCGGGCGAGCTGGTCGAGACGATCAGCAGATCCACGGCCGCAGCACCCAGCCCTGCGGCCTGTAGCGCAGCGCGGGCCGCTTCCGTGGCCAGCCCGGATGCCGTCTCGTCCCCGTCCGCGACGTGGCGGGTGCGGATGCCCGTTCTTTTTTCGATCGCCGCTTCGCTCAACCCCAGCCGGTGTGCCAGCACTTGATTGGTGACCTGCAGCTTGGGGAGCGCGCTTCCGGTTCCGATAATTTTTGAAGACACCTTTGTCGTGAAACCCCGGATTTGTTATGATCCACTACGTTAGGATATTTCAGGGCGTGGCGCAACGATGACGACTTCAATCCTGCTGGCCATGCACGGGGCCACACCGAACGATTTTCCGGAGGAGGCGCGCGTCGCCTATTTTCGCCTGCGCGCACAACTCAAATCGTCGGCGCTACCCGATCGGCCCGCGGTGCAGGCCGCGCATGACCAACTGGACGCAAAAATCCGAGCCTGGCCGCGCACGGCCCGGAACGATCCGTTCCATGCGGGATCGCAGGCCCTGGCCGAGGCGCTCCGACAGGCGTCTGGCTGTCCCGTGGTCGTCGGATTTAATGAATTCTGCGCGCCGGACCTGGATCGGGCCCTGGATCGGGCGGCCGCCCTGTCCGCTCCCACGATCATGGTCGTCACGCCCATGATGACCGTGGGTGGGGGCCATGCCGAAGGGGACCTGCCGGAGGCGATATACCGTGCGCAGAAGCGGCATCCGCATCGGACGATTCGTTACGCCTGGCCTTTTCCGACGACGGAGATCGCACGCTTCCTCGCGGAGCAAATCCGGCTCTTTGTGCCTTCCTGAGTGGTATATGCCCCGTTTCCCCATTACGGAAGAGAAGTGGAAAACGCTTGCGACGCGGCTCCAAGCACTGGGCATTTCGGAACAGGAGTTGACGGAGCAGTTTATCCGCGCCACGGGGCCGGGCGGCCAGAATGTCAACAAGGTGGCCACCTGCGTGGTGCTGACCCACCTCCCTTCGGGCATTTCGGTGCGCTGTCAAACCGAGCGTTCCCAAGGACTCAATCGCTTCCTGGCCCGCGTCCGCTTGGCGGATAAGCTGGAGGAAAAACAATCCGGCGAGGTACGGCGCATGGTCGAGGCGCGTGAGAAAATACGTCGCCAAAAGCGTAAACGGAGCAAACGGGCCAAAGAGAAGATGTTGGACGACAAGCGACACCACGCCAGGATCAAGGCGGACCGGAAATCTCCGGCAAGGGAAGCAGGGGAATAGTGCCTTCGCCGTTCTACGCCGACGTGGCCGACGCGCCGTTAAGGGCGGAGAGGGCTGCGGCCATTTTGGTGACGGTCCCTTTAGCGTCTCCGAAGACCATCATCGTGTTGGGGCGGATGAACAGTTCGTTGTCAATGCCGGCAAAGCCGGGGTTCATGCTCCGTTTGAGGACGATGACCGTCTTGGACTTTTCCACGTCCAGAATGGGCATGCCGTAGATGGGACTTTGGGGGTCGGTTTTGGCCGCGGGATTGACGACATCGTTGGCGCCGATCACCAGCGACACGTCGGTCTGCTCGAACTCGGGATTGATGT
>CAZOFZ010000152.1:0-3707 GCA_964579175.1 uncultured Nitrospirota bacterium | reverse complement strand
GTCCCCCTTCCCCCGCTCCTTTCCCCCGCCCCCGCTTTTTCAGTATAAATAGGTCGCAATGCGCGCGAATCCTTCACTCCGAATTGGCAGCCGTGGAAGCCCCCTGGCACTCTGGCAGGCGACCTGGGTGCAGAAGAACCTGGCCGCGCAGGGGATTGTGGCAACCCTCACGGTCATCCGGACGACCGGCGATAAAATCCTGGACGTCCCGCTGGCACAGGTGGGCGGCAAGGGGCTCTTCGTCAAGGAAATTGAAGAGGCCCTGCTTCACGGCGAGATTGACCTGGCCGTCCACAGCATGAAGGACGTGCCCACCCAGATACCCGATCCGCTCATCCTGGCCGTCATCCCCAAACGCGAGGATCCGCGCGACGCCTTCATCAGCCGAGCGGGAATCCCCTTCGTCGGGTTGCCGACGGGTGCGGTGATCGGCAGCAGCGCGCTGCGGCGGCAGTCGCAACTGTTGGCCCGCAGGCCGGATTTGAAATGCCTGCCGCTGCGCGGCAACCTCGACACCCGACTTCGGAAATTGGAGGAGGGGGTTTGTGACGCCGTAATCCTGGCTGCGGCGGGGCTTGCGCGGATGGGTTGGACGGGACAGATCACCGAATATCTCTCCCCCGAACTTTGTCTACCCGCCATCGGTCAGGGGGCGCTGGGGTTGGAGTGTCGCAAGGACGACGCGGAGACCCGCGCGCGCATCGCGTTTCTCAATGACCCGGAAACCGCCTGCTGCGTCACCGCCGAACGGGCCCTGCTGCTGCGGCTGGAGGGGGGCTGCCAGACGCCGATTGCGGGCCATGCCACGCTGGCCGGGAATCGGCTTACACTCACGGGTCTGGTGGCCAGCCTCGACGGAACCCAAATCATCCGGGAGCAACAAAGCGGGCCCGCCACAGCCCCGGAAGGTCTGGGGATTGCCGTGGCCGAACGGCTTTTGGCACGCGGCGCCGATATCCTGCTGCGGGCGCTCTCTAAAAACGGGTAACGATATTGGGCTTCAATGGAAGCGGAACGTGTAGGATAAAGCGTCGTCTTTGGAGAAACTTATGGACTTCACCTTGGAATTTGAGCAGGAGGCAGATGGCCGTTGGCTGGCAGAAGTTCCTGAACTTCCGGGCGTTCTTTCTTATGGGGCGACTCGTGACGAGGCCCTGTCAAAGGCTGAGGTGCTTGCTCTTCGCGTCATCGCTGAGCGTCTCGAGCACGGGGAGAGTAATCCGCAAGCCATTCGAATCACGCTTGCTGCGGCATGAGTAACTGGTCTTCTGTAAAGGCCAAACGCCTGCTTGCCGCTCTCCTTCAAATCGGTTGGCGTATCAAGCGCCAGAGCGGCTCACACAAGACACTTTCGCGCGACGGCTGGCCTGATCTCGTTTTTGCGTTCCTTTTGCGTTCCATAGACAGCGAAGAAATCGGCCCAAAGATGCTTGCTCGCGTCGCAAAGCGATCAGGCCTTCGTCCCGAAGACTTGTAACCGGCGCTGTCCAGCAAATCGCTGAACACGGACGCACAAAAAACGCGCGCCAGTTAGCTTCATCGTTGAGACTGCAAGGCGGCGTATGTCATGCTTGTGGCATGAAAGTCAAAGACCTTATCTCGCTCATCGAATCGGACGGCTGGTACCAAGTGCGTCAAAAGGGGAGCCATCGTCAGTTTCATCACCCCACCAAACCAAGTACAGTCACAGTTGCGGGCAAATCCAGCGTTGATATTCCGCCCGGAACGCTCAACAGCGTCTTGAAGCAGGCGGGTCTCAAAAAGGAGTGATTCTCATGCGCTATATGGTTGTTTTAGAGCAAGGCCCCAGCAGTTTTGGTGCTTATGTCCCCGACCTTCCGGGTTGCATCGCAGTCGGCGAGTCGGAGCAGGAGGCGCTCAACCTCATTCAGGAGGCGATCGAGTTCCACCTTGAGGGCCTCAAAGAGGGGGGGAAACCTGTTCCTGTGCCACATTCCTCAAGCCGGCTCGTTGAGGTTCATGCCTAACCAGCTACTGGAGACGAGTGGATGCTGAGCGAGAGCAGAAGCCGCTCTCACCCAGCATCCACCGCTCACCACCGCGTTGGGCTGCTCTTGACGATGAACCCAAGATAAATTTGCGGTATGAGTAAATACGAGAAGCTACTGGTTCAAATCCTACGAGGAGCTTCTGACTCTAATGTGTCGTTTGATGGCTTATGCCAGCTATTGAGACGCTTGGACTTTGACGAACGGATTCGCGGGAGTCACCATATTTTACAAGGGGGGGCGTGGAGGAAATCTTAAACCTGCAATCGGTCGGGTCGAAGGCTAAGGCTTATCAGGTCAACCAAGTCCGCAGCGTAATCTTGAGGTACAGGCTCGGGGGGCAGAACGATGCGTGAGAAGTATAAATACGAGATCATCATCTATTGGAGCGACGAGGACAGCGCTTTCGTGGCCGAGGTGCCAGAATTGCCGGGCTGCATGGCGGACGGCACCACCTACTCTGATGCCATCGCCAACGTCGAAGTAATCATTGGCGAGTGGATTGAAACGGCAAAGGATTTAGGCCGAGAGATTCCTGAGCCGAGGGGCAAGCTGATGTTCGCGTAAGGTCTCATTCACCTACCGCCAGCATAACAACGGCATGTACCCGACGCCCCGGTAGCGCGCCTCTCATGATCGTTGCTCGGGGGCGCGGGTGATGCCGGACGTTGTCCCTCATCTGCACTACGGGACAACCAGACACTGGAGACGGACGGCTGCGTTAGGCGGAGAATGATAGCCGTGTTACGGACGTTACAACTCGCCTTGACCGGTCGGGGCAATCGGTAACAAAAGAGTTCGGGGAGATGAGTGACGCCTTGTGACGTTTCAGTCTGCCACATTCGTCCTCGACGCGCATGTGGCGTTCATGTCGTTGGGATGACGGGAAGTGGAGATGTCGAACAAGGAATCTTTTTGGTCCAGCTTCCAGGGTATTTTGACGGCGCTTGCCGGAGTCATTACCGCAGTCGGCTCCCTGCTCGGTGTTCTCTACTCGGTGGGGATCATTGGGCAGCACCAGAACGGGCAGCCACCATCGGATCCCCCGCCTGCCGTGGAGACCCCGGCAGAACCGGAATTGGGTGTCCCAGGCGAGTCCATCACCCGTCTTCGGGATCTTCCTGCCATCCTTTCAGAGGACAAGGTTGACGCCATGCTCGCGACGCATGACTTCTACGACAAGGTACGGAACGCGAACGGGGAGGGGATTACACACCGATATGAATCTCAAGCGATTGGGGATGCCGTGGTGGTGGTTGACCACGCCACCGGACTCATGTGGCAAAAGGGAGGTGCAGACCCCACGACCCTCGCCAATGCCGACGACGACATCGGGCGTTTGAATATGGAGAGGTTCGCCGGATTTTCCGATTGGCGCCTGCCCACGTTGGAAGAAGCCATGTCGCTTATGGAACCACGTGCGCATGACGGCCTTCATATCGCTCCGGTATTCACGAGAGGCGTGAATTTTATATGGACTGCGGATCGTACATGGGACGAACGCGGCTGGGTGCTCTATTTCTACGATGGCATTCTCATCCCCGAGCGTGTTCAATTCAACGCGTGGGTGCGAGGGGTTCGCGGGTTCAATGGATGAAAAGGATGAAAAATACGCGATACCCGACATCGCCCTACAGGGGAAACGGCTGGGGCTGCTCCTCTCCACCCCCCCCGCGCATCCGAATCTGTCCACGGTCA
>CAZOFZ010000151.1:0-3712 GCA_964579175.1 uncultured Nitrospirota bacterium | reverse complement strand
AACGGCTTGCAGACTGCGGATGCCATGGTGGCAATAGGCGACAATCTCTGCATCGGGATCCATCTCTTCCAGGTTGTTGTGGAGCTGTCCCAGGGGAACCAAAACCGAATCGGGCAGGGAAGCCAACGCATGTTCCCATGGCTCCCGGACGTCGAGAAGGAGCAAATCGTCCCCGCGATCCATCTTCTCCTTCAGTTCTTGAGGTTGCAGGTCTATTGGAGTGTCCATATCCCGCGCATTATCCACCCTTTCGCGAGAAGAGATCAACCCCACGAAATTGACAGCGGTCGAAAACCGGCGTAGGCTTCCAAACGTTAAGCTAAACGTTAGGATGGAAGGGCCTCCTCCCATCCACGTGAATCGGGCCACGTGAATCAGGATATGAAAAAGCCGGGTTCGATTCTACTGATTTCATGCTACGAACTGGGGCATCAGCCGATGGGTCTGGCCCTGTCCATGGGGGTGCTGCGCCAGGCCGGTTACGCACCCGATGCCATTGATTTGGCGCTGGATGGGCTGGACACGGACCAGGTGGCGCGCGCCCGGTTTGTCGGTATTTCGGTGCCGATGCATACGGCGCTGCGGATCGGTGCCCGTGCGGCAGTCCGTGTTCGGGCCATCAACCCCGCCTGCCATATCGGTTTCCTGGGCCTCTATGCCGGGTTAAACGGCGACTTTCTGCTGGACCATCTGGCCGATTCGGTCATCGGGGGCGAATACGAAGCGCCGCTGCTTGCCCTGGTGGACGAACTGTCCGCCGGAACCGATCGGCCCATTCCGGGAGTTGCCCGCCGGGGCCGTCCCGCGACCCCATTTTTAAAGCGGGTGGCAACGGGCGTCCCGGATCGTACCGCGCTCCCCACGCTTTCCAGATATGCCCATCTGGAAGAGAACGGCGTGCTGCGGACGGTGGGCTATACGGAGGCCAGCCACGGATGTCGGCATCATTGCAAACATTGTCCGATCCCGCCGGTCTATGGGGGACGCTTCCTCATTGTGCCGACGGAGACGGTTTTTTCGGACATCCAGAATCTGGTGGAGGCCGGCGCCACGCACATCACCTTGGGAGACCCCGATTTTCTCAATGCCCCAAACCATGCGATGCGGGTGGCCCAGGGCCTGCACCAGAGGTTCCCCCACGTCACGTTCGACTTTACCGCGAAAATTGAACACCTCATTCGACATCGCGGCCTGATTCCCCTGTTTGGCCGGTTGGGATGCCTGTTTATTATCTCCGCCGTCGAATCTTTCAGCGATGCGGTGCTGAGCCGCCTGGACAAGGGTCACACCCGTGCCGACATTTTTGAGGCATTTGCGATCGCGCGAGATGCCCACATCCCCCTGCGTCCGTCCCTGGTGCCATTTACCCCCTGGACGACACTTGCGGACTATATCGAGTTGTTCGATCTGATCGAATCGGAGGGCATGATAGACCAGGTGGATCCGGTGCAATACACGATCCGGCTGCTCATCCCGCCCGGTTCCCTGCTGTTGAAAGAGATGGGGCCCAGTCCTGGGCCGAATCTGGGACCCCTGATGGCCGAGTCGTTTATGTATCCCTGGACACATCCCGATCCCAGGATGGATGTGCTGCAAAGAGAGGTGAGCGGATGGGTTGAAAATCGGGCGGGGGACGATCCGGCGGATATCTTCTTCCAATTAAGAGAGATGGCCCGTGCGCTGCGAGACGGTCGGCCCGTGGCGCCGCTTCCCCCGTCGGTTCACCCGGCGCATCGTCCGCGCCCCCCCCGTTTAACGGAGAGCTGGTTTTGCTGCGCCGAACCGACGGAGCGCCAGATCGAGGTCACCTCTGCGTAACGCCGAAAACGGTCCCGTGCGCGCAGGCATCTCCATCGTCATTCCCGCGCGCAACGAAGCGCCGCTGATCCAACCGGCCATCCGGCGGCTTTTGGAAACGGCCGGGGGGGTGCCGCTGGAGATCATCGTCGTGGATGGGCAAAGCGACGATGACACGGCGGCGCGGGCGCGGGCCTCCGGCGCGCGGGTCATCGCGTCGCCGGTTGCGCGCAGGGCCCATCAAATGGCATTGGGGGCTGCAGTCGCCCGTTTCGACCTCCTCCTTTTCCTGCATGCCGATACGCAGCTTCCGGAGGGATGGTCGGACATGATCGTGGAGACCTTTCTCCACCGCGCCCCGCCTCCCGCAGCGGCGGCCTTCCGGCTCTCCTTCGACACGCCGCGTCGTCTCTACAAGCTGCTTGCGCTGTTTGCAAACCTGCGCACCTGGATGACGGGCGTTCCGCAGGGAGACCAGTCCCTCGTTATGACGCGCGCCCGTTACGTGGCCGCAGGGGGCTTCCCGGACGTGCCCTTGATGGAGGAATATCTGCTCATCCCCAGGCTCCGGGCCCACGGCGAAATCCATATCTTTCGCGCCTCCGTCCGCACTTCGTGCAGGCGGCATGAAGCCCGAGGCCCGATCCGAAACGCGCTGCGCAACATGGGGCTGACCCTGCTCTTCTATGCGGGGGTCTCGCCCACCCGGCTTGCGCGCTGGTATCGGTAGGGCACCTCTAAAAACCTACTACGCGGCCAAACTGCTGCGTTGCGCGGTGCTCGGAATCCTCGTGTACTTCCATGTACACTCCGGTTCCTGTGCTCCGTGCGCCTTGCATTTTGGCCGCTCGTGACGGTTTTTAGAGGTGCCCGATAGGCGTTTACGGAATGGCGATGGATGTCCAGTGGAGGCCCGAATCGTCACTTTTGTGGAGGCCGCCGGTCGTACCGGCAAAGAGGGTTTCGGGCGCGCGCGGATGAATGAGCAGCGCCGTGACGGCGCGGGGCGAACCGGAGAGGAGTTGGGCGCCTTGGGCGCCGCTTGTTATCCGGTAGACGCCGTCATGCCCCCCGGCATAAAGCTGTTGCGAAGCGGTGAGGGCCAGGGCCGTTACAAATCGGTCGTCCGGGCCCATCCGCACGCTGGTTGCGGCGGTGTCCCCGAATGTCACCGCACGAATTCCCCGATCCGTTGCGGCATAGAGCGTTTCCTGGTGGTCGAAGAGGAGGGCGTTCACGGCCCACGATTTCGATTCGACGGGAGACAGGGACCAGGTGGCGCCACCGTTTACTGTCCGATAGAGCCCCGCGTGGGTTCCGGCGACCAGAACGTTGCGATTGCGCGGGCTCATGGCCAACGCAATCGCGAAGCGGTTGCCGATGCCCATATTGGCCGACTTCCAGCTTCCCCCGCCATCCTCGCTTTTGTACACCCCGTGGTTGGTCCCGATATAGAGGATTTCCGCCACCTGCGGATCGGGTACGACCACGTTCACGGCCTGCGTTCCCACGTTATCGTCCAGACCGCCGTGGGTGAGCATCCAGTGCCCGCCGCCATCCGTGCTGCGGTAGAGGCTGTCGCCGTAGGTGCCCGCGTAGACCACCGTGGGGATGGACGGGTTTACCGCAATGGCCGAGATATTATAGCGACTCAATCCCTCGGTCATCCGCTCGAAATGCCCCCCGCCATCCCGGCTCTTGTAGAATCCACCCCCCGTCGTCCCAACGTAGAGGACACCCGGATTCAGGGGATGCACCGCAATGGCCAGGATCGTCTCTCCCCGCGTACACCCGAGAAAAAGCGCGCAGAAGACGAGCATCATGCCCAGGCGTGGAGACTGCATGGAAATGCCTTTAGCAGCCCGTTGAAGAAGCCGGTTTTCGCGTTGTTTAGGCTGCGAGCGCGAGTCGGGGG
>CAZOFZ010000150.1:0-3830 GCA_964579175.1 uncultured Nitrospirota bacterium | reverse complement strand
CTCCACCGGCAAAGCCGGTGGAGCCTCCCCCTCAAACTGCGGAAAAGAAGGGGCTTGCGATTTAGTGGGGCTCGCGTCGCCCCCTCCACCGGCGGGTCATGCTTGTTTCATCCGTCCTGCGACGATCTCGAATGTCTGCATCACCGCCGCATCCAGCATCGAAACCTTCTTCCCCCCGGCCTGGGCCATGGCGGCCGTGCCACCCCCCGTTCCTTCGATGGGAAGGGCCAGTTCCCGAACCAGATCGGAGGCCGAAAGACGGCAGTCGGGCGTCACCATGACCACCAGTGTGGCCGCATCTTTCTGCGGCGACGGGGCGCCCACCACAATCACCCCGGACTTCAGACGATCCCGCAGGCGGTCGGCATGTGCGCGAATTTCCCGGATCGTGGCGGGCGGGATGACCTGCGCCAGCACTTGGACCGCACCGATGGTTCGGGCCATCGGCTCCGCGCCGGAGGGGCCCGATGAAGCGGACAATGCCTGCGCCCGGAGCCGCTCGATTTCCCGCTCCCGATCCCGAAGCTGTTCCAGGAGCAGGGCCAGCTTCCGCGCGGCCTCGTCGGCCGGCACCCGCAGGAGTGCCGCCACTTCCCGCAATCGTTCCGTCTGCAGGCCCACCCAGGCGCCCGCACCGATCCCCGTCACCGCCTCGATCCGACGGATGCCGGAAGCGACGCTCCCTTCGCGGACGATTTTGAACAGACCGATTTCCCCCGTGTGGGCACAGTGTGTACCGCCGCACAGCTCACGGCTGAAATCCGAGATGCAGACCACCCGCACCTGCTCCCCATATTTTTCGCCAAAGAGGGCCATCGCGCCGGAATGGAGCGCGGCATTCATCTCCATCAGATCGGTCTGCACCGCGACGTTACGGAGCGTCTCCTCGTTGACACGCCGCTCGATCCGGGCAATCTCCGACTCCGTAAGCGGCGCAAAGTGTCGAAAATCGAACCGGAGACGATCCGGCGACACACGGGAGCCGGCCTGTTGTACATGATCCCCCAATGCCTCCCGAAGCGCCGCATGCAGCAAATGGGTGGCCGTATGATTGCGGGCCGTGTTGCGGCGCGCTCCCGCGTCCACCGATGCCTGATAGACCGCGCCTACCCGCAGGACGCCTCGATCTGACGTGGCCGACGTGCCCAACGTGGCGCGATGAATGTGCAGGTCGGGCAGCGGCTTCACCGTATCGGAAATCGTCGCGGAGAAAAGGGAGGCGGAAATTTGTCCGCAATCCCCCACCTGTCCCCCCGCCTCTCCATAAAACGGGGTGCGATCGAAGAGCATCTCCACCGTCTCTCCGGCCTCCGCCCGATCCACCCGTTTTCCCTCCTTGAGCATGCCCAGGAGGGTGACCGGCTCCGTGAGTCGTTCGTAGCCGGTGAAGGGGGTGCCGCCAAACTCTTTCCACAACGCCTCATAGATCGGGTCCGTCCGGGGCAGCGTCCCCGTCCAGGAGCGGCGTGCCCGTTCTTTTTGCGCCGCCATCGCGGCCTGGAACCCCGCCCGATCCAGCGTAAACCCCTCTTCCCGCGCGATCTCCTCCGTCAGATCCACCGGAAACCCATAGGTGTCATACAGCGTAAAAACGGTCGCTCCGTCCAACACATTGACGGGTGCGTGAGGCGGCGTGCCCGTCGCGGGCGCGAGGCGGTGCAGAATGTCGGAGAGGCGCTGCGTCCCTTCATTTAACGTGTGGATGAATCGTTCCTCTTCGTTGAGGACCACGTTCGCAATATGGGACTTTCGTTCGGGCAGTTCGGGGTAGGCGGTTTGCATCTGTTCGATCACCGTGCCCGTCAGCGTGTGCAGGAAGGGATCGCAAAGCCCGATCTTTTTTCCGAAGCGCGCCGCCCGACGCAGGATACGGCGCAGCAGGTAACCGCGGCCTTCATTTCCGGGAAAAATGCCATCGCCGACGAGGAAGGTCACTGCGCGAAGATGGTCGGCAATGACCCGTCCGGCGGGGCAGGCCATAACTTCGTCCACGGGCCGACCCGCACGCGACGCGATGGCCTCGAACAGAGGTCGAAACAGATCGGTCCGATAATTGCCCTGCACCCCCTGGCAAACCGCCGCGATCCGTTCCAGTCCCATGCCGGTGTCAATGCTGGGTGCGGGGAGCGGGGCAAGCCGACCTTCCGCTTCCTTGTTATATTGCATGAAGACCAGATTCCAAATCTCCAGGTAGCGGTCGCAATCGCAGTGGCCGATGCCGGGACAGTCCGGGTGAACGGCCTCCCCCTGATCGAAGAGGATTTCCGAACAGGGGCCGCAGGGGCCGGTCTCCCCCATCTGCCAGAAATTGTCCGCGTCCCCCAGCCGCACAATCCGTTCGGGCGAAACATGCCCCTTCCAGAGCGCGACCGCCTCGTCATCGTCGCGGTAAACCGTCACCCAGAGACGGCCAGGGTCCAGCGGGAGATGTCGCGTTAGGAATTCCCAGGCATAGGCAATGGCCTCCTTTTTGAAATAGTCGCCAAACGAGAAGTTGCCCAACATCTCGAAAAAGGTATGGTGACGATGCGTCTGCCCCACGTTCTCGAGATCGTTGTGCTTCCCACCGGCGCGCACACACTTTTGAGCGGAAACGGCCCGCGCGTAGGGAGGCGGCGCACTTCCCAGGAAGAGCGACTTGAACTGCACCATGCCGGCGTTGACGAAGAGCAGCGTGGGATCGTTGTGCGGGATGAGGGGCGCGCTGGGTACGGGGGTATGCCCCCATGCCGAAAAGGCGCGAATGAACTGCTCTCTGATTTCAGCGGCACGCATAGGGGCCCGAATTATGCCTTAAATCGTTCAATGGGAAGTACTTCCTCCGTTTGTCGGCTCTCTTCCCAACTGTCGCTGGTGGATTGAATGCCGCGCACACGCAGCGCGAAATCGTCCGGATTGCTGCTCCACCGGAGGGCCTCTTCATAGGTAATGCGCTCTTTTTTCAGGTGTTCGTGGAGCGACTGGTCGAACGTCTGCATACCGTATTGCGAAGCGCCCGCAGCGATCAGGTCATGAACGCGGCGGGTCTTGTCCTGATCGATGATGGCCTCCCGGATCGTCTGCGTGGCGATCATGATTTCAACGGCGGGGACACGCCCTTTTTTGTCAATGCGAGGCACCAGCCGCATGGAGACGATCCCCTTGAGGACGGCGGCCAGTTGAAGGCGCACCGCCTGGCTTTGGTAGGGGGGAAAGATGGAGATCAGCCTGTTGATCGTCTCCACCGCATCCAGGGTGTGGAGTGTGCTCATCACCAGATGTCCGGTCTCCGCCGCCTGCAGGGCCGTCGAGATCGTTTCATAATCGCGCATCTCCCCGACCAGAATCACGTCCGGGTCCTGGCGCAACGCGGAGCGAAGGGCCACGGCGAACGATTCGGTGTCGTGACCGACCTCACGCTGATTCACCACCCCCTTTTTATCCCGATGTAAAAACTCGATCGGGTCTTCGATGGTCACGACGTGCACATTCCGGTTCTGGTTAATGTAATCCACCATGGATGCCAGGGTGGTGGACTTCCCGCTGTTGGTCGTGCCCGTCACGATCACCATGCCCCGCTGCTCCAGGGACAGTTTTTCGATTGCGGGGGGAAGGAGCAGCGACTGCATCGTCGGGATTGTCGAGGGGACCACGCGCAGCACCATCGCGACGGTCCCGCGCTGTTGAAATGCATTCACGCGAAACCGCCCGAAACCGGGCGCGCTATAGGCCAAATCCAATTCGCCCTGCGTTTTAAATTTATCCTGCTGTGCTGCGCTCATCATCGAAAAGGCAAGCGCCAGGGTTTCCTGCTGACTCAGTTTTGGAAACGGGTCCAGCGGCACAATGGC
>CAZOFZ010000149.1:0-3892 GCA_964579175.1 uncultured Nitrospirota bacterium | reverse complement strand
CAACCAGTTATTAGATGGACGAGAGGGACGGTAGTACAGCATTTATTTTTTGTCAAGTCCTAAAATAGAGTTGACGTATCTTATTGTATCTTATACAATATAAGAATGACTAATATGCAATTTGTTGCGTATTCATCCGAGGCTGACTAATATTTATTTTCGAATATTAGTCAGATTTGTCAGTATGTCTATGCTCCCTATTCCAGACGATATTCTAAAGCAATACGACACGATCCTAAGAAAAAAGGCGGTCTCCCAATCCCTTTCTTCCGAATACAAAAAGTGGCTTCGATACTATCTCGATTTTCGTGCCAAATACACACTGCCTCATTCCAGGTCAGAACATGTGCGGCTGTTTGTAGAAAAACTTCGCCAGAAAAAACAATCCCAAAAACAACAAGAACAGGCCGCATACGCCTTATCCCTCTTTTTTGCGTCACAAACAGAGAAGCAATGGGCCGCTCCGTCTCCACAAAAGGTGGCGTCATCGCAAAACCTCTCTCAACCCATTTCCGGACAATCAAACCGCACATTGGAAGCGAAAGAAACGGTTCCACAACATCATGGCGAGTCCACGGCACAAAAGGGAAGGGAGTTGCCGTGGGCCTCTCCATTGTCACACACGCCTCCCGCGCCTCGCTCCTTTGGAGGTAAACGTTTTGGTCAATGGCAATTTCTGGAAAAAACAAAATCGTCCGGATGGGACAAGATCGTTGCCGATCTTGTCCCAGAAATTAAAGAGGATGTCAATTTTTGTATTGGGCCACCACATATTGCACTTTTTGGGGTGGTATTGCATGAAAAACTGGATGGGCGATTTTAGGCCAAGTCCCCAGTGGGGAGGTTCGCCGTTGTACCACAATAACCAGGGAATCGGTTTCGGGTTAAACTCGGCAGGTGTCCGAAGTAAATGCTCCTCGTAGGCGACGAATTCTTCCTGGATCGTCCGGTCAAATCGTTCCGCATGAGCATTCGAGCATTCATCTTCGGCGTTTTCGGGTACGTGTGCCAATGCGTCCGGTGAAGCCACCGGAGCCCCGCGTCGAAGCGCTTCATGAACTCCGAACCGTTGTCGGTGAGCACCTATTCCAGCCGATACGGGAACAGCTCGCACACGATGTCGAAAAACTCTTTCGCGGCGAGCGAGTCGTGGCGCGTTGTGCCCCACGCCAGGAAAAAGCGCGAGTCGGTGTCGGTGAACGTGACGATGTACCTGCGGCAGCCGTCGCCAAAGCGTTCGATGGTGTCGAACGCCCCGCAATGTCCGGGGTGGGTCGCATGAAATCCCTTCGGTTTTCTTGCCTTTTTCGCCTCGTCTCTTGGGTTTCCCGTTTGGGCGAAGGTGCGCGGGGCGTGACGCATTTTATCCGGGGCATCGGCGACGATCCGGCCGATCGTCTTCGGCGCGGGACAGGGCAGCGTGTTGGCCTTGCAAAACGGTGCGAGAAGCAGGAACGGTTTTTCCTTGCCGATCTTGGGATGGGCCATCCTCGAACGGCGGATTTCCGCGACGACGGGGAGGGGCCAACAGCGCTTTCGTTTTTGACGGGGCGCTTTGGATCGCCCGTTGAGCGTGCCGATCTGCCCGTTCCCCTTTTTCAGCCGCTGTTTCCACGAATAGAGGGGGTGGCGTTTGACCTGAAAGGCCTCGATGGTTGCCGGAAGCCGATGCTGGGCCCAACACCGAAGCACCCGGACTTTGTGCTTTGCTTTTTCGGTCACCCTGACCCAGCGTCGTGCATAACCTGCCGGCCAAGCAAAGCCCCGAATCCGATACCCAAACCGACGAATTTGCACGCGCCCCCAATCCTTCAGCGAGTGCAATATGTTACTGGCCTTATGCAGTGGCAGTGTCTTGATGATCCGATTCGTTCCGTTGGCATCTCCGTGCAACCCATCTGCAAAACTGAGTGTTCGTCATTACGGGGGTGGTCTATACAAACGGCAGCAAAAAGAGGGCATCATCTTTCCCCCCACCAACTGCCATACAGGCAACCGCCCGCCCTTCCCTGTTCATTACCTGGGTGAAGAAACAGCATCGCAAATGAGGACATTTCTGTTTCCGTCTGAATAGGACATTCCTAAATCCGTTTGACAGAACGAGTACAGGTTCTTGAAGACCCTATGCCTGCGTGATATGCTGAAGTCCGCGTTTGTGGAGGTCGTCTTCGTTGCCCCCATTAACCCCGGCCGCATTGGCCGATGATCGCCTGTCTGGCCGCTCCACCGATGACCCATCCCTCGATCCACCCCCCTGTTGCGCCATCCGGGATGCCCTCGTTCAAGAGGGACTTTACGGGACTACCGGGGGTGCCAACACTTGGCGCATCGCCACGACGCCGTTTCCTCTGACACGGCAGGAATATGCCTTTCTGAAAACCCTCGGCGGTCATCTGTTGGCCTTCTATCGCGCCATCAATCAGCTTTATTTCGATAGCATTCACGGCCATGCGCCGGACTGGATCGCGCACTATCTGGATGTGGGAAAGCCGGAGTCGGTCGTGGCCTATGGCCGGATGAACCGGTTTCGATCGGAACTCCCCGCCGTCATCCGACCCGATCTGATCCTGACCGACGACCCGGAGGGTCCGGCGGGGATGGTTGCGACCGAGCTGGATGCCGTGCCGGGGGGGATCGGGCTCACGGCCTGTCTGTCGGCCGTCTATGCCGGGGACGGGGCCGGGATGAAGCCGGTTGGGGGCGCGGACGGCATGGTCGCGGGATTTGCGCGGATGATCCGGGCGCGCGTTCCACAATCGGAGGCCATGGCGGAGGTCACCCTGGCCATTGTGGTCTCCGACGAATCCCAGGATTATCGCCCTGAGATGGCGTGGCTGGCCCGCGCGCTGTGGGCGCACGGGGTGGCCGCCGTGACGGTCAAACCGCAGGAGGTCTCCTTCACGGAGGCCGGACTTTGGATTGCGTCGGACGGCCTGCGGCGGCGCGTGGATGTCCTCTATCGCTTCTTCGAGCTCTTCGATCTCCCCAATGTCCCCAAGTCCGAACTGATCCTTTATGCCGCAAAAAAACGGCAAGTGGCCCTGACCCCGCCCGTCAAGCCCTGTTTGGAAGAGAAAAGTGCGTATGCCTTGTTCCATCACCCGGCGCTGGCCTCGTTCTGGCGGCGTCAATTGGGCGCTTCGCGCGTCGCCCTGTTTCAGTCCCTGTTCCCGAAAACCTGGGTGATGGACCCCACCTGCGTGCCCCCCCATGCGGTCATCCCGGACCTTGTGCTGGGGGGACAGCCGGTCTCCAATTTCCGCCAGTTAGGGGAGGCCCCGCAGAGGGAGCGCCATTTCGTAATCAAGCCCTCCGGATTTTCGGAGCTGGCATGGGGCGCGCGCGGGGTCTCCATAGGTCAGGACCTGCCGGAACGGGAGTGGAAAGCGGTCATCGAACGGGCCCTGGCCGGGTTTTCCAAGACGCCCTATCTCCTCCAAAAATTTCACAAGGGGCGGAAAGTCACCGTGGATTATTACGACTTCGAGACGGCGCGGACGGTAACGATGGCGGGGCGGGCGCGTCTCTGTCCCTACTATTTCGTCGAGGGGGAAGAGGCAACACTCGGCGGCGTGCTGGCCACGATCTGTTCCGTCGAGAAGAAACGAATTCACGGCATGACGGAGGCCGTGATGGCCCCCTGTTCCGTGGCTGGAGATTTTGACGATGACGCTTTATAATCTGATGCCCTGTCCCTATTGCAGGATGGTACGCGACCGGCTGGCTGCGCTGGGACTGCCGTATGAAACGCAGGAGGTGCCGCCCGCACACGCCGACCGCCATGCGGTGCGTGCCGTCTCCGGACAGTCGTATGTGCCGGTTCTGGTGGACGGCGATGTCGTTTTGGACGACGAGAACGACATCCTCGCCTACCTGGAAAAGACCTACGGCA
>CAZOFZ010000148.1:0-3940 GCA_964579175.1 uncultured Nitrospirota bacterium | reverse complement strand
GCTTCCGCAACCTACCTGCTCTGTCTCTCCGCAAGCCCAACCTGTTTTATGTCTGCTCTCCGGCACGCGATCTCCGGATATGGCGGCGGGCGGAGAGGACACCGTCCACCTTTTCGATGTTTCTCAGGATCGTGCCGAGGTGCTTCGTATCGGTAATGTCAATGCTAAAGTGGAACACCCCCTTCTTGTCCTGCGTGGTCACAATGTCGGCCTGTCGAATGTTGGCGGAAGCGGCGGCGATTGCGCTGGAAACCGAGGCCAGCAGGCCGGGGCGATCCACCGTTGAAACAGCGATGTCCACGGCATGAGCGGCCACGTTTTTTCGGTCCCAATCCACGTCAATGATCCGTTCTTCGTTGTAGTCGAGTCGGTCAATATTGGGACATTCGGTCGTATGAATGGAGACGCCCCGGCCGCGGGTGATAAAGCCGATAATCCGGTCTCCGGGCACCGGATTGCAGCATTTCGAAAGCTGGACCAAAATTTCCGAAAGGCCCCGGACGACCACGTGGCCCTGCCCGATGCCGACTTTTTTGAGGATTTTATCCTTGAGTCCCTCTTTCAGGCGGGGCTCGGACAGGAGGGGTTGAATGACCTGCCGGGCGGAAATTTTTCCATAACCGACCGCCGTGAAAAGGGCCTCGATCGAATGGATGCCCATCTCTTTCACGCCGGCCAGGAGGTGGCCCGATTTCAGTGCCTCGGTGGGGCTCAGATGGGCCCTGCGCATCTCCCGTTCCACGATCTTTTTCCCGATTTCGATGTTGCTGGCCTGCTCCGCTTCACGCAGAAGATGCCGGATTTTTGTCTTGGCCTTGGCGGTCTTGGCGAGGGTGAGCCAGTCCCTGCCGGGCCGTTGTGACGGGGAAGTCAGAATCTCCACCTTGTCGCCATTCTGGAGCGGATAGCCCAGCGGAACGATCCTCCCATCCACCTTGGCGCCGACGCAGTGATTCCCCACCTCGGTATGGACGGCGTAGGCGAAATCGATCGGCGTGGACCCCTTGGCCATCTCCTTCACGTCCCCCTTTGGCGTGAAGACATAGATCACATCCGTAAACAGGTCGGTCTTGACCGAGTCCATGAACTGACGGGCGTTGGTAATATCCTCCTGCCATTCCGATAGCTGCCGAAGCCATGCGAAGAGCTTTTCGTCCCGCGGATTGACCCGTCCCCCCTCCTTATAGACCCAGTGGGCGGCAATCCCCTCTTCGGCCACCTTGTGCATCTCCTCCGTCCGGATCTGGAACTCCACGTTCCTTCCCGACGGTCCCACCACGGTGGTGTGAAGCGACTGATAGAGGTTCGACTTGGCGATGGCGATATAATCCTTAAACCGCCCCGGCACGGGCATCCAGAGGGAGTGAATGAGACCCAGCAGGGCATAGCAGTGCATCTTGGTTTGCGTGACGATCCGAATCCCCATCAAGTCATAGACCTCTTCGAAGGGAATCCCCCGCTTCTCCATCTTTTGATAAACGCCGAAGAGGTGTTTGGAGCGGCCGGTCACCCGACCGGGGAGGTGGTTGCCGTCCATGGCCGTCTGTAGCAGGCCGATCACGGTTTGAATATACCGTTCTCGCTGGGCCCGATCGCGCGCGACTTTTTGAGCGAGGTCCCGGTAAATATCCGGATGGAGATGGCGCAGGCAATGATCCTCCAGTTCGGACTTGACCCAGCCGATTCCCAACCGGTTGGCCAGTGGGGCGTAAATATCCAGCGTTTCCTGTGCGATATACCGCCGTTTCTCTTCCGACAAGGCACCCAGCGTGCGCATATTGTGAAGGCGGTCGCCCAGTTTGATCAGCAGGACGCGGATGTCGTGTGTCATGGAGACGATCATTTTTCTGAAATTTTCCGCCTGCTTTTCCTGATCGCTCCGAAAGACGATTCGATCTATTTTGGTCACGCCCGAAACCAGCATGGCGACCTCTTCACCGAAGTCGGCCCGGATATCGTCATGCGTGTGGGGTGTGTCCTCGACGACATCGTGCAAGAGCCCCGCAACGATGGAAGGGAGGTCCAAACGGAGTTGCGCCAGGATGCCCGCGACTTCCAGGGGATGGTGCAGGTAGGGTTCACCGGAGTGCCGTTTTTGTCCTGCATGGGCCTTCGCGGAGAAAGCATGGGCCCGCAGGAGCGATGCCATGTCGGCATCGGGGGCGTAGGCACGGATCCGCTCGACGATCTGATCCAGGGAAAGGAACTTCATGGGCCGGCTTCGGTCAGGATCGAATGTGGTCCGATGGTAACGGACGCCCATTTAAAATGCAAACCGACGCGCGTCCTTGACAGAGTTTCCACCGTGCACTATACCTGAACTCATATTCAATAACCCCCAGGGAGGTCTCATGCAGATAGAACGACAAGAACGACAGGAGCGACGGCATGCCGTCCGTGTGTTGGCAGACTGCCCGGCGATTTACCGGGTCATCGATCCGGACGGACCGAAGCGGATCGAAGAACAGAGAAGCGGGTTATACCACATCCCCGCCCTCCCCCAGGTTGACACCGCAGAGAAGCTCTACAAAAAATTGCACGGCCAAACCTCGCATCAGTCCGATCCCGACGTCATGGAGTTGCTCCTTTGGCTGGATTGGAAGATCAGCTTCATGATGAAAACGCTCCCCCAGGCCCAGGACGAACTGGTTTTCCCGAATCGCACCCGGGTCAAAGATCTCAGCGCGGAGGGGCTCAATATCCACGTCATGGAGGCGCCCAAACTGGGGGCGATCCTGGAGTTGGAGCTGATCCTGCCTGTCCTTCCCTTCCGGGAGATGTTCCTCAAGGGGGAGGTGATGTGGTTTAACCATCTCAAGGGGGAATCTACTTATTACTACGAAGTGGGACTGTCTTTTCGGGAAATCAACCCCCACGATCAGGAACATATCATCTCTTACGTGGTCAGGCGACAGATGCAACTCCAGCGTGAACGTTCCAGGTAGCGGACGGCGTTCTGCCCACCGAACGATGCATCCCGCGTGTTTTACGGCGGGGGGCGGTCCGGTTCTCTGAAGATGACCGGATCGGCCCCCTCGCCAGACCTTGCCCAGAATCAATCCATCGTCTCCCCATCCCCTTCGGAGCATTTTTAGCCGATCGCATCCAGTCCTTCCCCGACATCTCAAGGTTCCGACATCGTTTCCGATAACGCCATCGTGTTGTGGCGACGCGGATCGAACGGGTTCCTTGACAGTTTGGACATATTAGGTATACTCACACGCGTGGTGGCGCGACCGTCGCTTCCCAGGCGGGGAAGCGGTTGGTTGCGTTGACGATATGGGCGGACGTGCCGCAGGCATTGTTGCTGGAGTGGGAGGATGGGTGATGAGACATAATGGCGTAATTTTTGCGACGCTCCTGCTGTGTGTGGGCGGGGTGGCATGGGCCGAGACGCCGCTTGCGGTCGAACTCGATCGGATTACGGACGAGGTCCTGGCGTCCGACCGTGCCGTGATGGATCGTCTGCAAGATCGTCTGCAGCGGCTGAATGGGCAGGGGGTGCCGATTGCCTCCTACCATTTTGCCAAGGCGCAGGCGTGGCTCGATTTCGCGCGGGAAGAATATGCCGAAAACGACCGCACGGGCGTCATTGAGGCGGCCCTGGACGAATCCGAACGCATCATCCATCCTCTGGAATCGAAGGCCACTCAAATCAGTATGGAGACGCCGGTGATCGTATCCAGCCATGTGGTACGAAAAGACCTCTGGGAGCGGGCTGCGGCGCTCAAACGGCATGAATATTTTCCTTGTGTCGAGGACAAGGTGGCGCAGATGGAAGTACATCTGGTTTGGGCAGGGCATGAAGAGGCGGAATTAGGCTGGCGCCATGCGCAGTCGCATATCCGGACGGCGGAACGGCTGGAAAAGGAGGCTACCCGCGCGATGGAAGATTGCGGCCGCAAGCCGGTTGTCGTTGTTCCACCGCCCCCTCCTCCCC
>CAZOFZ010000147.1:0-3949 GCA_964579175.1 uncultured Nitrospirota bacterium | reverse complement strand
GGAAGGATGGTGGAGGGGTGGGGAGGGGTCACGCCGGACCGGATTTCAGCAGATATCGGACTTTCTTTCCCACCTTCAAGTCGTGGCAGCAACCGGGCAGGAGGGTGATCTCCGCGTTGGGGTCCGTCAGCTTGGTACCATCGCATTCCAGCCCCCCCTGTAAGATCAGTCGCCGTGCGGCGCCCTTGCTTTGAGTCCATCCCTGCGCATGGAGCAAGTCCACGAGACGCACGGTCCCCGCCGGAAGCAGGCAGACGGGAGCGGCTTCGGTCGCGGGCTTCCTGCCGACGGTCATGTCGAACCGATCTCGTGCTTCCGACACCCGTTCCGGACCATGGAACTGCGCCACCAGTTGCGAGGCGAGCGCGAGCTTGGCCTCCATCGGATGCCGGGATCGCACGACATCCATCTCCACGTCGGTCAAGAGCTCGTAGTAGCGATACATCAGCGTGTCCGGGACCGACATCACCTTTCCAAACAGGACATCTGGGGGGTCTTCCAGGGCAATCGCATTGCCAAAACTCTTGCTCATCTTTCGCACGCCGTCGGTCCCCTCCAGCAGGGGAAGCGTGAGGACGACCTGTGGGGACTGGCCGGCCATCTTCTGCAGCTCCCGTCCGACAAGCAGGTTGAATTTCTGGTCGGTGCCTCCCAACTCTACGTCGGCTTGGAGAGCCACCGAGTCATGGCCCTGAATCAGCGGATAGAGGAATTCGTGGATGCCGATCGGATGCGATCCCTGATATCGCTTCTGGAAATCGTCCCGTTCCAATATCCGTGCCACCGTATATTGGGAGGCCAGATGAATGAGTTCCTCGGCGGACATTTTTCCCATCCATTCGCTGTTGAATCGGATCGTCGTTTTGGACGGGTCTAAAATTTTGAATGCCTGGGTTTTGTACGTTTCCGCGTTTTTGGACACGGCCTCGCGGTTGAGCGGTTTGCGCGCCTCCGAACGCCCGCTGGGGTCCCCGATCATGCCGGTGAAATCGCCGATCAGGAAGATCACTTCGTGTCCCAGGTCCTGGAACTGCCGCATCTTCTGGAAGAGCACCGTATGGCCCAGGTGCAGATCGGGGGTGGTGGGATCGAACCCGGCTTTGATGCGCAGCGGCCGCTGTGCGGCGCGGGCCTCCTTGAGCCTGTCCACCAGATCGGATCGCTGGATGACCTCCACCGTGCCGCGCAGGAGCGTCGCAAGGTCGCGTTCATCCTCGTTATCGTTGTTTGGGTGGCTCATGCGCGGCTTCCGTGACAGGTGAAATGCGCAGGTGCGGCGCGATGTTTTTTAAGGTGACAGGGCCGATGCCGGGTACCCGCAGTAAATCTTCCATGGAGCGAAACGCGCCGTTCGTTTCACGCTCCAGAATAATCGCATCGGCCCGTTTCGGCCCGATTCCGGGCAACGACACCAAGGCTTCCCGCGTGGCCAGATTGACGTCTATTCCACCCGGTAAAGCGGGAGCATCGGGGAGGGCCGCCCGCTTCGGAGCGAGTGCCGTCTCAAACGATCCGGGTCCGGTTTCGGTGGAGAACCGCAGCCAGAAGGAAAACCCCAAGATGCCGAGGAGAATGAAAAGTCTGACGGCAAAAGAGGCCACGGAATCGAACCCCGTGTGTCAATCGGATTCAGTCGGGTTCAGTGGGCCCGGGTTTCGAGAAGGGCCCCATACGCGGAGGGGGTCATGAGCGCTTCCACTTCCTCCGGTGCCGACATCTCGATTACGACGATCCAGCCCCGGCCATAGGGGTCCCGGTTGATCCACTCCGGGGCCTCCCGGAGCGCGTCGTTGACGGCCACAATTTGCCCGGCGACGGGGGCATAGACGGGAGAGGTCGTTTTAGTGGATTCGAGTTCCGTCATCTCCTCTCCAACGCGCACCACGCGACCCACTTTCGGGGCCTCCAGATAGACGATATCTCCCAAGGCTTCCTGGGCAAAATCGGAGATCCCCACCGTCGCGCGGAATCCATCCGTGCGCACCCACTCATGCTCTTTGTGGTACCGAAGGTCTGTCGGAATCATGCCGGTCCTGAAGGCTTCCCCGACAGGTTGGGAAAGAAGAACGAAACCTCGAAGGCTGCCGTTTCCTTCGAATCGGAACCGTGAACGGCGTTTTCTTCGATGCTTGCGCCATAGTCGCGCCGAAGCGTTCCGGCGTCGGCCTTCTTCGGATCGGTTGCCCCCATCAGGGCGCGATAACCCGCGATGACCCCCTCTCCCTCCAAAGCCAGCACCACAACGGGGCCGGAAGACATAAACGTGACAAGGCTGTCAAAGAAGGGTTGCCGTTTATGTACGTAATAGAAGGACTCTGCCTCTGTCCTGTTCAGGCGGTGCATCTGCAGGGCAACCGGTTTCATCCCCTTTTCTTCAAATCGCGTAATGATCGCACCCACGAGGTTTCGACGTACCGCGTCGGGTTTTATGATGGAAAGTGTCCGTTCAATCGCCATGACTTTCAATGCCCCCAACACCCTTAAAAACGTCGCTCAAGATAAACGGAACCCCCATCTTAAGTCAATGTACCAACCGTGTGGCGCCGTACGCCCGCAGTCGGCGTCCGACCGCGCAACCCGGCAGTTTGGGCGCGCAGCAGATTTTTAGTGTGCCCCACACCCGTCTGCAGGACAGTGCCCGCGTCACAGGGCGGAAAGTGTGGAAAATTTCCACACAGGTGTATACAAAAGGATACACTCTCACTCAAAATCCACGCCATCCTATTTTTATAACATATATATTTCACGAAGTTAAAAATATATTTCTGTGAGGTAATATTCGGCATGAATATTGCTCATTATTTAGAGGTAGGGCGCTGTATTCATAATCCGGAGCCAGGCAAAAAACATAAGGACACACCTAAAAACCGTCACGAGCAGTCGGTTGTTAGAGATACTTCTGTGTGGTGATGCAAGGGGTGGCACGCATTGACAACATCTGGACGAAGTGTTACACGATGCCCCGATGGAATGCGGAGGGTGGGGCTGTGCGCCCCGTCCTCCGCACTAAAAATTCGAGGAGAGAGCGATGGCGACCCAACTGTGGGGGATGAGGACGACGATCCGAGCTGGCATCGTCATCTGCGCGATGGTTGTGTGGGCCGTGTTGGGGTATGCCGCCGCCAAGCCAGAGAAGACGCCGTCAAAACCGCCCGCGCCGCAGTCGGTTCAGATGGGCAACTTTTTCGCCCTGTTGGTCGGTATTGACGACTATGCGCACTGGCCCGACCTCTCGACACCCGTGCGCGACACGGAGGCACTCCGCAAGGTTTTGATCGATCGCTACGGGTTTTCACCGAATCGGATCATGACCTTGACCAACCAGGACGCAACACGGGAAAACATTCTGGGCGCGCTCTATAGTCTGACAAGCGGGGAGAGCCCCGTCACGGAGAATGACAATGTCCTTGTCTACTACGCCGGTCACGGCGAACTGACCAATGTCGGTGGATATTGGGTGCCGGTGGAAGCGGCGTTGGAAAGAGAGAGAGTCGGGGCCTATATTAGCCATTCCGAAATCAGGGATTACATTGCGGCGATGAAGGCAAAACATGTCTATCTGGTCGCGGATTCCTGCTTCTCCGGGAGTCTGTTGGCTTCGGCCACCCGTTCCAAACCTCCCGTCCTCACCGAGCGATATTTTCAGGAGGCATACCAACGAATCAGCAGGACGGGTTTGACGGCCGGGGGAAAAGAAAAGGTCAACGATGTGGGACCGGACGGCCGCCATAGCGTGTTTGCGTTCTATTTTCTAAAAGCCCTGCGTGAAAATAAGAAGCCATTCCTTGCAGCGTCGTCTCTTTTTGAAGAGATTAAGGTCCCCATTGCCAACAACTCCCGACAAACACCCATCAGCATGCCAATCCGGGACGCGCGGGACGAGGGGGGCGAATTCATCTTTGCCCTGACAACCCGCGCGCCGAGTCCCATTCCACCCCCCGCCCTACCC
>CAZOFZ010000146.1:3710-3976 GCA_964579175.1 uncultured Nitrospirota bacterium | reverse complement strand
TGGAGGGGATACGGCACACGCGGCTTCCGGTCGCGTCGGTACAATTCCACCCGGAAGCCGCCCCCGGCCCGCACGACGCCCACCCGCTCCTCGCAGCCTTTGTGGCAAGCCTGACACGTTGAGGCGGAGCCGCCGTGACGTTGCTTTTGCAGTCTGTTTTTGCAGTCTTGAGGGGGAGGCTCATCGGGCCCATGGCGTTGCGGGTTGTTTTCGCAGCCTGATGGGGAGGCTCCATCCGGCTTTGCCGGTGGAGGGGCATCGTGCCC
>CAZOFZ010000146.1:0-3700 GCA_964579175.1 uncultured Nitrospirota bacterium | reverse complement strand
GGTTAATCTCTTTTAGGTCTATACAACCGGAGACTAACCCCCCTCTGGTATTTAGCTTACCGCGAAATCGCCGACTGTCAAGTTTTGTCCAAGGTACAACGTATGCCTGGCCTGATGGTGGTGCGCCCAGAGGGATTCGAACCCCCGACCCCTTGGTTCGAAGCCAAGTGCTCTATCCAACTGAGCTATGGGCGCCTGAAGTTTGAGGGGGAGGCTCATCGGGGCGATGCCCGATGAGGGGGCGACGCGAGCCCCTCTTAAAGACGAGCAGTCTAGCACACGTTTTTTGCGAAATCATCGTGGATTCCCCATTGCCATCCGACATCGTTTCCCCTACGTCGGTCTCCGTGGACAACCTCCTGCAACGTGTTGACGCGCTGCGCGCGGCGTTTCCCTTTCTGTCCGCCCTGGAAAATGCCTTCCCTGCTTCCGAAATTTATCTGGTGGGTGGCGCGGTGCGCGATTTTCTGCTGTGCCGCGAGACGAAAGACCACGACTTCCTGGTACGCCACGTTTCGGCGGAGGCGTTGGGAGATTTTCTGGGCAGACATGGCGCGGTCAACTGGGTGGGCAAGACATTCGGCGTGTATAAATTCATGCCCACGGGGATGGTGCTGGACGAGGCCATTGATATCTCGCTGCCACGCACGGAAAAATCTTTTTCGCAAAGTGGTGGATATCGCGATTTTGAAATCCACAGCGACCCAGGGCTTCCGGTTGATGCAGACCTGCTGCGTCGGGACTTTACGCTCAATGCCATGGCGGTGGAAATCCGGACGCGCCGCCTGACCGACCCCTTTGGTGGACTGGCCGATCTTTCTGCGGGAATTTTACGTGCGGTAGGGGAGCCACGTGCGCGATTTATGGAGGATACCTCGCGTCTGCTGCGCGGGCTGCGGCTGGCCTGTCAGTTTGGCTTTCGATTCGATCCTGCGACATGGAGCGCCATGCAGGCCCTGATGGAGATGGTGGACAAACGACGGGAGGACGGCAGCTTTGTCGTACCCCGCGAAACGATTTCCAAAGAGTTCATCCGGGCCCTGGTGAGCGACCCCGTGCGCGCCTTTGACCTTTGGGATGACAGCGGCGCATTTTCGTTCCTGATTCCGGAGCTGCTGGCGATGAAGGGATGCCCGCAACCTTCGGCCTATCATACGGAAGGGGATGTCTGGAGGCATACCCGGCTGGCCCTGGCGCAGTTGCAGGGCGCCAAATTTCAGGCGGAGTTTGAAGGCTATGATGCCGAAGTGGCGCTGTCGGTCCTTTTTCATGACGTGGGAAAACCGCCGACGCTCAAGACGCCGGAACGGGATGGGGCGGACCGGATCCGTTTCAATGGTCACGACAAAGTCGGCGCCGAGATGACGCGCCACATCGCGGCCCGGTTGAAGCTCTCCACTTTTCCGAGGGGGAGCCGATATGCCGTGGATGAGGATGTGTTGGCCTGGCTGGTTGAAAAACATCTCATTCTGGTACAGGGTGCCGTGGACGAAATGCGGGCCGCCACCATCGAGAAATATTTTTTGAGTTCGGGGCCCTCCGGAACGAAATTGATGCAGTTGATCTTTTGCGATGGCAGCGGGACGATCCCCCCCGAAGGGGTGCCCCAGCTACAGTCGTATTACCGGCTGAAAGAACGGCTTTTGGCGATGCGCCGGATGGGTCGAACGCGGATGGAGATTCCGCCTCCGCTCCTCTCCGGGGGGGAGGTGATGGTGGCGCTGCAAATCCCGCCCGGTCCCGCCGTGGGCGCGGCGCTTTTGCTGATCCGGGAAGAGCAGCTCTGCGGACGTCTGTCAAACCGCGACGAAGCGATCGCTTTCCTGAATGCCTCCGCGCGTCCCCACAACGAAAAAGGATGATCTAAACAAAAAGGCAATGCCCGTTTGTGTTCTTCTTCTCCGGACGCCTATAATGGTTTCTGGTGAAGTGCGGGTGTTTTCTGGGGGTGGATACGGGGGTGCCGATGCGGACTGGCCGAAGAACATGGGTCGTGGCAACGATCGTCTTGATGATGACAGTCCTCACGATGCCTGCATGGGGTGGGGAAGTGGCGTCTTCCGGTAAGGCGGAACTTGAAACGGCAATCTTCGCGGGGGGGTGCTTCTGGTGTATGGAAGAAGCATTCGAATCGCAGGCAGGGGTGGTGTCGGTCCTGTCCGGATATACCGGGGGACACGTCGAGAACCCCGACTACGATTCGGTCTCGGCGGGGAAGACGGGCCACGCGGAAGCGATCCAGGTTCTTTACGATCCGGATCGAACGGATTATAGGACACTGCTCTCCCACTTTTGGCGGAATATTGATCCGACGGTGAAGGACAGGCAGTTTTGCGATTTCGGAGAGCAGTATCGTGCGGGAATTTTTTATCTGGACGACACGCAGAAGCGTCTCGCGGAAGCCTCCAAGGCCGAGATCGAGAAGGCCAAATCCTTTCGGGACCCGATTGTCACCGAGATTATGAAGGCGTCCACTTTTTACGAAGCGGAAGCATATCACCAGGGCTTCTATCAGAGAAATCCGGTGCGGTACAAGTTTTACAAGTGGAACTGCGGACGGGCCCGGCGGTTGAAAGCCCTATGGGGGGAATAGGATGGGAGTCACGCGGCGGTCTTTCATCCGGGGGCTCTTCGGTCTTTTTTTTGCGATTCTGTTTTCTGGGAAGCGTTTCGGACATGCAAAAGGGAGTGGGATGAAGATTGCGAAGATCGAGAAATCGAAAGAAGAATGGAAGCGGTTGCTGACCCCGGAGGCGTTTCATGTTTTACGCGAGGCGGGGACGGAGCGCTCTTTTACAAGCCCCCTTTTGCCTAATAAAGAGAAGGGAACCTATGTTTGCGCCGGGTGTGAACTGCCTCTCTTTACGTCCGAAATGAAGTACGACAGCGGGACGGGGTGGCCCAGTTTCACGACCTCCATCCCGGAACATCTGGAGACGAAGCGGGACTTCAAGTTGATCCTGCCCCGGACGGAGTACCACTGCGCCCGTTGCGAGGGACACCAGGGTCACGTTTTCGACGATGGTCCCGCGCCCACCTTCCAACGCTGGTGCAACAACGGCGTTGCCCTCAAGTTCATCCCCAACGTATAACGGCGTCCCTGACGCAGAGGCCGATCCATTTAGGACTCAAATTCAGTCCGAAGCAATCCCGACTGTCGGATGATGGATTGTAGTGTCCCAATGCTGATTTCATCATGGTCTGGAACAGGAACCGTTATAGCGGACACAACCGTGCACCAAGCCAAAACCAACGCCATCAAAGGAACAATGACCTGTCCACTCCATCACACGTCCTCACAATTCACTTATGCGATGGAGTGCACCCGTTAGGTGTGGTTGCGTGGGGGATGAGTCGCTGCGTCGCGCACGACAACAAGCAGACCTATCGTCAAGACGATCAATGCTGTAATTGGAACCCAGACCATTTAAAGCCCCTCCAATTCCTCTAACCGATTATAGACAACGCGGCTAACCCAGATGATGCCACCGGTCAGAGAAAGAACAACGACAAGCCCAGCGATGAGCATCCCTGTTCTCGCTGTAGTGAAATTCTGAGCGAGCCATGCCACAAGTGTAGCGTCAACAGCGGCAAGGACTCCGAAAACGACCTTAAGCCAACCAAGTTCTTCCTTGATACGCTCAATTTGAGGCATGGGGGCATTCTACCACAAACCGAGGGCAAACCCCAACGCGACGGT
>CAZOFZ010000145.1:0-3977 GCA_964579175.1 uncultured Nitrospirota bacterium | reverse complement strand
TGGTCCTCGACAATGCCGTGGCGCGGGCCGCCTGTGGGGCTGCGGGCTGCTCATTGGTGACCGGTACCCAGGAGGGCGCGGCGTCGCCGGGCCAAATGATCATGGACGTCAGCTATCAATACATCCCGATGAACCAGGCGCGCGCGGGGCGGCACAAGGTGCCGGAGGCCCACGTGGCCCGAATTGATCTGGACGCCGGTGTCATCGAGCCGGAGTCGCATTCGGAGGTGCTGACGATCAACAGCCTGGCCCAGGTGGATGTCAGCTACGGCGTGACGGAGCGCCTTGGACTGACGATCAGTCTGCCGGTTTACAACAACCGGATTCATGAGCATTTCGATCTGCCTCGTGAAGAAGAAACGGAGCACGAAGAAGAGGAAATGGGGCACGAGGCGCCTGCGTTGGGGGGGGAAGAGGCCACGTTCTCGAACCAGGAGGGGACATACGGCATCGGTGACTTGAGGCTGATCGGGAAATACCGGCTCTGGATGGACCTTCGCAACAGCCTCGTGGGCGGATTGGGAATCGTCCTGCCGACCGGAGAGTACAAGCGCCGCGACCACGATGGGTTCATCAACGAGCCGACACTCCAACCGGGGCGGGGGGCGTGGGGTGGCGTTCTTTCGGTCTATTACACCCGCATGGTGATCCCCCGCAAATTGGATGCGTTTGCGTCCACGGCCTATCAAATGTTGGCTGAAAACAGCTTTGATTACCGCATGGGGAACATGCTGCTGTTCAACAGCGGGGTTCAATATGGCCTCAGTGAGAAAATCCTGGCCGGTCTCCAGGTGAATCTGCAGCAGGCCCCCCATGACAAGTTGAAGGGACAGCCGGTGCCCGGCACCGGGGGGACGTGGGTGTATGTCACCCCCGGCATTCAGCTGAATGCGGCGTCCGATACGGTCCTCTTTGCGCACGTTCAGCTGCCGGTGTATCAACGGGTGAATGAGGCCAACCTCGTCCCTTCCTATGGTCTGTCGGTGGGCATATCCCGCGCCTTCGGAGGATAACCTTGCAGCCAATAGCACGACGACAGGTTTTGCGGGCCTCTCTTCTCCTGTTTATCTGCCTCCTGACGGTCGGTATGGGGAATCCGCCGCCGCAGTTGGGCGGGCCTGCCCCCGACTTTCGCCTCGAATCGTTCGATGGGAAAGAGGTGGCACTCTCTTCGTTGCGTGGGAAGGTGGTGCTGGTGAACTTCTGGGCCAGCTGGTGTGCGCCCTGCAAAAAAGAGATGCCCGAGATGGATGCGGCGTATCGGGCGCACAAAGACGAGGGCTTGGTCGTTTTGGGGGTGAACTTCGGTGAGAAAAAGGAGGCAGCGCTGCGACAGACCCCCGCTGTGACCTTTCCCCTGCTGCTGGATACAAAAATAGAAGTGGCCGAAAAATACGGGGTCACCGGACTTCCGGTGACCTTCTATGTCTCCCCCGATGGCGTGATCCGGGAGCGGATTTCGGGCGGCCTGCTGACGCGGGAAAATATTTCGTCCGCGTTTACGAAACTGCGCGCAACGATGGCCGATGCCACGCTCTAGTTAGGCTCGGACGCGGCCCCCTCCGACCGAAGGGGAAGCTACGACGGGGTTTGGGGTATCTTCAGGTTCAGGAACATTTCCACGAGGCGCGGGTCAAACTGAGTCCCTGCGTTTCGGGCCAGTTCTCCGCAGGCCTCCGCGAAGGGGATCTGCCGCCGATAGAGGCGTGGCTGGGTCATGGTGTCCATCGCGTCCGCGATCGCAATGATCCGCGAATAAAGGGGAATCTCCTCCCCCTTCAGGCGATGTGGATAGCCGAGTCCATCCCACCGCTCGTGATGGTGCAGGATGCTTCGGCTAATTTCCGGGTCCAGACGAATTGGGGCCAAAATCCCGGCGGCATCGGCACAGTGACGCTTGATCTGTTCGAATTCCTCGGCCGAAAGGGAGGTCTCCTTCCGCAGGATCTCGTCCCGGCTCCCAATTTGCCCGATGTCGTGTAACGTGGCGGCAAGACTTAGGTCGTGCTGCTGCGATTGCGTCAGAGATAACGGATCGGCCAGCAGCAGGGCGTACTGCGAAACCCCCGCCGCGTGGCCCTTGCTGTGCGCATCGTGCACTTCGATGGCCGCGATCAGTGCCTGGAGGGTGCCGACATAGCTCTCCCGCACCGACCGGAAGAGACGCGCGTTTTCGATCGCGATGGCGGCCTGTCTGCAAAAAATCGAAACCAGTTCCTTATCGCTTTCGCCCAGGGGATGCGTGGCATGGATATGGACCACACCGATGGCTTTCTCTCGTAGACAAATGGGAAGTGTCAACAGAGAAGCCGTTTTGGACGATCCGATGAGGGAACCTAAATAGGCGTTCTGTCCCTGCGTTCCCTGAACAAAGACAGGTTCCCGCTTCTCCAGTACCAGCCGGGCGATTCCCTCCATCCCTATCGTGCCATGCTCGACCGTTCCCGTGGCGGCGACGGTCGTAAGTTCGCCGCGTTCCTCGTCTCGGAGCATCAGGGCGATGTGCTCCGCGCGGGTCTCCTCCCGAATCCATCCGACAATATGCGCAAGGAGCGCGTCCGAATCGCTATTTAGCGTCAGCATACGGCTGAACTGGACCAGCGACATTAGCGATTTGATCCGCATGTTTTCTCGGCGCAGGCGATCCTTCTCCACGGCACGTTGGATGACCGAGAGGAGACCCTGTTGTGTGAAGGGTTTCAGGACATACCCGGAGGCGCCCCCCCGAATGGCTTCCATGACGGTGGGGACGGTCCCGTAACCGGTCATGAGGATGACCAGGATATCCGGCCTGCACGCCCTGGCATGCCTGAGCATCTCGAGACCGGAGAATCCGGGCATTCGGATGTCCGAAAGGAGCAGGTCGAACGGAGACCGTTCAAGCAGCGAAAAGGCCTCCGCAGCGCTGACCGTCACCTCCGTTTCAAACCCTTCCAGAATCAGAAAGTGTTCGGCCAGCTGCAGGAAGGTCGGCTCGTCATCCACGACCAGGACACGCTTTTTAGGCATGGGAACCGTATCGTTCAGGGCCGGATCGTTTAGGGAGCGAGGTCGGCGGGATAGTTGATCCATCGCCCTTCCTGGGCGCTGCGGTCGTAGTAGGCCTCGTCGTAGACAAAGGTGTGGGAGGCCTCATCGAAGTCCTTGATCTTGGGCATGATGAGTGGACGTTCGCTTTGGCACCCATATTCGATATGCTCCACCACGTCGTCCGGGAAATGATAGAGGATGCTGTTGATTTCGATCCCCTCTTCGGTAATCAGAAAGCAGCGCCCCTGGCCTTTGATATGCTGGCAGTCATCCAGAATGGCCATGACGTCTTCTTCCGTGGCCAGACCCGCCTCCAACCGCGCAAGTCGCGCCGTGATGCGGCCCGTCCCCGTTTTGCAGGCGGTACACTGCCCGCACGATTCGATGGCCAGAAACCGTGAGAAGTTGAGTCCGGCTTTGATGACGCAGGCCGTATTGTCATAGACGGTAAATCCGCCCGATCCGAGGCCGGAGGGGATTTTCCGCATGGATGCAAAATCGAGGGGGGTGTCAATCCGGTCCGCCGGAATGACGGCATTGGTGGGGCCGGAAAAGACGGCTTTAATCTGGCGATCCGGCGGGATGCCCATGCCGTGGACGTCAATCAACGTTTTGAGCGAAGTGCCCAGCGGTAACTCATAGAGGCCCGGACGATTGACGTCGCCGGTGAGCGTGAAGATCATCGTGCCGGGGGAGTCCGCCGTCCCGATGGATTTGAACCAGTCGGCGCCATTTCGCAGGATGTGGGGGATGGTGGAGAGGGTCTCGATATTGTTGACGACCGTGGGCTGACCGTTGAGGCCGTATTCCACGGGGATCATCCCCTTTGCGCGGGGCCAGGCCGGTTTGCCTTCGATCACCTCCAGCATGGCGCGGTCTTCTCCCAGCAGGTAGGAGTCGGGGCCGCGCACGATCTCGATGAAGGCGGTGTGGCCCGATCCGAAGAT
>CAZOFZ010000144.1:0-3994 GCA_964579175.1 uncultured Nitrospirota bacterium | reverse complement strand
GATGGCGATTATCGCGAATCGTGGCAGCCGCATCCGATGAAGCCGGAGGTGCTGCGCCGCGCCGAAGAAATTGCCGGAATGGTCACGGGAAATCTCGGCGGCGTCGGAATCTTCGGCGTGGAGCTGTTCGTCTGCGGAGACGACGTTCTCTTCAGCGAGGTCTCGCCCCGCCCACACGATACCGGCCTGGTCACGCTCATCTCGCAAGACCTCTCCGAATTTGCGCTGCACGTCCGCGCCATTTTGGGACTGCCGATCCCCGTCATCCGACAGCACGGGCCATCCGCGTCGTGCGCCATTTTGCTGGAAGGGGATCAAAAAGCCCCGCGCTACGCGGGCCTGTCGGATGCGCTGGCCGAACCCGACACCCAAATCCGCCTCTTCGGCAAACCCGAAATTTCCGGAAAGCGGAGGATGGGTGTGGCACTCGCGCTGGGAGACGATATCGAGTCGGCCCGCACCAAGGCCCGCCGCGCCGCCCACGCCGTCCGCGTTGTCTGACATCGGAATGGCGCGCCTTGACCTCCTTTCCGGTTGCCGATATACTCCCCGAAGCTGAAAACAGGGGGTGTGCGCCATGTCCATGCCGTCCATCTTTCGGATGGGCTATTACTGGGACGCCAAGATTTTTCTGACGTCCGTTAAGCTGGATCTCTACACCCTGTTGTCGGAAGGCCCCCAAAGTGCCGCGCAGATGGCGCGGCGCGTGGGCGCCGATTCGGATGGCATGACGCGCCTGATGGACGCTTTGGTCGCCCTGGAGCTGTTAAACAGGGAGGGAGACCGATACGGCAACACGCCGCAGGTGGCGGAATTCCTGGTCAAAACGAGCCCGTTTTACATGGGCGAACTGATGCTGCTCCAGGACGCGGAGTGGAATCACTGGGGGAAGCTGGAAGAGATTATCCGGACCGGTCGGCCGCAGGTTTCGGGGAACCTCTTCATGAACAGTCCGGAAGTGGCCGCACAAACGCTGAAAGTCCTGGACCGGATGGCCCGGCGATCGGCGCCCGATCTGGTGCGTAAGATCGTCCTTTCTCCCTACCGTACTTTTTTGGATGTGGGGGGGGGTGCGGGCACCTACTCCATTCAGTTCTGCAAGCAAAATCCGGGGCTTCAAGCCACCCTTTTCGATCTGCCCGAAACCCTGACCACCACGCGAAAGACGATCGAATCCGAGAAAATGGAAGATCGGATTCGACTGGCGGCGGGCAATTTCAACCGCGATCCGATCCCTGGAAGTTATGACGTGGTTTTCCTCTCCGACATTTTGCATTACCAGACCGGCGATCAGAACGCCACGCTCATCCAGAAGCTGTATCGCGCCACCAATCCGGGTGGGAAAATCGTCGTCAAGGATATGTTCCTGGGCGCGGAATCTGCACGTCCGGGATGGAACGCCATCTTCTCCATCCATCTTCTGGTTTATACGGAGGCAGGCCGTTGTTTCCGCCTGGCCGAGGCCCGATCCTGGATGGAGAAGGCCGGATATACAGAGATCACCGAAGTGGAACCGAATACCGTCCTGACAGCCATCAAAAGTCCTGCGGACGGCAGTGCGCTTCGCTCGGCAGCGCGTGTTTCTGGAGCCACCCCCGGAGTAACCCAATGAAGGATTTTCTGACGGCCCCCGGTTTCCTCTCCCCTTACGGAACTTTTGGGGCCGATATCTCCTCGGTCATGGCCTGGTTTTTCACCATCCTCTTTCTGTACGGATGGCATCTGGCACAAAAACATCGGGGCCAGCGGCATCACCACGTCACCCTCTGGGGCATGCTGGCCATGCTGGGCTATTTCACGGTCTACTACCTGGCACGGGGTCTGGGCGCCCTTTCGGTGGAGGGGAAAGAGGGGTTTGGCGGCCCGGATTGGGTCTATACCTATCTGTTCAGTCCGCTGCTCACGATCCATATTGTGGCCGTCTCCATCGGCCTGGTCATGGCGATCTACATGATTATTCTGGGGTTTCGATCTTCCTTCAAATCGGGCGAGGAGCGCTATCTTCGGTCGCAACCGCTTAAAATGAGCGATCGGGGATTTCGCAATATCCTGATGGGCGCAGCAGTGGTCTTCGGCGGTATCGCCCTGCTGCGGTGGGGCTCCCTGGGGCGATTTCTGGTCTATCTGTCCGGCTTCCTTCTGGTTGCGCTCGTGCTCGTTCTGGAGCGACGGGTCGAACGGTGGATTCCCGACGCAGGCAGGCGTCACCAAGCGCTGGGCACGGCCACCATGATGCTCTACGTCGTGGCCCTGTTCACCAGTACGCTGACCTATGTGATGCTCTACTATATCTATCCGGTCAAGCTGGATTAGGCCGGTCAAGCTGGAGGAAAGGCGTGGGCGCGCAAGACCGACACGATCCGCACCACCCGGAAGAAGGGGCATTCCAAATTCGGGATCGCCGGCTCCGTTTTTCGGAGGGGCCGGTATCCAGCCCGGTGGAACCCCCGCCCGCCCCACCCGGTGACACGGACCCCGCCTCGGCGACTCCGCCACCGCAGGACGATGGCCCCGTGACCTTCTCTTCCTTTCTCCTTTCGATGGCGGCATCGGCGTTAAACCTGCTTCAGGATCGGTCCTCATTGGCGCACGCCCGGCAAATTATTGACACCCTGGGTCTGCTTCAGGAGAAGACGAAGGGCAACCTCACGGGAGAGGAGGAGGGACTGCTTTCCCAGGTGCTCTACAGCCTGAGGATGCACTTCGTCGAAGTCCAAAAGAAACAGTCCGGTTAAAACCCTTCCCGTTCGATTCCAGCCTCCCTTCCCGATTAAATTAAGACCGTTTGGAGTCTCTTCGGATGAAACGGCGCGTCCTCTTTTTCTGTATCCTCTTCTGCATCCTCTCCCTCTTTCTGGCCCTGTATTGGGGTCTCCAGCACCCGTCCGTGCAAAACCGCGCAAAGCAGGAAATCGAACGTCAGATGTCCCGCGTCTGGGACCGGAAGGTGAACATCGGACAGATACAACCGCAGTTGTTTCCCCCTTCGCTGATCCTTCTGGACGTCACCGGTGCCGAAGGCACCCTCCATATCCGGAAGACCCGGATCATCGGGAGCCTCGGGCCCGCCTGGCCCTTTTTACGGATCGGCCGGATCGTGGTGGAGGACCCCTCCGTTGCGCTGACCGAACGGCAATTGCGAAAGATTCTTGAGAAGAAACACCCTCCGTCCAAATTGCGGGTGCGCGCCGTTCACATTAAAAATGGCACACTCGACTATCGGGCGAACGGGCAACTTCAGGAAATCCGTCTGACGGGCGTTTGGGGGTTTGTCTATCCGGGTGTGACCCCCCGTGAAACCCGTGTGGACTTGACCGAGGCACGGGGGGAGATCGTCACCGCACAGGCCCGTTATCCCGTTGACCACCTGAAAGGCGTGGCCCTGTTCCAGCCCCATCCGCTTCAGGTGCAGGATGTGACGCTGGTTTCAGGCCGGAGCACCCTGCGCGCCGAAGGGGCCTTCCAGAATAAGGAGAAAGGCTGGGCGCTGCGTCTGAATGGGCAGATTCCGCTGGAAGCGCTGTCGCGCACAACCCTCGCGGGAGGGCGCCCCTCCGGTATCCTGACCCTGTCGGGGCAGCTTAACGGGACCTCCCCGGAGATGACGTTCGAGGGGGAGGTGGCGGTGCCCCACCTCTTTCTGGATCACCGCGAGGTCGGCGCACTCCGCACCCACCTGATCCACCGCAAGGGGGAGACCCGCTTCTCGTCCGCCGAGGCCCGCCTCTTCTCCGGCACCCTCACGGGAGAAGCCCGCATGGTCAGCCGGCCCGACACGCCTCAAAACGACTTCCAAATGCGCCTGAATTACAAACAAGTGCCGCTCGCGGAAACGGTGCGGCTGCTCTTTCGGAAGGAATTTCAGGGGATTCCCACGCATGTTTCGATGGACGGCAACGTCACGTTTCAGACCGACAAGGGGGGGGCTACGGCCGAAGGGGCGTTTCGCGGTTATCGGAAGGGGGAAGGCAAATCTTCGAACACGTTGGACCGT
>CAZOFZ010000143.1:0-4002 GCA_964579175.1 uncultured Nitrospirota bacterium | reverse complement strand
TCCCCAAGTCAACGACGCTCCTTATGAACTTCTCCCCGGACGATAAGGAGCGTCGCGTTCAGGCGATGTTCTCCTCGGTGGCGCGCTTTTACGACCTGAACAACACCCTCCTCTCCCTGGGGCTTCACCACCTCTGGAAACGGGAGGCGCTCCGCTTGGCCTCCCTTTCGCCCCGCGCACGCGTGCTGGATGTCGGCGCGGGCACGGGCGATCTTTCCATTTTATCGGCCAGGGCCGTGGGCCCGGACGGCGCGGTGGTGGCCGTTGACCTGAATACGCCGATGCTGCGTATCGGGCAGAAGCGGCTGCGTGGTCTGCCGGCCGCCTGTGTGCTGGGCAATGCGCACGCGCTGTCCTTCCCCGACGGCGTGTTCGATACCGCCCTGACCGGATTCTGTCTCCGCAACGTCTCCGACCTGGATCAGGCGATTCGGGAAATCCACCGTGTGCTCAAACCGGGCGGACGGATGGTCTGCCTGGAGTTTTCCAGGCCCCAGTATGCCGTCCTACGCGCCCTCTACGACTTTTACTCCTTTACGCTGCTGCCCCGCGTTGGCGCGTGGGTCGCAGGCGACAAGACCGGCGTTTATCAATATCTCCCCGACTCGATTCGGCGCTTTCCCGCGCAGGAGGCCCTTAAAGTTCGGATGGAGCGCGCGGGGTTCCGGGATGTTTTTTATCGCAACCGCTCCGGCGGTATCGTGGCCCTTCACGTCGGCGTAAAGGCGGGATAATGTCCTGGACCCCTCCCCCCCTCGCCACCGCGCGTTTGCAGGTCATCTCCACGGGTAACGGGGAGCAGCCGTTGTTTTGCCCGGATGGGCGTTCCGCCGCCGAACAGCGCCTGCCCGGTCTGCCCAGCAATTGGCGAATCCATTTGGATGGACAGCCGATCGGCTCCGTCGGCTTCATTCGGTGGGAGCCGGAGGCGGGCCTGGGGGAGATCGGATTTATTCTGGCCGGGCCCTTCCGCAATCGGGGCTATATGACGGAGGCCTGCCGCGCGGTGCTGGCCTTTGGATTCGGCGGCATGGGGCTTTGGCGGATTGAGGCCAAATCGCTCCCCACAAACGTCGCATCCGTCCGCGTCCTGGAAAAATTGGGAATGGAACGCGGGCCCCGCATTCGGACGCGCCTGTCCGCCAGGGGGGAACTTGTCGAAATGGATGTCTATGCCATCACGGCCATCTCGGCCATCGCACGCCATGCACCCGCTTCAGCCGGAGATTGACCGCCTTCAACGCCTGCAGACATTACGGTGTCTGACCCCGTCCGATCCGTCCCCGCAACGCGCGGACGCGACCCACATCGAACGGGACGGCCGGTCTCTGCTGCTCTTTGGCGCCAACGACTATCTGGGTCTCTCTCATCATCCGGCCGTGAAGGCGGCCGCAGTGTCGGCCATCCGCAAGTTTGGGGTGGGGGCGGGGGCCTCCCGGCTTCTTTCGGGGAATCGCTCTCTCTATGCCACGTTGGAGTCCCGCCTGGCGCAGTTGAAGGGAACGGAGTCGGCGCTGCTGTTTGCCACCGGTTATATGGCCAACGTGGGGGCCCTGGGTGCCCTGATCGGAAGCGAAGGCCTGATCTTGTCCGACCGGCTCAACCATGCCAGCCTGATCGAAGGGGCCCGGCTCTCGAAGGGCCTTTTCCGTCTCTATCCGCACCAGGATGTGGACCAGCTTAAAAAATATCTGGCGCGGCGGAAAACGACACAGCGGGCGTTTATTCTGACGGAGGGGGTCTTCAGCATGGAGGGGGACATCGCGCCGCTGCCCGATCTCCTTGCGCTGGCGGAACAATACGATGCGACCCTCTATCTGGACGATGCCCACGCCACTGGCGTGCTGGGCCCGCAGGGGGAGGGAACCTGCGCCCATTTCAACCTCCAAAGCCCCCGCATTCTCCAAATGGGAACGCTCAGCAAGGCCCTGGGAAGTCTGGGCGGTTTCCTGGCCGTGGACGCAGTGACCGTGCAATACCTCATCAACAAGGCCCGTACTTTCGTCTATACCACGGCCCTCCCCCCTCCGATTCTGGCCGCGGCCCTGGCCGCCCTGGATGTTTTGCGGACGGATGACGCGCGCAGGCTGCGGCTTCGGGAGAACATTGCCTATTTTCGGACAGAACTCCAAAAACTGGGATTTAACAAGCCGGGATTCAATGCGGGCGCCGGTGAGACGCCCATCGTGCCGCTGTATGTGGGGGGAAGCGAAATGGCGCAACGCCTCTCCCAAACATTGCTGGAAGCGGGGTTTTACGTCCCGGCCATCCGTCCTCCCACGGTGCCGGATGGAACGAGTCGTCTGCGGATCAGCCTCATGGCCGACCACACCCGGCCGCAGATGGACCGGCTGCTGCTTGCGTTGAAGGAGGCGGGATCGGCGCTTGGATTGTTGGATTGATCGGATCATCGTTTCGTGCTATGACACCCGAAACCTCTCGATCGGGGGAGGAGACTGAATCGGCGGGACGCAAGACCATATGGAAGAGAAGGCCCGTCGCGTGGTGGTCATCACCGGCGCTTCCGGCGGCCTGGGAGGAGCCCTCTGCCGCGCCTTTGCGGCGGAGGGGAGTCGGATCGGGGCGCACGTTTATCGCAATCGCGTCGCGGGGGAAGCGCTGATACGGGGCCTCTCCCACGTGGAGGGTTCCCTCTTTTGCGCGGACCTGCGGAATGCTTCGGCGGTTCGGCAGATGTTCCAGCAGGTCTGGGAGCGATGGGGCCGTCTGGATGTATTGATTAACAATGCGGCCATCAGTGATCGTTCCCGATTTATCCGGCTGACGGAAGCGGAATGGGACGATGTCCTGGCCGTCAATCTCTCCGGGGCCTTCTTTTGTATGCGTGAGGCCGCCAATCGGATGGCTCACGCGCGGACGGCTCACGCGCGAATGCCTCACACAGACGGGGGGGAAGCGCATATCGTCAACATCGTTTCGCATGCCCTCTCCGGACGGATCGGCCAGGCGGCCTACGCCGCCTCCAAGGCGGGCCTTCTGGCCCTCACTCGATCGGCCGCCCAGGAGTGGAACACGATCTGCGTCAACGCCGTGGCCCCGGGCTTCCTCCCCACGGCGATGACGGCCCCGCTTACACCTGCGGCGCGGCAGGCGTTGATCGCGCGGAACACCCTTCAGCGCCCCTCCACCTTCGACGAGGTGTGCGATTTCATCGTCCGTCTCTCCCACATGCGGCACGTTTCCGGGCAGTTCTTCACGCTCGATAGCCGGATGCCGGCATGAGGGGCGTTTTTATTACGGGGACGGATACCGGCATCGGCAAAACGGCCGTGGCCTGTGCGATGGCCCGGTTGATCGCCCAGGAAATGGGCGATGTGGGGGTCATGAAGCCCGTTGAGACGGGATGCCGCAAAAAGTCCGGCGCGTTGATCCCTGCGGACGGTCTGGCCTTGAAAGTGGCGGCGGGGACGGAAGACCCCCTGTCGCTCATCGCCCCCTGTCGCTACGCTGCCCCGCTCTCTCCCGATGCGGCGCGCCGGGAGGGCCCTCCCCTCCGCCTGGACCTCATCCTGCGGGCCTACGAACAACTTCGCAGCCGACATTCGTTCCTGATCGTGGAGGGGATCGGCGGCCTCATGACGCCGTTGACACCCCGATTGACGGTGTTGGATCTCATCCAACGGATGGACCTGCCCGTCCTGCTGGTGGCGCGAAGCGGTCTGGGAACGTTGAACCACACCCTCCTTTCGCTCCGCTGCGGGAGGGAGGTGGGTCTCCGGTTTGTGGGCGTGGTGTTGAATCGGAGCGATCCACGGCGGACCCTGGCCGACCGCACCAACCCTGCGATTCTGGGCGCACGAATTCGCGTGCCGCTCTTCCACTTCCCCTATTTAAGGCCCGATCCCATTTGCTTTGACCTGAAGCGGCATGCTAGAAATGCGCGGCCTTTAATACGTTTGTTCTTCCCCGATTACGCTGGGGGGCACCTCTAAAAACCGTCACGAGCGGCCAAAATGCAAGGCGCACGGAGCACAGGAACCG
>CAZOFZ010000142.1:0-4044 GCA_964579175.1 uncultured Nitrospirota bacterium | reverse complement strand
TTTTTCATGAGGCAACGATTCCCATTTCAGGTAGATTTCTTCGTGAGGCAATATGACCCCCGTACTGGCCCCCCCCAAAGCGTGCAATATGTGGTGGCCCAATGCGTTTCTTTGACAACGTACCAGGCTCTGACTATAATCCGAACACTCGTTTGACGGACTAAAAATGCAGCAGCGGATTCGCAATTTTTGTATCATTGCCCATATTGACCATGGGAAATCCACGCTGGCGGACCGGCTTCTGGAATTGACCGGCGCCGTAACGCAGCGGGAGTCCCAGGAGCAGCTCCTGGACTCCATGGATTTGGAGCGGGAACGGGGTATTACTATCAAGGCCCATGCGGTGCGTCTGAAATACCGCGCCGATGACGGGTGCGACTACATCCTGCATCTCATTGACACCCCGGGTCACGTGGATTTCTCTTATGAAGTCTCCCGAAGCCTTGCGGCCTGCGACGGGGCGCTGCTGGTGGTGGACGCCACGCAGGGGGTGGAGGCACAGACCATTGCCAACGCCCACCTGGCCATCGAGAACAATCTGGAAATCATCCCGGTCATCAACAAAATCGATCTTCCCAGTAGCGATGTCGAAAAAACGAAGCATCAGATCGAAGATATCCTGTCGCTGGATACCTCCGAGGCGGTTCTGGCCAGCGCGAAAGATGGACGGGGAGTGAAAGAGATCCTCGAAGCAATTGTGCGTCGCATTCCCCCCCCCAAAGGGAACCCAGACGCCCCCTTGCGGGCCCTGATTTTTGACTCCTGGTTCGACAACTATCAGGGGGCGGTGGTGCTGGTTAAAGTGGTGGACGGCAGCATCCAAAAAGGTTCTCGGGTCCTCCTGATGTCCACGCAAAAAGAGCACGAAGTCCTTGCGATCCATGCCTTTACGCCCAAGAAAGAGGAACAGGGGAGTCTCTCCGTGGGGGAGGTGGGGGGCTTGGTCTGCGGCATCCGGGACGTCAACGACACCAAAATCGGAGACACAATCACCGACGCCCGACGTCCCGCCACAACCCCGATTCCGGGGTACAAAGAGGTCAAGCCGATGGTCTTCTGTGGCCTGTATACCATTGATACAGACCGCTACGAAGAGCTTCGGGAGTCCCTGAACAAACTCCGCCTGAACGATGCCTCTTTTTCCTATGAACCGGAAAGCTCGCTGGCACTGGGGTTTGGATTCCGGTGTGGGTTCCTGGGCCTGCTCCACATGGAGATCATCAAAGAGCGGCTGGAGCGGGAATATGCCCTCTCCCTGATCAGCACGGCCCCCACGGCCGTCTATTGGATCACGACGCAAAAGGGTGAAATCCTCCATATAGACAACCCGGCCAAACTCCCTCCGTCGGGCCAGATCGCCCGCTTCCAGGAGCCCTACATCGAGGCGGTCATTATCACAACCCAGGAGTTTCTGGGCCCCATTTTGAACCTCTGCCAGGAACGGAGAGGATTAAAGAAAGACTTTAAGTATTTGGACACCAGCCGGGTCATGCTGACATATGAGTTGCCGCTCAATGAGGTGATTCTGGACTTTTATGACCGCCTCAAATCCATTTCGAAGGGGTATGCCTCGCTGGACTACGAACTGATCGGCTACCAGGACACCGATCTGGTCAAAGTGGACATTCTGCTCAATGGGGAGACGGTGGATGCCTTTTCGTTCATCGTGGATCGCCAAAAGGCCTATCCACGGGCGCGGCAGCTTGCGGAAAAGTTGCGAGAGATCATTCCAAAACAGATGTTCGAGGTGGCAATTCAGGCTGCGATTGGCGGAAAGGTGATCGCGCGGGAGACGGTCAGCGCAATCCGAAAAAATGTGACGGCGAAGTGCTATGGGGGAGACATTACACGCAAAAGGAAGCTATGGGAAAAACAGAAAGAGGGGAAGAAGCGAATGAAGCAGGTCGGACGGGTGGAGATACCACAGGAAGCCTTCCTCGCGGTCTTGAAGACTCAGGATTGACCCCACACGCTGCGGAAGTGGTCGTCGGGAGTCGTCGTTCGACCTCGACCCTTCGTGAATACGTCGAGTCGCTTTTATGGGCTATTTTGCTGGCGTTGTTTGTCCGGACGTTTGTCGTGCAGGCATTTAAAATTCCGTCCGGCTCGATGATTCCAACGCTTCAAATCGGCGATCACATTCTTGTCAACAAGTTTATCTATGGAATCCGGATTCCATTTACGGATGGTACGGTCCTGGTTCCGATTCGGACGCCGAAACGGGGCGACGTTGTCGTGTTCCGTTTTCCAAAGGATAAGGAGAAGGACTTTATCAAACGGGTCATCGGCGTTCCAGGCGATACGATTCAGATTAAAAACAAGCGGCTCTTTCTCAACGGGGAGGCGCAGAGCGAATCGTACGCCATCTACGACCGCTCTTTTTCGCCCCACGGAATGCCGGAGCGGGACAATTTCGGGCCCGTCTCCGTTCCGGAAAACGCCTATTTCGTGATGGGAGACAACCGCGACCACAGCCTTGATTCCCGGTTTTGGGGGTTTGTGGATTTTTCGGAGCTGGAAGGAAGGGCCTTTCTGATTTACTGGTCGTGGGACTCGGAAGCCACCTGGGTGCGCTGGAATCGTATTACAGATAGCGTCCGGTGAGTCCATCTACGGGACAATCAGGCACTGGAGACGGGCGGTGGCTGGGCGAGAAAGTGTTTTGCGCCCCACAATCTCTTTTACAGGAGGTTAACCTCATGACCCAATTGCTTGAAAAGGCGTATTCCCAGGTAACGCGATTACCGGACAGTGAGCAGGACGCTATTGCCACACTGATCCTAGAGGCGCTTGCGGATGAAGCGCAGTGGACAGAACAGTTTGCCAATTCTCAAGATGCCTTGGCTAATCTGGCACTGGAAGCCCTGGCAGAACATAAGGCTGGCAAGACCCTGCCACTTGATCCGAAAACTTTATGAAATCGCGTACATCCAGGCGATTTCGCGAGAAATTGGCGGGTCTGCCGCATACTGTGCAACGACAGGCACAACGGGCTTATGAACGGTTTGAGCAAAATCCGTATCATGCAAGTTTGCAGTTTCGTCGGGTTCACGCTGTTTTGCCGATCTATTCGGCACGCGTAGGAATGCACTATCGGACAGTTGGTATGATGAGTGACGACGAGATTGTCTGGTTCTGGATCGGTTCCCATGCCGATTATGACGCGCTTCTAACCCAGTTATAATCATCAGATAACGGATGAAGCGGCCCGATTCAGGCGTTGCAGCCGACCTACGGTGGCGGTGAGCGGTGAACTGGGGCGTTCTCCCTTCGCTTCGCGAACGGAGAGACAACGCGGCGGTGAGTGTCGCAAACGTTCTTGAGGAGGACATATGCCGGATGATGATCCGATCAAGGCGGCAAGGGACGGCGTCTCACTCGTAATCGAGGTCATCAAGGCTGCAGGTGATAGTCCCTTGGTCAAGGAAGCGGGGAGTAATCTTGGTCAAACAGCGGTGACGCTGACGAGAATGATCAATAACGTCTTGGTCCCTCTGGCCGCGATCAACTGGGCCTTCGACAAGGCCAGGACATATTTCTCCGGGAAGTTCCAACAGGAGATCGCAGCGAAAGCCCAGGCCATTCCTCCCGAGCACATCGTCGAGCCCAAGGCGTCAATCGCCGGTCCCATGCTTCAAGGCCTTGCGTTCACGCACGAAGAGCCGAATCTCAAAGAGATGTATCTGAACTTGCTGGCAACATCGATGGATGGTCGGGCGGCCTCAGTTGCGCACCCGGCCTTCGTGGAGATCATCAAACCTAGACAGCGAGGATGCAAGGCTGGTCCGAGTGGCACTTCAATCTCCCGGCGAGATTCCAATCGTTCAGATTCGTCGCAAGATGAAGGACGGAGGCGGCTACAACTTGCTTGTCCGTCACTTGATTAATCTGATAGACTCGAGAACTGGTACGGCTGTCGAAGATCCGCAGCTTCCAGCGATGATCGACAACTGGACTCGCCTTGGTCTGGTAGAGGTCACGTACGATACGTGTACTTGTCAAGACTTAATCTGACAGTTCCTTTTTTCTATGCTGCTGTCTGTA
>CAZOFZ010000141.1:0-4054 GCA_964579175.1 uncultured Nitrospirota bacterium | reverse complement strand
TTTCTTCTCCATCACTTGATGAATCGCATGCAGCCGCCGCAACGCCTTCACGCTCGTTAGAAGCTTGTCCTCTCTGGCCATCTCGCCCCCCATAAATGGGCAGACAGCCTATTAGAAGAGAGGACTTTTCTACTTTGGCAGAACAGGACATTATCCCTTTGGGATTACATCGGGGGAATCCGGCTCCCTTGATTATTTCAAGTTTATGCCATATTATCTGATTTACTGCGAGTTAGTTATTCATAATAACCTTGGATAATTTCAGTATAAATGGACCCCATTAAAAATCCATACGCCCCCGGAGCGGGCACATTTCCCGCAGAATTGGCCGGTCGGGGCGATTCGATTGTGCGTGCTGCAATTGCCTTGGATCGGATTCGTCTGCGCCGTGCCGCCAGGAGTCTCATCTTCCATGGGCTGCGAGGTGCCGGGAAAACCGTCCTGCTCAACAAGGTCCGACAGGATGCCGAGGGTCGTGGCTTCTCCTGCGTCTGGATCGAGGCCCCGGAAGATCGGTCGCTCCCTGCCATTCTTGCCCCTGCCCTTCGCGCCGCGCTCATCCGGTTAAGCGCTGGAGAAGCGATACGTGCCGGTTTGAAAAATGCGCTCCGTGCCCTGACCGGTTTCGTCACAGCCATGAAGATAAAGTACAACGATATCGAAGTCACGATGGATGACGAACCGCAGAAGGGCGTGGCTGACAGTGGCGATCTCGAGCATGACCTGGCCGACCTTTTTACCCGCGTCGGCACAGCAGCGATCGAACACGGTACGGCCGTGGTTCTTTTTATGGATGAACTGCAATACGTGAAGGAAGAGCAACTCGCGGCGTTGATTGCCGCATTGCACCGGGCCGGCCAGGACCAGCTTCCGCTCACCCTGCTTGCTGCGGGTTTGCCCCAACTCGTGGGGAAAACCGGTCGCGCAAAATCTTACGCCGAGCGTTTATTCGAATTTGTGCACGTTGATAGTCTGGATGCCGATGCGGCGCGTGATGCGCTCTGTATCCCTGCGGCAAGGGAAGGCGTTACGTACGACGCGGAGGCGATCGCGGCCATTCAGGATCGGACAAAAGGTTACCCGTATTTCCTGCAGGAATGGGGGAAACACGCCTGGAATATCGCGGAGGCCTCGCCGATAAAGTCCGAACATGCGCGTCGGGCAACGGCGATTGCATTGGCGGAGCTCGACAACAGTTTTTTCAGGGTTCGCTTCGACTGCCTGACGCCGGCGGAAAAGAGATACCTGCGTGCCATGGCCGAACTGGGGCCCGGACCGCACCGTTCCGGCGATGTCGCCCACCTGCTCAACAAGAAGGTGACCACCGTTGCGCCGACGCGAAATAACCTGATCTCAAGAGGGATGATCTTCAGCCCGTCTCACGGCGACACGGCGTTTACCGTTCCCCTGTTCGACGGCTTTATGAAGCGCATCATGCCGACGCTCCAAACGAATCCGGCGGATTGACCTGTTCCGTGCCCCGATGATAGTCTCAACGGGATGAAGATACGCGCCTGGAATTTGTTACTCCTTTCTGGAATTGCGGGGCTTTTGGCCCTGTTTTATGTCGGGCTCTGGGGGAATCCGTCCTACATCCCGCCGGTGATCGTCAACACCCCCGCCTCCGACTTTACGGCCCCCGAGCTCTACGAAGGTCGGCCCATTTCCTTGAGCCAATTCAAGGGGAAGGTCGTGATGCTCAACTTCTGGGCCTCCTGGTGCCAGGAGTGCAAATTGGAACATGCGTCCCTCCTGGCCATTAACGAACAATTCGGAAAACTCCCGAACTTTGTCATGCTGGGGGTCAATTATCAGGATCAGCCATCGCCGGCGAAGGAATATTTAAAAGTACATGGCAACAATTTTCAGCACGTGCGCGATGAAACGGGGAAGGTCTCCATTGACTATGGCATCTACGGTGTGCCGGAAACGTTTATCATTGACCCCCAGGGGATGATCCGCCATAAATCGATCGGCCCCATCGTGGGAGCCACCTATACACACCTGGTCGAGAAGGTGATCCAGCCCCTGCTTGCGGGGAAGCCACTATGAACTTAAAGGAGATGCCCAAGATGAAAGAGGTCCGGATCGAAAAAGACAGCCTGGGCGAATTGGAAGTGCCGCAGGCAGCCTACTATGGCGTCCAGACGGCACGGGCCGTGGCCAATTTCCCGATCAGCGGCATCCGCCCCCACCCCGACTTTATCCGGGCCACGGCGATGGTCAAATGGGCGGCGGCACGGGCCAACGTCGCCTGTGGGAAACTTCCCGCAGACGTCGGTGCCCGGATCCAGGAGGTGGCCCGGGAGATCGTCGAGGGACAATGGCACGATCAGTTCGTGGTAGACGTGTTTCAGGCAGGCGCCGGCACTTCGCATAATATGAATGCCAATGAAGTCATTGCCAATCTGGCCATCGAGCAGATGGGGGGCAAGCGGGGGGACTACAAACAGATCCATCCCAACGACCACGTCAATATGTCGCAGTCCACCAACGATGTCTTCCCCACCGCCATGCGGGTGGCCGCCCTTCTGCTTGCGGAGAAGTTGCATCCCGTTCTGCTCCGCCTGGAGCGGGCCCTCACCGCAAAGGCCCGCGCATTCGACGGCATTCTCAAGTCGGGACGGACCCACCTGCAGGACGCGGTGCCGATTCGTCTGGGACAGGAATTTTCGGGCTATGCCGTGGCCATCGCCCGCGCCCGCGCGCGAATCGCGCAGGCGGCCTCGGCCCTCTGCGAGCTGGGGATCGGCGGATCGGCGGTTGGCACGGGGCTCAACACCCATCCGCAATATCGGAAGAGGGTGGTTGCGGCGCTTCGGAAAATCTCCGGACTCCCGCTGCGTCCTTCCCGTAATCTGTTCGAGCGGATGCAGAGCATGGGCGATTTCGTGGCCCTTTCGGGGAGCCTGCGCGAGTTTGCGGTCGAGCTGATTCGGATTGCCAACGACCTGCGTCTCCTCTCCTCCGGCCCGCGCACGGGCTTTGCCGAAATCGCGCTGCCCCCCGTGCAGCCCGGATCGTCCATCATGCCGGGAAAGGTCAACCCGGTCATGGCGGAGGTGACCAACATGGTCTGCTTTCACGTGATGGGCAATGACCAAACCATCGCGCTGGCCGCCCAGGCGGGCCAGATGGAGCTGAATGTCATGATGCCGGTCATCAACTACAACCTGCTCCAGTCGCTGGAAATTCTAACGCGCAACACCGATCTGTTCACCGAGCGGTGTATCAAGGGGATTACGGCCAACCCCGACGCTTGCGCGGCCTACGCCGAGGCGACGGTGGGTCTGGCCACGATCTTGAACCCCGTGATTGGGTATGAGGCCGCGGCGGCGGTCGCCAAGGAATCGGCCCAGACCCGGTTACCGGTGCGGGAGATCATTCTCAAAAAAGGCATCCTCTCCGAATCGGCGCTGAATCGGCTGCTGGACCCCGTCAAGACGACCGAGCCCTCCGTCTGAACGTCGCCCCGACAACGGCTCGGGCGTCAGACGGCAAACACTTGGGCATCTGCCGGACACGAGCGACAAATGATCCGATTTCTGCGGCGGTTGAAGCGGGCGGCGCCATTCAGGCATTGCAAGAATGGCAAATAAAAAAGCCGGAATGATTCGCTAAACGGGCATACGACCACACGGGGCTTGTCACCTAGGGTTTGCCCACGCGTTTGATGAGGAGAGCGGTTTGACGGATGCTGGAAATCGCGCCAAAGACCGTAAAAAATATCATCAGCCACGGCGATGTCGAGAAGCGCCGATCCAGGGCATCTCCGATCCAATAGCCGACCGCGGGGCCTACGGCCAGCGCCATAGGGATGCTGGTCAGCAATGCAACCTGTCGGAGCCCTTCATATTTTGCCTGCCGTTTTGGGTCTGGCCTGTCCACGATACCTCATTGGGATGACGTTCTATAGGGCACCTCTAAAAACCGTCACGAGCGGCAAAAATGCAAGGCGCACGGAGCACAGGAACCGGAGTGTATCCTTGCATACATGAGGTGTAAAAAATTGGACTCCACCCTACAGACACGGTACGACCACTTTTTAACTGTT
>CAZOFZ010000140.1:0-4059 GCA_964579175.1 uncultured Nitrospirota bacterium | reverse complement strand
TGGAGGTGGTGGAGGGAGAAAGGGATCGGCAAGTAAGACTGGCTCTGCTCGCAGTTCCAAGAACGTTGCGTTCCCCGTTGTGAAGTCGCTCAGACTCAACCCCGCGCCGGGAATCGAAGGACCGTTGAAGACGATGCCAGACAGGTCTTGCAAGACGACCTGTACCCCCGCGCCAGGATCAAGCGTGAGCCCTCCGAACGCTCCGGAAATCGCAAACGGATAAAGGTGGAACAGGTCGGTCGGATAGCCGGTCGTTTCTCCGGAGAGATCGGGCGGATAACCTACGCCATGGTCATAAACGTTGATAACTCCGCTGCCATTGTCGGTCACGGTCACACCGCCGATGGTGACCGAAAGGTTTGTGTAGCTGTAATCGCCACGGTACGGCGTCTGCGGCGTATTCGTCGGCTGCGTCCCATCGTATGAGAATGAACCACAGAAGGGGGTCCCGATCGGAAGGGTTCCAAATGGGTCGTTCAATACCCCGGCAAAGTGATACGTAATCACAGAGGGTGGCTGGTTCATCGCGTGTGCGACGTTCGATACAACCATGCAAAACAGTGCGGTCAACAGGGCCGCCACGATACGTTTCGTATTCATCTTCATTCCCTCCATTTTAGGAAAATTTGCCCATTTTCGAGGGCTCAAAAAAAACGCGTAGACGCCCCTCCTTCATCTACGGACAGGTAACATCCTCCTCAATCGTCCAGGTAAACGAGATCGAGTCCGCGAACGTCCCGTCCGTCACGCTCAGGACAACCGGAGAAAGCCCTGCGGCGGTGCAGGGCGGTGTCCCGGTGAGAATGCCTGTGATTGCATCCAGCGCAAACCCCGGGGGCAGCCCCGTGGCGCTGTAGGTGAGGACGTCGCCGTCGGGGTCCACCGCATCGATCTCAAGCAGAATATCCTCCCCCACAACGCTGGTATGGTCTCCGGAACTGGTGAGGATCGGCGGGCGGTTGGTCAACAACGGTGCGCTCGCAGTGCATGTTTCACCCACCGTCCAGACCCACGTCGTGGGCAAGGTCTCCCCCAACGAAACGTTGACGTAATGGACCCCCACCGCGTCGCAAGAGAGCACCCCGGAAATGACGCCCCGTGCCGCATCCAAGACCAGGCCGGGCGGAAGTCCCTCGGCGTGGTAAACGGGCGAGTCACCTACGGGGGTCTCGGTCACAAGCCGCGCAACCACCTTATCGCCTTCTTTGTTTTCCAGGGAACCTGGCTGGTCTAACGAAATGTCCAGCGACGGCGGATCGGGGAAGACCACCCGCCGGGCCAACCACGCGCCACTTTCATCCACCGTACCCTGCACTTCGATCCGCGCATTCAGACGCAAATCGGCGGACATTCCCCCTGAAAAGACGGCCGCGACATCCAGCACGATCCCGCGCCCCCCCACCTCGAACGTGGAAGGGTCGCCCGTCTGCGTCACCACACCCTGCAACCAGAAGGTCTCTCCCGCATTCAGCGGAAGATCGTCCTGCGCCACGGCGATCCGCGTCGCATTCACACGCGTCTGCCGGGCATCCAGGGAGTGGCCCGATACCTGCACCTCCTGGCCGTCGGACAGATCGGCCGGGCGCAGGGCCTCCGCAACGTCGCCGTATTGAACCTGGATGTCGCCCAGGAAGAATGTCATGGCCGTGGCGTCATGCCCAGACACCGTGCCGCGGGTTTCCACGTCAACCGCGCGGCGCGATGCGTCTGTATCCAAAAATCCGACCCATCTCGCCAGGATGGCGCCCCCTGCGGCGGGCATGCCGCTCACTTCCACGATGTCTCCCACGGCAAAAAACGAGAGCGGATGCTGGTGATAGGGTCCATCGCCAATTCTGGTCGCGCTGTCCACGAGAATTTCACGATCCAGAACCGTCATGCGACCGGCCGCGGGGTCCAGGGCGATAATCGCCCCCTGCACGGTATCTCCGTAAGAAACCTGATGGGCCACACCCGTTTTCCCGTCGGGGTTTACGGTGCCGCGCACTTGCACCACCATCCCGCGTTTGAGGTGGCGCTGCAACGCCTCGACATTGGGCACGGCGAGAGGCCGTCCCCCTTCGATGACGACCGTGCTGGCATCGGTCTCGAACTTCACACCGTTCACCTGGAGACTGCCGAAATCTTCGATCGGCCCGCTGCTGATCCCCGTCCCGCCGATCCCGCCGTCGTCGTCCTGGGCCCCCGTGCCACCGACTCCGCCGTCGTCATCCGTGATCCCCGTCCCGCCGATCCCGCCGTCGTCATTGCTCGCGGTTATCGTGCCCGAACCGCCGGAACAGGCAAAAATCCACAGCGTGAGAAAGACCAGCCATCCCAATTTCATGAAGACGCCCCCCGCCAAACGCACGCGCGTGAGTTAATCGGAATGCGAGCGGTTCTCTTCGAAATAATAGATGCCGAGACCGGCATAGACGCGGCCCGTCCCCCCGACGCCCGGATTGCGATCTCGATCGTGCCGGGCCAACCAGCGATCCATCTCCTCCAAAAGGGCCTGGCCTTTCCGGGCCGAAAGGGCCCGAAAGTGGGGAATCGCTTCTTCTGGAAGATTGTCGTAGGCTACCTTGCGCTGAAAGCGGGCCTCATCTGCCTGACCCAGGTTATGGTCTATCGTGCGGATCAAGAGGGCCACGTCGTCACCCAGGATGGCCATTTTAGCCGCGTCGTCCCCGCGCGGCACATAGGCGTAGGTGAGGAGTTGGATGCGGGAATCCGGCAGGCGTGCGACGGCCCCCACCCGCAGCAGTTCGTCCAACACCGCCCGCGTGGGGATATCTGCGCCAAACGCCTTGACCAGCCCGTCGAAACTCTGGGCCTCCTTGTCGGTTGTTTCCAGGGGAAGATGAAGCGGCATCCCCGCGCCGTCAAGGAAGCGGGGGTCTTGGGTCCACCCGCTGATGATCCGGGCGGCACGGTTGTATTGCCGCGCGGTAACCTCCTCCCGCGGTGTGTCGAGCTCCTTGATCCGTTTCACCTCCTTGCGCGTGAGACCGGTCATGAGGGAGACACGGGAGTCGGACTGCTTGCGGCCCGCGATGCCAAACTCCTCGTCGGCAATTTCGACATACACCTGCTTCACCACCTCGGAAAACGTCCCGTAGGCAATGCCGTTGCGCAGCAGCATGCGCACCAACGGCCGGAGCATCCTAAACAACGCGCTATAGAGGGTCTCATGCATTTCTAACGTTCTCTCCTAAAATAATGCCCAGTATAATATTGGTATTATATTCCCAAAAAATTTCAATGTCAAGCGGCAAGGCAGGCGTCTCTAAAACCAGCACGGGCGGTGAGGCCAATGTCGCTCCTCGACGAACGGAAACCGATCACCCTCCCTCGACCGCGCGCGCAGTCTGAACGATGCGAAAACCTCCTCCTCAAACAGGCTGCCAGGCAAAGCGCACCGCCATCCCGCAGAGATCGTTGCGACACGCCGCGTCGTGCGATACACTGCCGAACCTCACGGTGTGGAGACGACATGGATGGACGGAAAACGGCGGCAGTGGAGGAAGGGGGTGTGGCTTGCCTTCTTCCTCCCTTGGATCTGTGCGGCGGCAGAGAGAGAACCGGTGATCGTCGCCTTCGGAGACAGCCTTACCGCAGGCGCGGGGGTTGCGGCGGAAGCGGCCTATCCGGCACTGCTTTCGCAGAAACTGCGGACGGCGGGGCTGTCGTACCGGGTTGTCAACGCCGGCGTCAGTGGCGAGACGACGGCGGGCGGACGGAGCCGGATCGGCAAGATCCTGGCGTATCGGCCCGCGCTGGTCATTCTGGAATTGGGGGCCAACGACGGTTTGCGGGGGCTACCGGTCGCCGAGATGGAGAAGAACCTTTCGGCGATCATCGAAACCCTTCAACGACACCGCATCCCCGTCGTGCTGGCCGGCATGAAGGTGCCGTCCAATTATGGCAAGCCCTACAGCGAGGCCTTCGAGCGCGTCTATCCGACCCTTGCCGCGCGGTTTCAGATTCCCCTCATTCCGTTTTTCCTGGAAGGGGTGGCGGGACGACCCGACCTCAACCAGGACGACGGTCTCCACCCCACGCCGGCAGGCTATCGGG
>CAZOFZ010000139.1:0-4251 GCA_964579175.1 uncultured Nitrospirota bacterium | reverse complement strand
ATCGGCGCCTATAAAGCGGGAAGCAGTAAAAAGATAGATCAGGCCATTTTAAAGTGGGAGGCCATGCAGGGGTATTTCCGCCAGGGTATCAATGAAAGCGTTGATTCCAAGGAGAGTCTGCGTGCCCTATACAGGTTGTTCCCGTAAATATTACGCATAAGGAGAGCGACGGATGGCAGCAAACGTACCGGGATATGTCTCCAGGTTGGACGCCGTTTTTCGGATTCGGTGTTATCGTGAAGAGGCGGCGCAGCAGGCCTTTACCATCGCAAAGGACCATCTGACGGAGGAAGAGGATCGGCTGAAGGGTGTGCAGGGTGTCTTAAGCCGGGCGGCGCACGACCTGGAAGCGCGTCAGGAGGAGGGTGTCACCGCCCATGAGATGGACCTGTACTATGATTTTTTCAGGGGTCAGTACACGCAGGCCGTGGCCCGCAAGAAGACGGTAGAAGCCTTGGGGGATGTGTGTGAAAAGAAGCGGGCCGTTCTCGCTCATGCGGCTCGGGAACGGGATGTGGTGGAGCGGATCGAAGAGGGTCGAAAGGTGCTTTATATTCGAGCGATTGGGAAGAAAGAACAGGGAGTGATGGATGAGGTGGCGGGGCGGCGTTCCCTGTTGGGCGGCTTCGTGGCCCTGGCGATTGCCATGATTTTTTCCGGAATCTCGTATGCGCAAACCGCCACCGCGAAAGGGAGCGAGACAAAGGTTGCGCCTGCATCTACGGCCTCTCCTGCGGATGCGTCTCCACCTGCGATCTCGATCGATCCGCACACCCCGACGGCGCTGATCAAGGCGATCGAAAAGAGGACGGCGGAGCTGGACGAGCGGCAGGCCCATCTTGAGACACGGGAGCAGCAGCTCAAGCTGATGGAACAGGAAGTCGGCGCGATGTTGAACCGTAACACAAAGCTGCGTGAAGAGATCGAGCAAAAGCAGGCCCAGATCAGTGCGGTGAATGAGCAGAAACTCCAGACACTTTCGAAGACCTATGCCGCGATGCCTGCGGAAGAAGCGGCTTTGCGTCTGGAACAGATGGAGGAGTCGCTGGCCCTCAACATCTTGGCCAGGAGCAAACCCAAGATCGCCGCAAAATTTCTGGCCAGTATGAAACCGGAAAAAGCGGCCAAGCTCAGCCAAAAATTTGCCAAGCCACAGTGATGAGGCATAAGACGCTACGTATAAAACAGAGGTGATGCGATGAGTGATGCCAGGGCCGTTTCTCCTTTTACCGGATTGCGTTTGCCGTTTGATAAGACGGCGCCAGCCAGCCTTAAAAAAGCCGGGGTCTCTTCGTTCCAACAGATGTGGGAACAGGTTTACAGCAGGACGGAGCAGGTCAATCGGGAGAGCGCCGTTGGCAGCGCGTCGGTTTCCGAAACGCGTGCGTCGTCTCATTCTTCGAAGGGTCACGATACAGCCTCCTTCTCCGTGGATGCCACAGCGCCGGAAGCCCCGTCGCAACGCGTTCGTTTGGGGGATTCCGAGCCGCAACCGGGGGTGGAAGCGAGTGGGGCTTCGGATCGGCAGATCGGGAGTCCTGTCGGGGGCGTGTCGGAGTTTACCCCCATGGCTGCGCCCGTGGCGGAGGGCGTTCCCGTGATGGGTGTCTCCAAAGGGCTTTTTGCGGGGGAGCGTTCCGCGATATTGTCCAACGCGCCTGCTTCGATCTTGTGGGAGACAGGGCTTCCCGATACGCCCGTCGCACCTCCCGCAATCCTGCAAACGGCCGATGGTGTGGCGGTCTTTCGTGAGGTGCTGGATCAGATTCGGTCGCTCAATCCACGGGACGGACAGACGGTGGTGCTCCAACTCAATTCAAGCGACTTGCCAGGCGGCTTGGGCAGTATGCAGGTGGAAGTCTCCGTGGATCAACAGCGGGTGCGTGCCGATATCCTGACCCCCGATCCGGCGGCGAAGGCGTGGCTGGAAGGGAACCAGGGTATTCTGCATCAGGCGCTGGCACGACAAGGTTTTGAGGTGGAGCGGTTCTCCGTGAACATCGGCGATCCGGAGCATGATTTTGCCCGTGCCGAAAAACGGGAAGCGGTGGTGTTTTTGGCCGGTCCCCTGTCGCCGTATGGCGCGGTGGGGCAGAGGGTCTTTCCGACACGCAAGGGTGTTTCTTGAGTGAGCCCCCCTTATAGTCTTAAGGAGGGGAATTTTTTAGTTCTCTTCTCCTAATGGGGAGGGTGAGAGGTTGTTTTTCAATAAATAGTGGGGGAGAAGGGGTGTTTTATGGTGCGGCGTGCAGTTCTCTTGCTGATTGTGATGGGGCTCTTTCCATCTGTGGTGGTGGCAGGGACGGTGCCTCTCTTGGGTCCCGAGCAATTCATACGTACTTCCGGGGCAACGACGACGTATACGCGAAACGTTATCGTTCCTCCCAATGTGGTTGCCCCCTATATGCTTAGTATTGTCAATGGCAGCCCCGACGCCGCTTCGAATGGGAATGCCATTGAGGGGGCGGTTTCGAGTGGAACGGTATGGATCAATGGTATTGAAGTGGTCTCCCAGAATGAATTTTCCAAGACGGTTTCCGAGATCAGCAAGGAGATTACGTTGACTTCGAGCAGTGCCTTGGAGGTCCAGCTTAACGGCGCCCCCGATAGCTACATCACGCTCACGATCAGTGGGATGAGTACGAATAATCCTCCGGTGGCCAATGCGGGGCCGGATCAGAGTAGAGTGGTTGGCACGCCTGCTTTGCTGGATGGGGGTCGGTCATTTGACTTGGACGGGGACGCGTTGACATACCAGTGGAGCTTCTCGGCGTTGCCTGCGGGGAGTGCTGTGGTTTTGACCGCGCCGGATACGGTGTCGGCCAGTTTCACCCCCGACGTAGTGGGGGATTATGCGATTAACTTAGTGGTTTCGGATGGGGTGGCGACGAGTATGGCCGACGGGGTGGTGGTTGTGGGCATACCGCCGGAGCCGATCCTAAAAAAGACGATTGGCCCCGAGGGGGGTATCCTTGAGCTGCAGGGGACGAAGAATAAGGTAGAGGTGTTCATTCCGGCCGGGGCATTGGCAACGGATACAGAGATCACGATCCGGCAGATACCTGATCTCATCACGGATGAGTTGGGATCCCGACTCCAGCTTGGAAATGTCTATAGCTTTGAGCCTGATGGATTGACTTTTTCGAAGGTCGTCTATATCGATTTTACTTACGATGATGCAGATCTTCCACCCGGAACGAATGAAGGAAGAATCATCGTCTACATTCAGAGGAACGGCGTTTTTGTAATGGAAGGAGGCGCCGTATGCAGCTTTGATGAAGAGCCTGGGCCTCACTGTATTGACACGGAAAGTTATGCCCAAGATATTGATATAGATAAAAATATTGCGTCCGTCTTTGTCAATCACTTCTCTCACCGAACGCTTACACTTCCTCTGGAGCCTGGGAAGATAGGGTGTAATGGGAAGATCAATGCCCAACCCACACCTGATACATTGGAGGCAGAGGGTTTTAGTCTCCCGATTGCTCTCTGTTTCCGACCCAATGTAGGCCCCCGTTCTGGTGGCGCGAAGATCACGCGTATCGTCCTGCACAGCACATCCAATACTAATGTGACGAGGACGTTTGAGGACGAGGTAATCTGTGCAATTACCGCAACCGACTGCCCAGGTGGATTTGCCCATTATTATATTGGTCGGGATGGTTCTATTGCACAGATTGCAGCGGATGAGATGCTAGCCCAGCATAGCAGGACCAGCACCAACATGGCTTTTCCCACTGTTAGTAACGATAACTCCATCGGAATTGAAATCTTCAACAATGTTGGAGAGCCATATGATGGGCGGCAGATCACGGCGCTCATCCGGTTGGTGGATATGCTGATTCGGCTGCACCCAGTTCTTGTAGACCCTAATACTGGCGAGGAGATTCCCAACACTGGCATTGCACGGCCCTCCTATCCACGCGATCTGGCCACAACAAGTATTTTTGTACATCAAGAGACCGATCCGGCTAGGCGGCTTGATCCTGTTGGCATATTCAGGACGTCTGTTGAGAAAGTCGTTTTTGACAGAGTCATTGCTAGAGACAGAGGCGTTTGCGTGAATACAGTTGTAAATGGTGGGACGAAGGAGGCGTGCCCTTTTATCCCTGTGGAAATGCCGGGTGTGAGCCAGCAGGCCGTCACTCTATTCGATGCGGTGGTGGCGGGGGTTGCGGCGATGGGGGGCGATTTCAAGGGCTTGGTGAATACGCAGGGGGGAGATGCCCTGGGGCTGGCCCAGGCGGGCGC
>CAZOFZ010000138.1:0-4343 GCA_964579175.1 uncultured Nitrospirota bacterium | reverse complement strand
TTCCCAACGAGTGTATCCTTTTGTATACACCCCTGTGGCATTTTGCCACACTTTTTGTCTGGAAGAGGAGACGATGCGGTGGCTGCCGGAGGCTGTTTTAAACGCTGGGGGGGGATCCAACCGCTGGTTCGATAACTGGATTTGTACAATCCACCCGCGTCCTGCTAAACTCCTCCGCTTTGGGTTACAACCACGGATGCTGGTGGATATGAGAAGTACGCTGCCCTCTGCGGGCGCTGCGGGCATCTGTTTTGTCACGGCGGACTTTCGGACGCTTCCGGGCTATTCGGATGGCAGTTCGGATGCCATCGTGGAGGCTACGATTCAGGCGATGGACGGGGGGGTGTGTCTGGTGCAGTATCGGGATAAGCATGCCTCGCGACGCGACCTGTACGAAACCGCCCGGCGTCTGCGCGAGATCACGGCCCAACGTGGGGTGACGCTCATCATCAACGATCATCCGGACATCGCCCTGGCGGTGGGGGCGGATGGCACCCATCTGGGGCAGGATGACCTCCCCGTCTGGGTGGCGCGCAAACTCCTGGGCGATACGAAAATCGTGGGGGTCTCCACACATTGCCTGGAACAGGCGGTGCGCGCGGAGCAGGACGGGGCCGATTATATCGGTTTCGGCCCAATCTTTGAGACCCCGACCAAACAGGCCGGCAACCCACTCGGAATCGGCGCCATTCGCGAGGTGAAACGTCAGGTGAGCCTCCCGCTTTATGCAATTGGTGGAATTCAGCACGGCCATCTTCCCGCCATCCGGGCCGCAGGCGCGGACGGTGTGGCCGCCATCTCCGCTTTTTCCGGGGATGTCCGGAATCAGGTGCGGACATGGATTGCAACCTTCGGTGGCGCATGACGCAGACGAACGGTCCCTCCCCGCTCATTGCACTACGGGGAATTCAGAAGAGCTACCGAATGGGCGAAGTGTGGGTGCGCGCGCTCGACGGGATTGACCTTGAGATTGACGCCGGGGCCTGTGTGGCCGTGGTGGGGGCCTCCGGCAGCGGAAAGACGACGCTACTGGACTTGATCGGCTGCCTTGCACGCCCCACCTCGGGCACCTATTTGTTGAAAGGCGCACCGATCCAGAAATATTCCGACCCGGCCCTGGCAGCGCTTCGCAATCGCAGTATCGGGCTGATTTTTCAGTCGTTTCATCTTCTCCCCCGCGCCTCTGCCCTCGCGAATGTGGCGCTCCCGCTCTTTTACGCGGGTCTTTCACGGAGGGCCCGTCTTACCCGCGCGGAAGCGGCACTCGTGCAGGTGGGGCTCTCGGATCGGCTTCATCACCAGCCCGGACAACTCTCCGGAGGACAGCAGCAGCGGGTGGCCATTGCACGCGCCCTGGTCAACCGGCCGGACATTATCCTGGCGGACGAGCCGACCGGCAACCTGGACTCCAAATCCGGTGGGGAGATCATTGATCTTCTCTTGCAGTTGCATCAGAATGGGCACACGTTGATCCTGGTGACGCACGATCCTCAAATCGCCGCACGCACGGAGCGGATCGTGACGCTTAAAGATGGCAAGATCACCCAAGACGTGGGCAAGACGTGAGGAAAGGTAAGACAAGCGGTCAAAGAACAGGAGGTTCGAATGAAGATCCTATTATTCCTGCTGATCTGGATGTCGGCGGGGATTGCGCAGGCCGGAGAGATTTTCGGCAACATTACGGAAGACGGGGCGTCGGTCGGGGCGGGCGTTACCGTCGAAATCGCGGCACCTGGCAAGACGTATGTCGTGCAGACCGATGCCGAAGGGCTCTATCGCGCCTATGTGAAGGAGGGGGGGAAGTGTACGCTGACGGTGCGGTATCAGGGTGACACGCCCACGATGGAGGTCACCTCGCAGGACGAGAAAACGACGCGCTACGACCTGTTGCTGGAGAAGAAAGGGGGGAAATACGGCCTTCGGAGAAAGTAGTCATGGCGGACGCGGGACGGAAAGATATTTGGGATAAGCTCCAGGCCGCAAGCGGCCTGTTGACGGCCATGGTCGTGGCCATGATCGGGGTGTTCAGCTCCAATTTCCTGGAGCGGCAGCAGGAGGCCGAGACCAATGTGCGGCTCTACACGGAGCTGATGAGCCGACGGGAGGAGGCCGAAAGCAACCTGCGCAAGGACATGTTCGTCTCGATCATCAACTCCTTTCTTCAACCCAATGCGGAGGATCAGACGAATTCGGATCCGCTCGATTCGATGCTCTTGAAGCTGGAGCTGCTTACCTATAATTTCCACGAATCGCTCAACCTGAAACCCCTCTTTACCTATCTTCAACGCAAGTTACCGCCCCCTCCAAATCAATACAGCAAACGACTCAACAGGGTTGCCGGCGATGTGACGCGCAGGCAATTATTGGCATTGGAAGGGGTTGGACGGCAGTTTCGGCGTTCCATCTCCTTCCGTGAATTGGACGAATCTCCGTCAGGGGTACTGGACCTCCCGGCGGAGTCCCTGGAGTTGAACGGCATTCAGAGGACTTTCAAAGTGTCCGTGCTGCGCGTTCTTCCCGAAACGCAGGAGGTCCGGATCCGCCTGCGCATTGAGACCCCCGGCCAGCCGCCCCAGGAAGTGTCTGCATTTTCCGTGGGCTTCTTCGACTTCCCGATGATTGATAACACACGGCTTCCCAACGATCAGCGCTATGCGGTTGTCCTGGATGATTTTGGCGAAGAGAGTGCGGGGATCACCACGATCTATTTTCCGGGAGAGTACGCGAGCCTGAAGGAAAAACCGTATCTTGCGGATGTACTCAAGCAGCTCCAGGCCCAGGGCGGAGGTTCCTGATGCGCGCCATTGAAATATGGATGGATGCCCTTCGGAATCTGTCGGCCAACAAGCTCCGCTCCGGCCTGACCATGCTGGGGGTCATTATTGGCGTGGCGTCGGTGATTGCGATGTCCTCCATCGTGGAGGGGGGGAAATCCCTGACGGTCTCGATGATCGAACAGATGGGAACGCACCTCCTTTCCGTTCGCCCCAAAACGCTGGACGAAGCGGAGCGCCGGCAGTTTTCAGGGCGCTCGAAGGGGCTGCGCAGGGTGGATGTGGACCTGGTCCGTGCGATGGTGCCCCACATCCAGGAGATGACGCCGGTGGTGAATGTGACGGCGCACCTGCGCTATGCGGATCGTGACTATACAGGGATGATCGAGGGGGTGGAGGAAAGCTATCGTTCGATTCGCAATCACGGCGTGGCGCGGGGGCGTTTTCTGGTGCGCGAAGATATCCAGACGTTTGGAAAGGTCATTTTGCTGGGACAGGAGGTGGCCACGGATTTGTTTGGAAAAGAAGACCCCCTGGGGCGCGACATCAAGGTGGACGATCAACGGTTCGTAGTGGTCGGCGTGCTGGCCGAAAAGGGGAGCCTGCATGGCGTCAACTACGACCAGACGGTCTTGATGCCGGTCACAACCGCCATGAAGCTGTTTCGGGGGAACGACACGCTCAACTCGTTTGTCGTCAAAGTGGATGCGCGCCAGAACATGCAGAAAACGGAGCAACTCATCCGCCCCCTGCTTCTCCAACAACATGACGGCGTGGAAGATTTCGTGATCCGGAGCCAGGATGAGCTTTTGAGAAATACCGAGATGATTATCTTCGCTTTTCGCATGATCCTGGGGGGAACGGCGGCCCTTTCGCTGCTGGTCGGGGGGATCGGTATCATGAACATCATGCTGGTGACGGTCACGGAACGGACCGGCGAGATCGGCTTGAGAAAAGCCGTGGGGGCCAGCCGGAGCACGATTTTACTTCAGTTTCTGATCGAGTCGGTGACCATCAGCGCGATTGGCGCCGCCATCGGGGTGGGATTGGGGAGCCTCCTGGGGCTGGGGTTTGGTGCCATCGCCGATCGGGCGATCACGGGCTGGATGGCGGTCATCCTGCCGGAGTCTATCGTCTTGGGCTTCTTCTTCGCCGTGGCCGTGGGGATCGTTTTCGGCCTCTATCCCGCCTATAAGGCCTCCCGGCTCGATCCCGCCGAGGCGCTCCGATATCGGTAACGCGGGGGGGCATCCGCCAGGCCTGTCTCTCGGTGCACGCCATCACGGGACAACCGTCACCGTGACGGTCGTCGTGGCCTTGAGAATATACTGATCGCCGACGGTATAGGTAAAGCTGTCGGTGCCGGAGAAGCCGGGGTTCGGCGTGTAAATCACGTCAATGCCGTTTGCGGCGATCGCGACGGTGCCGTTTGCGCCCTGCGTCACGGCCGTGACGGTCAACTGCAGCAGGTCGGTAGCAGTTGGAAAGTCGGTGTTTGGATTGTCCCATGGGCCCGGGCCGGGGGGGGGTGCGTCGTTGGCCATCACCTGGATGGTGTTCGCCCCGCTG
>CAZOFZ010000137.1:0-4359 GCA_964579175.1 uncultured Nitrospirota bacterium | reverse complement strand
AGGACAAGCGGCTTGATCCAGAAGGCCATATTGGCGAACGTGTGTCCCAGGATGCCTGAGACCAGCCCGACCGTCATCTTGAGAAACAGATTCAGGTTGGGGGTGCCGACAGAGAACAGGTCGAGCATGGCCCCAAGGGCCGATCCGTACAGGAGGCCATAAAATCGGCCCTCCATCCACCCCCAGACAAAAGCCAGGACCAATCCCAGATCGGGCTTGACGCCGCCGATCCGCGCCTTTTCGAAAACCAGGGTTTGCAGCGGCACCAGGAGGAGAATAATCAGCACCCGGTAATACATCCCAGATCACCTTATCTCTTCTCCCCCCCTTATTCTCAAGGGAGGGCAGGGGGGGTGAGGGTGCGCCTGGACAACGCCCAGTCAGTTTTCAGAGGCACCCAGTCGTAGATTCGGATCGGGGGTGAAGTCCAGGGGTGCGAACTGGCCCGCTTCGTAGTGCTGCATTCCCGCCGTGGCAATCATCGCGGCGTTGTCCGTGCAGTAACGGGGCGAGGGGATCTGGACCGCAAGACCCAGACGATCCCCCATTTCCCGAATGCGTCTTCGAAGCAGGCTATTGGCCGCAACCCCGCCCACCAGCATCACACTCTTTGCGCCCGCTGCGATTGCGGCAGATTCGGTCTTTTCGATCAGGCAATCCACGACGGCGGACTGATAGCCTGCGGCAATGTCCTCATCCGTGGCCGTCTGCGGGCCTGCCAAAAAACGGGCCAGGGCGCTCTTCAAGCCGCTGAAACTAAAGTCGTGGGGGGCCGCGCACCGGGGACGCGGGAAGGGGATGCGGTTTGGGTCTCCCGCTTTTGCCAGCCGATCCAGGATCGGGCCGCCGGGATAACCGTAGCCCAGCATCCGCGCCCCCTTGTCCAGCACCTCCCCCGCCGCATCGTCCACACTCCGTCCCATCAGGCGGTACGCACCCCGCCGCGCCAGGGCATAGAGGCTGGTATGGCCGCCGGACACCACGAGGGCGACGGCGGGGAAGGCAACGTTGTCATGTTCGATAAAGACGGAAGCGATGTGTCCTTCCAGATGATGGACGGGGATCAGCGGAATATGGAGCGCATAGGCCAGGGATTTTGCGAAGGAAGCACCCACGAGCAGGGCGCCAATCAGACCCGGCCCCGCAGTCACGGCAACGGCTTGAAGCGCCCCCAACGCACAGTCTGCCTTATGGAGGGTCTCCCGAACGAGGGGGCCCAGGACTTCGACGTGTCGCCGACAGGCCAACTCCGGCACCACGCCACCGTGGGGCCCATGCAAGTCCGCCTGCGAGGCGATGAGATCGCTCAAACAGACGCCATCTTTCAGCACCGCCGCCGCCGTTTCGTCGCAGGAGGTCTCGATTCCAAGAAGGACCATCTCTATCGCTGGAATATACGGAGCGCCCCCCCTTTTTCTGAAGGGGGGGCAGGGGGGGTAAGAGAGGTGGACGGCAAGCCCTCTAACGCATCTGGGAAAACCCCCTCGGCCCCCATTAGAAAAAGGGGAAGGGGCTATCCGATAGCCTTAAACTGCAGCCAGGGCATCCTCTTCGACAAAGACGGGGGCGTTGTCGCGGAGCGCCACACGAATGCGCTTGGCGTCTTTGAAGCGCCCTTTGATAATCTCTTCCGAGAGGTAATCTTCCAGGTGTTTTTGAATGCAGCGGCGGATGGGGCGGGCGCCGCTGGCCCGATCATACCCCTGTCGGACCAGCCACTGGACCACTTCTTCGGAAATCTCTAACTGGATTCCCTTCTCCAGAAGTTGCTGGTTCAGGTCTTGCAGTTGTATCTCGACGATCTTTTCCAGATGGACGGCCTCGAGGGGATGAAAAATGATGGTATCGTCCAGCCGGTTTAAGAACTCCGGGTTGAAAAATCGTTTCAACTCGGACTGGATGGCGTCCCGCATCTTCTCAACCAGATCGTAGCCTTCGGGCCGCTGAAACCCAAGGTTGCCCGTTTTGCCCACCAGACGCGTACCGAGGTTGGAGGTCATGATGAGCACCGTATTTCTGAAGTCCACCTTGCGTCCCAGGCTATCGGTCAGACAGCCCTCGTCCAGGACTTGCAGCAGCAGGTTGAACGTGTCCGGATGCGCCTTCTCGATTTCATCGAAAAGGACGACGGAGTAGGGCCGCCTGCGCACCTTTTCCGTGAGCTGTCCCCCTTCTTCGTACCCGACATATCCGGGGGGCGCGCCCACCAGTCTGGAGCTTGCGAATTTTTCCATGTATTCGGACATGTCAATCCGGATGAGGGCATCCCGACTGTCGAATAAGAACTCGGCCAGGGCCAGCGCCAGGGCGGTCTTCCCGACACCCGTCGGCCCCAGGAAAACGAAGGAGCAGATCGGGCGGCGATCCCCGCGCAGGCCGGCGCGCGACCTCCGAATGGCCCGCGATACGGCACAGATGGCCTCTTCCTGCCCCACGATTTTTTGGTGCAGCGCCTCCTCCATTTGCAGCAACTTCTGGCTCTCTTCTTCCGCCATTTTAAAGAGCGGAACGCCGGTGATGTTGGAAACGACACAGGCCACATCCTCTTTCTGAATACTGGGCCGGTTCTTCTCCTGGGCCTTTTTCCATTCCCGTTTCGTTTCGTCCAGCAGTTTTTTCAGCCGCTCTTCCTCTTCACGAAGCCGGACCGCCTCCTCGAAGTTCTGGAGACGGATGGCCACCTCCTTTTCTCGCGCGATTTTACGGTGTTGCTGCTCCATGGCGCGAATCTCTTCCGGCCGGGCATAGGAGATCATCCGCGCGCGCGCCCCCGCCTCATCAATGATATCGATCGCCTTATCGGGCAGGAACCGGTCTGAAATATACCGGTCGGAGAGGCGAACGGCCTCTTCGACCGCGTCGTCGCTGATCGTGACGCCGTGGTGCTCTTCGTAACGTTCTTTGAGCCCCTTGATGATCTGGATCGTTTCCTGACTGGAGGGGGGGGGGACAAAAATGGCCTGGAACCGCCGTTTGAGGGCAGCATCTTTTTCGATATATTTGCGATATTCTTCCAGCGTTGTTGCGCCGATGCACTGTATTTCGCCCCGTGACAGCGCGGGTTTCAGCATGTTGGAGGCGTCTATCGAGCCCTCCGCAGCGCCCGCGCCCACCAGGGTGTGGAGTTCGTCTATGAAAACGATGACGTTTCCCGCCGTCACAATCTCCTTCATGACCACTTTGAGGCGTTCTTCGAATTGTCCCCGATATTTGGTACCGGCCACCAGCAGGCCCAAATCGAGGGAAATCACACGCCGACCCGCCAGATTTTCCGGCACGTCCAGCGAGACGATTTTTTGCGCCAGACCCTCCACGATGGCCGTCTTTCCAACGCCCGACTCTCCGATCAGCACCGGATTGTTCTTGGTGCGGCGGCTTAAAATCTGGAGCACGCGTTCGATTTCACGGGTGCGCCCGATGACGGGATCGAGTGCCCCTTCACCGGCCAGGTGCGTCAGGTCGCGTCCGAATTCGTCCAGGGCGGGGGTGCTGCTCTTTTTTTCTTTTTCGCGGGGCGCGGCCTTGCGCAGCAGATTGACCGCCAGTTGCCGCGCCGTCAGCAGGTTGCCGCCCAGGCTCCGAATGATCTTGCCCCCGATCCCCTCCTCCTCCCGGAGCAGCCCCAGCAGGAGATGTTCGCTGCCGATGTAATGGTGCCCCAATAGCTTCGCCTCTTCGATGGCATACTCGATCACCTTTTTGACGCGCGGGGTAAAGGGGATTTCTCCAAATGTCAGGGTGTTGCCGCCACTGGGCAGGTTCCGCTCCACCTCCATCCGGATCTGCTCGACCGAAAGCCCCATTTTTTTAATGACCGCGACGGCCACGCCGTCCGCTTCTCTTAAGAGGGCCAGCACCAGATGTTCCGTGCCCAGATAATCGTTCTGATGGCGCTCCGCTTCCTCGCGGGCAAGGATGATAATTTTCCGGCCTCGATCCGTAAATTTCTCAAACATCGCTCCTCCTCGTTCGCGGGTCAGCAGACCCCGTTTCCATGTCCGTTTCCATGTAATGATCGCGGGTGAAAATCCAGCGTCATTCTAGTCTTCACCCATGGAGATGTCAATCGCTCCGGTCTGCGATTCCACAATAGCGATGCGGTTTTTAGGGGTGTTGAAGCGGGCGGGAAGGCGGCCCAGACGCTGCCCTGTCACGCAGTGGAAAATTGTATGGATAACTCCCCCAGCCCCCTCTTTGGTAAAGAGGGGGAGACCCCCTCGCGAGGGCCACGCCCCTCCCTTTTGCCAAAGGGGAGGCCGGGGGGGTGACCATGGGTCACTGACAGGGCCGAGAAGACTGGGCTTGATAACTCCCCCAGCCCCCTCTTTGGTAAAGAGGGGGAGACCCCCTCGCGAGGGC
>CAZOFZ010000136.1:0-4388 GCA_964579175.1 uncultured Nitrospirota bacterium | reverse complement strand
TCTCGGAGAGGAGACGATAGAGCGGATCGAAGCGCTCGGTTGTCCCGTAAGTTCGGGCAACCCGTTCGTCCACCCGGAAGAGGCCGCGCGACTTGCCCCGTTTTCGGTGATGTGCGGCGATGAGGGCCGAATCGGAGGCGGAGAAACCCGACAGGGGAAGGGGCTCCGGACCCATCTGTTCGATGATCCGCTGCACCTGCTCGAATTCGGACAGGCGGGAGGGATCGGTCAGGGCCAGAACGCCGCCTGCCGCAACGGAGACGGCCCCACTCTCCTTGAGCGCGCCGATGGCCGAACTTTTCTCCTCCGATTCCATCTCCGTCTTTTGCCGAATCTCCTGCATGGAGAGCGATCCACGGCGTCGGATTTCGTCTGCGATGCGCAGCACGGGGATTTTCTCTTTGACATAGAGGAGGCCCGCTTCCGTCAATGAGACGAACGTCTGGGGTGTCTCCTCCACGACCCGCACGATCCGCTTTGTCTGAAGCCAGCCCAGCGCCATCGAAATCTGTGCCTCTTGAAGTGCGGCGTCGTAGGAGCGCAGCTCCGCCTCCGTCATCGGAGACTTTTTTGCAAAGAGGGCGAGGACGCGCCTCTCCAGAGGGTGGAGGGCCTCCGCCAACGCGGTCAGGGAATCGGTTGTCATGGATTATCGCGGATCGAAAACAGGGAGACAGGATCGTAGTATTCGCTGCGGTGGATTGTCAAACCGCAACATTCATGGCGGTGGGCGAGACCCACCGCCATGAATGAAAGGCAGGATATTGGATATGCGCGTATTCAGGCGGCTACGCGCAGCCGTGTCTTCATCCCGAGCCGGACGACGGCGGGTAGCTTCCCAGTACCTTGGGACAGAGGGAGGAGGGTGCTCTTGATGCGACGCACCGGAAAACCGACCTCCAGTGAAATGGCTTGTTTTCCCGTACTGACTTTGTCTGCAGAGAGACTCTTTTCTGTTGCCGAATGTATCATAAACCCCTCACAATATTACAGAGAGTGACCCCACGCCCCTGAGGCTTGGAAGGAAGCAACCACGGAAGGCATTTGCACGCGGGAACCGCACACCCCGCCCACGCGGACGGCGGACCTGAAAGAGAACCGCTCACGTCTTCCGGATTGGAATCAGGAACGACGCGGGTTTTCCCTTTTGGATGTGCCTTAGAAGCGGATAGAGACGATAGACCGTGCCGGCGACGGCGCGTCGGACTCCCAACGAAACTCCCCCTGACAATCCCGCAACCAACAGGAGAAGAAACACGCCCAAAATGGGAAGTCCCATGTAAAGCACCGCCGTCCACCCCCAAACAGGGTCCACTGCGTTGTAGGGTTCCATCGGTCTCTCCTTTATCCGCGACACAAACCGCGTTTTGACTGCCGGATGGCGGTCAAAATCCGCTTGCCGCCTGCTCCAGGTAGAAGGGTGTCAGCAGGTCCCGAACCGAAAGAATACCTCGGAGCGTGCCTCCTTCGGTGACGCCCAAATGGCGGATGCGGTGCTGCTCCATCATGTCGTTGGCGTCCATGAGCGACCGACGGGCCTCAAGACTGATCAGGGGTGCGCTCATGATACTTCCCACAAACACCTTTGCCGGATCCTTCCTGGGCGCGACGACCTTTCGGACAATGTCCACTTCTGTCAGAATGCCCACGTAATCTCCATCGCGGGTGACGAGCAGGCTCCCAATGGCTTCCCGGGCCATCTTCTGCGCCGCCTCTTCCGCGCTGACTTCGGCTGGAATGGAGACCAAAGCCTTCGACATCAACGTGCCTACCGTTGGCATCACCGCACACCTCCCTCCGCTGCCGCTTCCTTCCTCCTTGGCCCATCTTTTTCCGGTGTCACATCGTGTGAGCCCCACCGGACATCCCTGGACTGGGCCAAGGGCGCCTCTTTGGGGGGAGATGCGCCAGGTTCGCACACCCCCCACCCAATATACAATAAGCAAAGTTCGTGCCAAAACATGGATTCCGAAAATATTCTTGCAACTCCTTTATCTTAAATAAATTATTATGGACTTGCGCGATGTGTCTATCGGGGGCCCGATGGAAACTGTGGAAAAACGCCACAGTGCTGTGGAAAATTTCCACAGCTTGCGCTTTATGCGTGGCGGGCCTACAATTCGCTATCGCATTGACCGGCGGAATCCGATGCTGTCCAAAAAACCGACTTATGCCCAGAACGACAGGTCCCTGCGCCTGTTTGTCGAGAACGCGCCGATCCCGTTGTTTACATACGATCCGGAAGGGAAAATCCTGTTTTGGAATGCGGCCCTGCGGGCCTTGCTGGGGGAGCCGGCGCTTCGAGGACAGACGTTCGAGGCGATTGCCGGTGGGGGTGCGTCTCGTCGGATTCGTTCGGTCATTCGATCTGTTTTCCAGGGACATGGAATTACCGACATTTGTTGGGAAACAGGGGCAGAGGAAAAGCGCGTCTTCTCCGCGTCCACGTTCCCCCTAAAAGGGGTGGGGGCGGAGGTGACGGCCGCGATGGCCATTGTCACGGAGATCACCGAAAAAAAGCGCCTGGAGCAGGCCCTCATACAGAGCGAAAAAATGGCTGCATTGGGTACCCTGGCCTCGGGGATTGCACACGAGTTTGGAACGCCCCTGAACATCATCCTGGGACGGGCGGAATCGTTACGGAGACAGACCCAGGATGAAAAGGGCATCGGGACGCTGACCACGATTATCGAACAGGTGGACCGGATGGCCGAGATGGTCCGGCAGCTCCTGACCTTCGCGCGGAGAAAACCGCCTGCACGGGAGCGGACCCATCTGAATCGGATCATCGAAAAAGGGATGATGCTCTGCGCGCCACAGTTACACGGGGTGGCCGTGACAACCGATCTCTGTCCACACCTGCCGGAGATGTGGGGAGATGCCGATCAGCTCCTCCAGGTATTGCTCAATCTTTTAATCAATGCGCGGAACGCCCTTCCCACATCTATTCATATCGAGACACGCCTGGCCCAGATCGAACGCAGACGGACGCGACGTTCCGTATCCGATGCGGTGGGCCACCGGACCATACGCATGGATGTCCGGGATGACGGTACCGGTATTCATCCCCATCACATTGACCATATCTTTAACCCCTTTTTCACGACGAATCCCGTTGGGTCGGGTACCGGTCTTGGGCTGGCCGTCGTGCAGGGCATCGTTCGGGATCATGCGGGACAGATTCGGGTTAGCAGTGTCGTGGGCCAGGGGACAACCTTCCAGGTCCTCCTGCCCGTGGGGTAACCCACGCCTCGTTTCGCTCCATTTCGGCTTCTGCATATTTCGGCTTCTGCATATAGATGCCGTTATTTGACGCTTCCGAACAGGCTGTGTTAGGATGCGCGTCTTTATAGAGGGACGGAGAGACCATGTCGCAGGATCACGAAGTGTATACCATCCTGGTGTTGCCGAGTCGCACGGCAGAACCCTATTGTCTCTCTCTGCGGAAGCGGACCTGCAAGTATGCGCTGGGTCTCCTCTCGGCGTTCCTGCTGGGGATGGCCGGTTTTTCGTTGCACTATTACTCCATGTGGGGACGCCTGAACGATCTGTCCGTCTTGGAGGAAGAGCGAATTCGGCAGCAGGCAAAAATCCAGGAGTTTTCTTTTACCATCGAGGGGTTGGAGAGGCAGGTGGCGCACCTTATGGAGATGGACCGCAAGGTGCGCAAGATGACGAACCTGCCGGAAGTGCTTCCCGATCTGCCCGATCGGGAAGAGACGCCCGGCATGGGCGGCTCGGAATCCCCATGGAGCGGGGCGGCCCAGGCCGGCCATGCCGCGAACCTGGTGGCCGTCGTGGAGGACGATCTGAAGGCGCTCTCCCTGAGTGTCTCCCGCCAGGAAAGAAGTCTTGAAGTGCTGACATCGTTGATACAGGACGGAAAATTTGCAGGGGCTTTCACACCTGCAATCTGGCCGACACGTGGCCGACTCGTATCCGGATTCGGAAACAGAATCTCCCCGTTCACGGGTCTCCGCGCCATGCACAACGGTATTGACATTGCGGCGTCCCGTGGCACGCCCATCGTTGCCACGGCCGCGGGGACCGTCAGCTCCGTCGGATTGGAACAGGGCCTGGGTAACGTGGTCCGAATAGACCACCATAACGGCATCCACACGATCTACGGGCACCTCTCCCGGTCGATCGTTCGACGCGGACAGACCCTCCAGCGGGGTGAGACCCTGGGATTTGTGGGCAACACGGGGCTTTCCACCGGTCCCCACCTCCATTACGAAATTACCCGAAACGGCGCGCAGGTCAACCCGATGCACTACATCCCGGACGGCAAGGCCACATCCTGACAGGGCGGCCGTAAACGGGCGTTCACCTCCTAACACCATTCGGGGGCGGTCCCGCGTCCGAGTCCCCCCCCGTCTTCGCTTGTC
>CAZOFZ010000135.1:0-4390 GCA_964579175.1 uncultured Nitrospirota bacterium | reverse complement strand
ACACTGACACCCTGCGCCTGAACCGTGGCGCTTCCCTTGTAGACCGTGACATTGGACGTTTTATCCGGATTCACGTTGACACGGAAGGAACCTTGCCGACCCTTTCCGCCTGCCTGAAGCTCGGCGGTGGCGGTTGGCGTGACCACCTCCAGCTTTTCGTTTTTTGCTTGCGCGGCGTCCAGATTTCCATGGAGGCTACCGCTGACAACCTCCACAAAGGGCCTCCTCTCTTTTTTGACAAAGCCCTGCTCCAGACTTTTGATGACAACCAGCGAGTTTTCTTCCATGGTCATCCGTTTGCGCGCATCGAACGTGACAACGGCCCTGGAGTTGTCCAATGTCTGAACGGAATCCCTCTCGGCAAGTACCAGACCTTCAACGGCCCTCGACCAGACGATCTCCGTCGCTTTTTTACTCCGGACCTCGTTTTCTATCGCGGTCAATTTGGCTAACGGGGGTTCCGTAGGAGTATTTTCCACTTTTGTGGAGGGGGACGATGAGGTTGACCACAAGGTCGCCAGGTCGATCCCCGGAAAGCGGTGCTTGATGCCCAGCAAAAGAAAGATCGAACAGAGGAATACGAGGGCAAGGGCCAAACCCGCTTCCATCAGGAGGCGGGGAATACCGGCCGAATCGAATCGCTTCTTAAAAACTCTCCATGCCATCACGGATACGTCTCCGTGCCAGAATCGCAGGAACACCGCCTCCCAGTATAACAAACGGACTCTCCTTGTCAATTATTGATGCGTTGTCAAGACCCGTGTGGTTATGTGCCTTGTTAGAGAAGCGTTCCGGTTTCTTTTTCTGCCATGCTTGTAATGCCTGATCGGGGGTGAGGTGCAATCGGGCATACAATAATACAGGGCTTGACGGCGGCTTCAGTATCGGGAGATTGCTGCAAGGCCGGTGAAGGTGGGGCGTTACCGAAAGTCATCTTGAACCCTCATCCGCCGAAGCCATCTCCGGATCACCCATGCAGGAAACCCTTCATGTTGCGGAAGAAAAAGGAGGCGGGGGCTGCGATCCCCTAAACCGGACATTTCTATTTTGGTTTGACACCCCCTTATGGGGGGATTGACCTCTGGCATGCCGCCCTATACATTGGCCAATGTTTGGGTCTTTGGACCGTTAAGAAAACGTCGCGTTTGTCCGATGATGCCGGACATCCTCCGTTTATGAGGATCCAAATTCGGATCGGGTCAACGAAATCAACACGATGGGGGGCGCCGGGTGGGGAATTCCATGCAAGAAACAACATATGAGGGGATGGGGATGCGCTTTTTCTGGACGTTGTTGATACTCCTTGCCATCTCTCACCCGGGGCCGGGTTGGGCGGCCTTTTCGGATGGCACGATAGCACGGGGGATCGGTCTGGATGGGAGCGGCGCGGCAGGGGCCGCCTTCGGCGACTACGACAACGATGGGGATGACGACCTCTACGTCACGCGCCAAGGCAAACAGAATGCTCTCTACCGCAATAATGGGGCAGGGAACTTCAGCGATGTAACGCTGGGTGCCGGCCTTCAGAATCCGGACCTCAACTGCGAGGCATGGGGCGCGGCCTGGGGAGATTATGACAATGACGGCGACTTGGACCTCTACGTCACCTACGAAACAGGCTGTTTTAACGCGCTGTTCGAAAACAATGGGGACGGCACCTTCACCGATGTGACGAATGATGCCGGCGTGCAAGGTGGGGGGGTTGCGCACAAGCCTGCTCGAACGGCATCCTGGAGCGACTACAACCGGGACGGTCGCCTGGACCTCTACGTGGCCAATCGCGGCGACGATAACCCGGACGCCCCAGATCGCAACCTACTGTATCGGGGAAAGGGAAATGGCACCCTGGACGACGTGGCGGAAGTCCTGCATGTGGATGGCGGCAATACGCTTTCCTTTACCGGGGTCTGGTCGGATTACGACAACGATGGAGATGTAGACCTTTTTCTGGCCTCCGATTTTCATGGGATGGAGCTGTTCAGAAATGATGGGGGTGTCTCCGGGGAAAGTTTTAGCCGGGTCACGGGCACGGCTTTTCCAGGCCAACTGATTGACACGCTCGGCCCGTCCGTGCCGGCGGCGGATTGCGTGGAAGACCCGACAGACAAACATCGCGTGGATTACTCGCAGCCCGGCCACGTGCACTGCCTGTTGGACGAGCCCGCAGTGGGGCTTCCATCCCCGGGTCCGACCTACGGTGCCCTCCCGCTCAATGCCATGGGCATCTGCGCCGGCGATTACAACAACGACGGACAGATGGACTTTTACGTCACCAATTTCTCGGCGGACACGTATCAGGGCTCCAGTCAGGACCAGCATGGCAAACTGGAGTCGGCCCTTTGGCGGAACAACGGCGATGGAACCTTTACGGAACGGGCGCGTGCCGCGGGGATCAATAAGCTGGCGGGGACGGAGACAATCGATCCAAACGGGACCGTCCTGGTCAGCATTCAGGAACGGGAGACCGTGGAATGGGGGTGCAATTTTCTGGACTACGACAATGACGGAGACCTAGACCTCTACGTGGTGAGCGGCAATCCCCCCGCCCTCTCGGACGAGAAGCTGAATAAACGGGACAGCCTCTATCGGAACGAAGGGAATGAAACCTTTACGGATGTGACGGCGGAGGAGGGATTGACAGGCAGCGGGGCCGATTGCAGTGCGTCGTGTAGTACGGATGGAGAGGCCGCAGGTTTCGGAAGCGCCGTGGCCGACGTGGACGACGATGGCGATCTGGACATCTTTGTCGCCAACAACACCTTCGGCAGCAGCCGGTTATATATCAACGATCAAGGGACGGGGAACCATTGGCTAAAAGTCAGACTGAAAGGGACGGTGCAGAGGTTTGGCGTAGGGGCGCGGGTGATTGTGACGGTCGGAGACAAAAAGCAGATTCGGGAGGCGATCGCCGGATCGAGTTATCTCTCGATGGACAGCCTCATTCAGCACTTTGGTCTGGGTGCCGCCACCACGGTGGATCGGGTGGAAGTCCTCTGGCCGGGGGCGGGAGAACCGACCGTGATCCTCAATCCGGAGGTAGACCAAACATTGCTTGTCGAAGAAGCGCAGGCCGCTTGCGACAGCGCGGACACGGTGCCTCCGGATACGCCTATCGGTCTCAAGGTGGATGCGACGGTCGCGGGACAGATCGGCCTCACATGGACGGCCTCCTCGGACAACCTCGATCCGGTCTGCGTTCAAGGTTATCGGATCACCCGTAATCACAGGGGGAGCACGGTCAGTGTGAATACGACTGCCTATGTAGATCAGACCGTTCTGCCCGACGTCAGCGACTATTGTTACGTCGTGGCCGCAGTGGATACGGCCGGGAACAAATCGCCCGATAGCGGAGAGGTCTGCGCCGGCACCGTGCCCGATACGACTCCACCCACCCCACCCGGGGGGCTCACGGCAACCGTGCTCGGTCACCGGGACGTATCGCTGACCTGGGCGCTCTCCACCGACGACTTCGCGGTGGATGCCTACCAGATTTACCGGGACGACGTGCTGGTGGTCACCCAGGCCTCCCCTCCCTATGAAGACGGACGCCTGACGCGGGGGGTTTCTTACTGCTATACGGTGTTTGCAATAGACCGGAGCGGGAATATATCCGGAAGCTCCATTAAATCCTGTGCGACGCCCAGGGATCTCGTTCCGCCAGGTCCTCCGGCTGCGTTGGCGACGACCCGTGTCGGGGCGACGGGTGTGGACCTGGACTGGAACACGGCCCCGGACGATGTCGGGGTGGAAAAGTACCTTGTCTATCGGAGCGGGATTTTTGTGGGAGAGTCGGCCAAGACCTCGTTTCGGGATACCGGCTTGGACCCCGGGACCACCTATGATTACCTCGTCTATGCGCAGGATGCCGAGGGAAACATTTCGATCGAAAGCGCCTCCCTCAAGGTGACGACCGCACTGGAAGATGATGAGACCGGGGGAGGGGGCGGGGGCGGCGTTCGCGAGGAAGAGGCCAGCGATGATCGTAACGAGACGGAGAAGTGTTTCATCTCCACCGCCGCGTTTGGGTCGCTGATGGTCTCCCAACTCGATATTCTACGGGCATTCCGGGATCATTATCTCAAACCCTTCCGGTTTGGCCGATTCCTGATTCGGGAGTACTACTCCCGCTCTCCGGCATTGTCGCGGGCGATTGTGGGCGACGAGGCGCTGCGCGCCCTGGTGCGCCTGGTGCTGTGGCCCCTGATCGGTATGGCCTGGATGACGTTGGTGTCGCCGCTGCTGACGGTGGCGTTCGCGGGGCTGATCCTGCTGGCCGGTATCGGCTACAGGTTGCGCTCGATTCACAGCAACCCCTCCCAACCTCCCCTTTAACAAAGGGGAGGGGCGCGACCCCTGCGCGGGATTTCCCCCGCCTTGATCTTTATCCCCC
>CAZOFZ010000134.1:0-4417 GCA_964579175.1 uncultured Nitrospirota bacterium | reverse complement strand
GCCCACTTCCCCCCGCAGCCACCCCCTCCGCCGAGCAGAAAATCGTCTCGCTCAAGACGCTCGATCTCGAAAAGGTCAAGCAGGAAGGCTTGGCGGTGGACTTCAACCTGCTCAAAGAGGTGGGCACCCGAGGCCTGGCGCCGGAGGACTATTATCGTCTCAAGACGTATGGCTTCTGCAGCCAGAAACATGCGGGCTACTTCATGATGCGCAATCGGATTCCGGGGGGGAAACTCACCTCCAAACAGCTCCATTTTCTGGCCGACATGGCGGAGGCGCATGGCCGGGGCGCGGCGCACCTAACGGTGCGCCAGAACCTGGAGTTGCACTTCGTGCGGGTGGAAGAGGCGCTCAACCTGTTCGCGGGGCTCGAGTCGGTGGGGCTGACCACCCGTTCCGCCTGCGGGCATACGATGCGCAACGTGATGGCCTGCCCCCACGGCGCAATTTCGCAAGACGGCATTCTGGATGTAGGGCCGTGGGCCGAGGCGATCACCGACTACTTTGTCAAACGGTCGGACCTGATCAATCCCACGATGCCCAACCGCCTGAACATCTATTTTTCGGGTTGCGCCGCGTGCGCACCGGATGCGATCCTCAACGACATTGCCTTCGTGGCCACCAAACGGTTACACGATGACGGACACGAGGAGATCGGATTCGAGCTGTGGCTGGGGGGAAGTCTGGGGGCGCACCCCATCCTGGGGTTTAAGCAACGGGACTTTATCCCGCTGGCCGATGCCCTCCCCGCCTGTCAGGCGCTGTTCCACATCCACACCAAGTTTGGCAATCGGAACAAGGCCAAATCCCGTTTGAAATTCCTCATCGAGCAGTGGGGGCGCGAAAAGTTCTCGGCCCAGTTCGAGAAATATTTTGAAGAAAAAAAGAACCTCCCCGAAAATCGGGTCGTTCCCCTCCCGCGGGTTTCCGACGGCGCACCCGCGCCCGGACGCCTGCGGCGGGAGTGGGAGGCGATGGTGTCCCACAGCTTCCGCGCGCTTCCGGAGGGGGCCGTGGCACAACGGCAGCGCGGCTATGTCTTCCTGACCGTGGCCGTGCCGCTGGGAGAGATTCGGGCGGCGCAACTACATGCCGTCGCAGACATTGCAAAACGCGATGGCAACGACTTGGTCTACTTCACAAGCGGACAGAACATCCTCCTCCCCTGGATTCCGATGCGCCGCGTGGCGCGGGTGGCCGCGGCGCTCAAGGCGGTCGGCCTCGCGTTCAAAACGAAACGGAGTGGGCCGACGCTTTTGGCCTGTCCCGGCACCGAGTTCTGCGTCCTGGCCGTCACCAATGCGCAGGGGGCGGCGCGCGATATTTTGCGCGGATTCCAGACCGAAAACCCGGAAAAGTCGGCCCTGCTCAACGGCCTCTCCATCCATATCTCCGGCTGTCCCAATAGCTGCGCCAAACATCAGGTGGGCGACATCGGTCTGGCCGGCACCCTCACGCCGGTGGGGGATTCGCGGCGCTTCTCGTACCAGCTCTTCCTGGGAGGGACGATGGAGGGGGGCGTCCGTCTGGGCGAGATGGTTCGAAAGGGGATCACCGACGAGATGGTGGTGCCGACCGTGGACGCCCTGCTGGAGATTGTGCTATTGCATAAGAACGCGGGCGAATCGTTTCAGGATGTGGTGACACGCCTCACCCCCAGGAAAGTGGCCGAGCTATTGGAAGAAATGATCCTCCCCCTCGCGCCGCAGGAGGTGCCGGCGCTGGAGATGGTCCCCCTCGAGGTGTCGGTATGAGCATGAAGATGATCCAGGCGATCATTCGGCCCGAACGCGAACAGGAGGTGCTCTCCACGCTGGAGAAGGCCGGCATCTATCCGTTTACGCGACAATGGGTGTTCGGTCGGGGGCGACAGCGGGGGATTCAGGTCGGGCAGGTCCGCTACGAGGAGATGGCAAAGGTCTGGCTCATGATCGTGGTCGAGGAGGGGGAGGCCGACCGTGTCGTGGATACGATCAAAATTGCCGCCCGAACCGGCAACCCGGGGGATGGCAAGATTTTCGTCTCGACCCTCGCGGACACCATCACGATTCGCACCGCAATTTCAGGAAATTCGACCGCATGACATCGGACGCGCCGAAGGCAGGCCCTCAAAATCAGAAAAATCAGCACGGAACGGCGATTGACCTGGGTGCATCCTTTCCGCACCTAACGGGGAAATCGCTCCAGATCAACGGATCGTCGCTGCAAGCCATTCATCCAGACCGCTATAAACAGCACGGGTTCCACTTCAACGCCGACAACTGCATCGGCTGTCACGCCTGCGAGTCGGCCTGCTCCGAGAAGAACAACCTGCCCCCCCACCTGGCCTTCCGAAAGGTGGGCTCCATCGAGGGGGGCTCCTACCCGGACGTCCTGCGGCTCAATATCTCGATGGCCTGCAACCATTGCGAAGACCCCGTCTGCCTGAAAGGCTGTCCCACCCTGGCCTACACGAAATATGTCGAGTACGGGGCCGTCCTGCAAGACCCGGACATCTGTTTTGGGTGTGGCTATTGCACCTGGGTCTGCCCCTATAACGCACCGCAGCTCAACCCGGAACGGGGGGAAGTCGAAAAGTGCAATATGTGCGTAGACCGGCTGGAGTCGGGGCTTAAACCGGCCTGTGTTTCGGCCTGCCTGAGCAACGCACTCGATTTCGGTGTCATCGAGGAAATTCCAATCCGAAGCCGGCAGGCCAAACTGACGATCCCCGGTTTTCCCGATCCCTCAATCACCCGCCCCAATATCCGGTTCCACCAGACCCGATCCCTGCCCGAGACATTCCAGCGCGGCGACAATGCGCCGCTGCATTATCGGAAAACGGAGACCGGCACGGACGCCTTTTCTGCGGCCCCCCCAAAAAAGCGGGGCGCGATGGGGTGGGGCCTGCGCAAGATGCGATCCAGGGAAGACCCCCTGGTGGCCTTCACGCTCCTTTCGCAGGGGGTCGTCGGCACGTTTGTGCTCTTCTTTCTCCTCTCCAGACTACCGGGGACGATTGGCGAGATTTTCACGGCACATCCCCTGGCCACCCGGGCGATGCTCTTTACCCTCCTGGGCCTTCAGACTGCGGGACTGGTGATGTCCACGCTCCATCTGGGCAAACCCCAATACTTTTATCGGGCGATGAACAACCTGCGCCACTCCTGGGTCAGCCGCGAAATTTTCACGATGGGGGGCTTCTACCATCTCATGGGGGCCTATACCCTGGTGACCACATTCCCATCGCTGTTCGCATGGATGCCCATGGCCGAAGCGGTTCCCACCCTGTTGGGAGGAGGGGCGGCAATCATGGGGCCGCTGGGGCTTTTCTGCATGGCACAGTGCTACCGGATCAAGGCGAGGCCCTTCTGGGATCACTGGCATTCGGAAGGGGCGTTCTATGCCAGCGCGCTGATTCTGGGGGCACTGGGCTTGGGATTTTTCTTCGGTACTGCGGAGCTTGCGGTGGGATGGCCTGTGACGCCGCTCTTTAGCCTGCTGGCACTTATCCTGTTGGGCGGGTTGACCCTGCAGGCCGTCTCCCTATACGCCCATTTCCACGCCCTGCAAAAGCGGGGCAATGAGGCAGCAGTCTCCAGGATGTTGATGCTTTCCGATTATGGCAAGTCCTACTGGCTCCGCTGGGGCAGCCTGGCGACGCTCGCTTCGCTGGGTCTGGCCTTTGCGATGATGCGGTGGGAAGGGGCGTGGCCCGTCACGCTCTGGTGGGGGACACTGGGTCTTGCACTCCTGCACGAGATCGTCGGCAGGGCCATGTTTTACGTCCTTGTCGTGCCCACGACCCATCCGGCGGCCTTCTTCTGGGGCAACAAGGTCTTTGAAACCCACGCCCGGAAGTCCGGCCTGGCCGCCATGCCCCAAACCGGCGTCCACCCCGAAGCGCACTGAAAGTCCCGTGGGGGTACGTTGCACCATGCCCCGACGGGGTGTGCCCTATCGCCGTTTGCGCTTTTCGCAGCCACGGTAGCGGTCCAAACCGCCTTCGCCCTGACAGGTGTCATTCCCCGATCCACCGATCAGATGGTCATTGCCCACTTCGTCTGCCGACTGCCTGGTCTTCCTACGCCCGCTCGATGTCGTCCCTTCGTCTCCGAAGAGGATGTCCCGACCGCGGCCACCCAGCAGAAAATCGTGTCCCGCACCGCCAATAAGATGGTCATTCCCCTCCCCGCCGCAGATCGTGTCATTGCCTTTCCCACCGTGAATCCAGTCGTTACCGCCCAGACCATGAATCACGTCCGGCCCATCGGTGCCACGAATCGTGTCATCCCCCTCCGTCCCCAAAATCGTCACCGGCTTTCCATCGCACAACACCTGTGTCGGTGGCGGGGGTGGCGGCGGCGTACCGCAGGCTTCGGTGACCGTCCACGCGAAACTCGCCGAAGCGGTGGATGTGCCGTCCGAGACGGAAACC
>CAZOFZ010000133.1:0-4687 GCA_964579175.1 uncultured Nitrospirota bacterium | reverse complement strand
GGATTCAGCCTTATGTGCGGTAGGAGGCGTTGATCCGGACATATTCCGGGCCCAGGTCTGAAGTCCAGATCGTGGCCTTTCCCCAGCCTTCGTGCAGGTGGGCGGTCAGTTTGATCTCGCTCTGTTTCAGAAGCGGGACGATCGTGGCTTCGGAACCCAAATAGCATCCTCGCCGTACCCACGGCACATCGCCCAGGGTCAGGTCCACCTTGGCGGCATCCACGCGAACGCCGGCGTTCCCGATCGCGGCCACGATGCGCCCCCAGTTGGCGTCTTCTCCGAAGAAGGCGGTCTTCACCAACAGCGACTTGCCAATCGTCATCGCCACCCGCCGCGCATCCGCATGGTCGGGGGCCCCGACCACCTCGATCTCGATCACCTTTGTCGCCCCCTCGCCATCCCGGACGATCATCTTGGCCAGCAAAAGGCAGGCCGCCCGAAGCAGGGCCACAAACTGGCGATCGTCCTGCGGCTGCTCAATGACGGCACCCCGTCCGTTCGCAAGACAGAGCACCATGTCGTTGGTACTGGTCTCTCCGTCCACGGTAATCGCGTTAAACGTCCCCTGCACCGCTTCTCTCAGGGCCGCTTTCAGGGGCGCTGCGGCGATCGCGATGTCGGTGGTCAGAAAGGCCAGCATCGTGGCCATGTTGGGGTGAATCATGCCAGAGCCTTTGGCCATGCCGCCGATGCGTACCTCGACGCCGCCGATCCGATCCGAAACGGCCATCTCTTTGACAAACGTGTCGGTCGTCATGATCGCTTCGGCCGCCGCGTGGCCGAAGTCCTTGGAAAGTCCGGCAGCCAGCCCTGGCAGGGCCGAGATGATTTTTTCGATCGGGAGCGGCTCGCCGATGACACCGGTGGAGGCCACATAGACCATCGTCTTCGGAATCCCCAATGCCCTGGCCGTGGCCTCGGCCATCGCCTCGGCATCTCGATAGCCCGAATCGCCGGTGTAGGCATTGGCATTTCCGCTGTTGGTAATGACGGCCTGTCCCTTTTTCGTTCGGAGATGGAGTTTGTCCAAAAGCAGCGGCGGCGCCTGGAAGCGATTCCTGGTAAAAACACCCGCCACCGTGCAGGGGGTTTCCGAATAAAACAGAGACAGATCGGGTCGGCCATTCTTTTTGATGCCGCAGGAAGTCCCCGCCGCCGTAAAACCGGAAACCGCCGTAATCCCCCCCCCCTCAATCGCCTGCATCGTCATGCCTCACGGAAAAAAACCGGGATCGGTAAGACCCAGGCGCTCGTCCCACCCCATCATCACATTCATGTTCTGAATCGCCTGACCCGCTGCCCCTTTTCCCAGATTGTCAATCGCGGACATCAGGATGGCACACCGACCCGATGGGGTGGCGAAGGCGGCCAGATCGCAGAAATTTCCGCCCCGTACATGGGCCGGATTGGGTGGTGTGGAGATCCGTCGCACAAACGGCTCTGCCCGATAAATATCCAGAAGCCCATCCAATTGTTTCTGAGACAGGGGTTCTTTTAAGGGCAGATAGATGGTTGTCAGAATCCCCCGATTCATCGGTGCCAGATAGGGGGTGAAGAGGATACGCTCCGTCTGTTCAGGCCCGTCCCCCGCCATCCGCGCCACCTCCTGCGCAATTTCGGGGAGATGGCGATGGGTGCCGATCTGATAGGCCGAAAACCCCTCATGTACCTCCGGAAAGTGTGTGGCGGCGGATGGCGCGCGCCCCGCACCCGAGAGGCCCGATTTGGCGTCAATGACGATCTCCCGCGTTACATCCACCGCACCGGCCTTCAAAAATGGGTAGAGTGGCAGCAGTGCGCCGGTGGGGTAACAGCCTGGATTGGCCACCAAACTGCTCCCTGCAATTTTCTCACGGTAGATCTCCGTCAGACCGTAGACCGCCTTTTTCAATAGGGCCGTCTGGAGGTGAGCGGTCTTATACCATTTCCGGTAAACGCGGGCGGATTGAAGTCGGAAGTCGGCCGAGAGATCGATGACTTTTTTGCCGGCGTCCACCAGGTGGCGGGCGGGTGTCATGGCCTGTGTGTGGGAGAGGGCCAGAAAAACGATGTCCGCTTTTTCGGAGACCGTGTCCACATCGAACGATTCCAGCGTCAGGTCGTAATATCCCCGCAAGAACGGGAGCCGCGAAACCAGGGGACAATTCGCCGACTGCTCGGAGGTCACGCAGGTCACCTCGATCTTCGGATGCCGTGTCAGGAGACGAAGTAGCTCTCCCCCGGCATAGCCGGTCGCACCTGCTACCGCAACGTTCATCTTCGTTTTTCCACAAAAAAAAGGAGAGAGGCCACTTGCCGCGACCCCTCTCCCTGCCACTTAAACCGTATTAACGTCTACCGTTTGGAGTATTGGAATCGCTTTCGCGCCCCTTTCTGACCGTATTTCTTCCTTTCCTTGACACGCGGATCGCGTGTAATCAGCCCCATCCTTTTGAGTGCCGGACGGAATGCGGGAGAGACCTCCAGGAGCGACTTGGTAATGCCATGCCGCACTGCACCCGCCTGACCGCTTAAACCCCCTCCCGCAACCTTGACAACGACGTCATACTTCCCGCGCGTTTCCGTCACCTCGAAGGGCTGAAGCACCAGAAGCTGCCAGGTGGAGCGAGGGAAGAATGCCTCATACGGTCTGCCGTTGACCACCACCTTCCCCTCGCCGGGCGTAAGGCAGACACGCGCAACGGCGCTTTTTCGTTTTCCGGTCGCGGTATAACGTAACGCCACAACAGGTGCTGCTTCCCGTCCGATTCTTTTCGACAGCGATTCCATGGGTCCTCTTTGGGGTCCTCTTTGGGGTCCTTTTCGGGTGGTTCTCTCGTTTCTAGTGTGCGCTCTAACCTTTGGTTTCCAGTACTTCGGGTTGTTGTGCCGCGTGGGGATGGGCCGGACCTGCGTAAACACGGAGTTTCTGCCCCATCGCCTTCCCCAGTTTCGTTTTCGGGAGCATGCCGGTGATGGCGAAGGAGACCACCCGTGTCGGCTTCTCCCGGAGAAGGGCACCGGCAGTTGTCTCCCGCAACCCCCCCGGATAACCGGTGTGGCGATAGTATTTCTTTTGGACCAGTTTATTGCCTGTGAGCACCACCTTTTCGGCGTTGATCACGATGACATGGTCACCCACATCCTGATTGGGTGTGTAGGTGGGGCGGTGCTTTCCCCTCAGAACCGAGGCGATCTGCGCCGCCATCCGCCCCAGGACTTTCCCCCCTGCGTCCACGACGTACCACTTCTTTTCAGCTTCCGTCGTCTTATATGCCTTTGTCTTCATTGTCGTCATAGCAAATCCATTACCTTGGGGCCTTGGGGCTTGGAAAGCGATCCGGAAGGAGATCCCCGGAAAGAGATTCATGGAAAACTGCACAGAGGGGCGATTCTGATATAACGCCCCCCCCTTTGTCAAGCGCTCAATAAGCAAAGCCAACAAGCCGACAAAGCGCAAGGCGGACGGATCATCTGCGACCGGAGGCGAGCAATTTACATGCCACCGAAATATTGCCGAAAACTGTGTCAATTGTATTGACATCCCCAAAGAAAACATGGTAGGGTGCGCGAAATTCTCGTAAGGCTTGCTTCATAGTACCCGCGAGGCGGAAGAGACATTCACGCGGAGCGGTGGGTGTCCACAGGGAAAACAGGGCTCACGATCACAAACTGAGGAGATGTCGGGTATGAAGACAATAGCGGTCCGTGTGTTAATGGCCTTTGGGTTGATTTTTGGGTGGGTGGGTCTTCCCTCCGCTCTGTTCGCGGCGGGTGGGCCTGGGATTGAGACGAGCCCGGTCGCGCGCATTCCAGCGAAGCGTGTTGCGCCGACCGTACATTTTCCGAACGGGGCCGCAACGACGCTCACGATCCCCAGTGGGTGGGGGGCGCACAGCAATGTCGCGTTCATTGGCGCCGGGATCACAAGCCCCCAGGCATACTCGGACGATGATGACATGGGTGCGAGCTTCGGCATCGGTTTGGGCGATCCGGTTGAATATGTGGGTGTTCAGTTGAATGCGGCCATCAATGACATCTCCGAGGGGGACAACTGGTCGGGTGGGGTGAAGATTCACCGCTACATTCCACGGGGCAGCTCGCTGGCCGTCGGCGCGGATCACCTCTTCCCGGACGATGAGTCCGATTCGGACGAAAGCTACTACATCGCACTCAGCCATGCCGTACAACAATATCCCTCCGATTCGGGTGCCGCGAAGTTGAACTTCACGATCGGTGCTGGAAATGAGCGATTCGGTAAAAAGAGCCCCGCAGATGTTGCGTCCGGAAAGGGCGAAGACGGCACCTATGTGTTCGGCGCTGCGGCGTATCAGATTTTCGATGCCACGAATCTGATTGTAGATTGGAACGGACTCAACCTCAATGCGGGTGTTTCGATTGCGCCCTTTCGCCTGATTCCAGGCGCCGAGTCTGTTCCACTGGTCGTCACCTTGGGTGCTGCAGACCTGACCACCTATTCCGGAGATAAGGTGCGGTTTATTGCATCCGCAGGTCTGTCCTACAAACTCTTCTAAAATCGAAACCTTAAGGAGATTGATCCATGAAAAAAATGACGCAGGCTGCACTCGCAGTGGTCTTACTGACACTCTCACAGACATCTGTCCACGCCAGGGACAACAATTCGGATAATCTAATTCCGCCGGGGCCACCATTTGACTTGTTTGTTCCCCCGCCTGCGGTGCCACCC
>CAZOFZ010000132.1:0-4742 GCA_964579175.1 uncultured Nitrospirota bacterium | reverse complement strand
GGCCCAGCGGGTGCCGATGGCGCAGCCGGGCCAATGGGTGCTACCGGGGCTACGGGGGCAACCGGCCCGCAGGGGCCTCCGGGGCCTGGGGCGACCCTGGCCGGACAGACGTGCCCGGGCGATACGGTTGTTATCGGCTTTGACGTAGACGGCAATATTGTCTGCAGTCCGGGGCCGCCGCCACCGCCGCCGCCACCTCCGCCACCACCCGTAGGCCTCGCCACGGTGGATAGCACGGGGGTGGTCGGTGAATACAGCTCCATTGCAATCGGTACGGATGGCTTCCCGGTGATCAGTTACTACGACCGGACAAACTTCGATCTCAAGGTGACCCACTGTGGGGATGCCGCCTGTACCACGGGCAACACCTCCACCACGCTGGACAGCACGAACGTGGTCGGGTTGCACACCTCGATCGCAATTGGCACGGATGGTTTCCCGATCATCAGCTACTGGGATAGTACAAACAGCGACCTCAAGGTGGCCCACTGTGGAGATGCCGCCTGTACTGCCGGAAATACGCTTGCAAGTGTAGACACCTTAAACGCGACGGGCGAATATACCTCGATTGCGATTGGCGGGGATGGCCTCGCGGTCATCGGTTACTATTACGCTACGTTCGGCGACCTCAGGGTGGACCGCTGTACGACTGTTGCTTGCACCGCTGCAGGCAATGCTACCCCGAACGCCTCTTGGACGGTTGGCCAATACACCTCAATCGCGATCGGTGGGGATGGTTTCCCGGTGATCAGCCATCGGGATGAGACGCACACAAGCCTCATGGTGGTCCACTGTGGGAATGCCGCCTGCAGTAGTGGAAATCTCCTCGCCACGGTGGACGACACAGGAGACGTCGGAGAATATACCTCAATCGCGATCGGCGGGGATGGCTTCCCGGTAATCAGCTATTATGACGTCACAAACGGCGACCTCAAGGTGGCCCATTGTGGAAATATCACCTGCAACTCGGGGAATGTCATCACCACGGTGGACAGCACAGGCGATGTCGGCACCTACACCTCGATTGCGATCGGCAGCGATGGCTTCCCGGTAATAAGTTATCGGGACACGACAAACGGCGACCTCAAGGTGGCCCACTGTGAAGATGCCGCCTGCACCGCAAGTACGCTCACCACGGTGGACAGCACCGGAGATGTTGGCACCTACACCTCGCTTGCAATCGGTACGGATGGCTTCCCGGTGATCAGCTATTATGACGCGACAAACGGCGACCTCAAGGTGGCCGACTGCGGCAATGTGCTCTGTACGCCGTAAGGGCCGGTGGGTAAATGCACCCGATTGCAGGGGCGGGTTTGAAACCCGCCCCTGCAATCGTCCGCCTGCCATCCGCCGGCCCCGGCAGCCGGGCCACTCCGACCTGCCCCCGCTTCTTCCCCATCACTCGATGAATCCCATGCAGCCGCCGCAACGCCTTCGCGCTCATTAAAACCTTGTCCTCTCCGGCCATCTTGCCCCTCCCTGCCGGTGGGCAGACAGCCCACCGGCAGGGAGGATATTTCCACGTTGGCGGAACCGGATATCGTCGCCTCGGGATTACAACACGCATCGCGGGGATGACGGTGTTGTGGTGGATGGGGGCGATCCGAGTATGATATGTTCCCTGCGTGAAAATTAACGAGATTTTCAAAAGCATTCAGGGGGAGTCCAGCTACGCGGGGCTCCCCTGCACGTTTATCCGCACCACCGGCTGCAATCTGCGCTGCACGTGGTGCGATACGGCCTACGCCTTCCACGAAGGGGAGGAGCGGTCGGTCGCGTCCGTTCTGGAGACCGTGCGTCGTTTTGGATGTCGCAACGTGGAGGTAACCGGCGGCGAGCCGCTGCTCCAAGAAGAGGTCTATCCGCTCGTCCGCGCGCTGCTGGACGAGGACTATCGCGTGCTGGTGGAGACGGGCGGCAGTCTGCCGATCGGGCGACTGGACCCGCGCGCCATCGTCATCCTGGACATCAAATGTCCCGGGAGCGGTATGCACAAAACGGTCTGCTGGGACAACCTGGAACGCCTGAAGTCCCACGACGAAGTGAAGTTCGTGATTGCCGATCGCGCCGATTATGCCTGGGCGCGGGAGGTCCTCGCGCAATATTCGATCCTGCGGACGCGCTGCGTCCTTTTTTCTCCCGTCTTCGGTGAAGTCGCGCCCCGGACGTTGGCCGAGTGGATTTTGGAAGACAACCTGCCGGTGCGGATGCAGATTCAGCTCCACAAATACATTTGGGATCCGACCATGCGAGGGGTGTAATGGAAATCACGGTCATACGCCGTCCGTCCAGACGGGCCAAACAGGCCAAACCGGATGAAGTCCGGCTGCTTTTTCAGTACGAAGGGGAGGCCGCGGCGGCCCCCGATCGCGTCGCCGGGAACGCCGTTAAGGCGGTGCGGGCCTCCGGGGCCTGTACGGGCAAACTGCTGGAGACGGTGCTGCTGCGCACAAGCGAAGGCCCCCTCCTGCTCGTGGGTTTGGGAAGACGTTCGGAGGTCACGACGGAGCGATTGAGGCAGGGGATGGGGTCTGCCGCCAAGGCCGTTCGGGATGCGGCGTTTTCACACCTTTACGCGGCGATCCCGCCCATCCAAAACGTCTCCCCGCCGGACGTGGCGCAGGCGATGACGGAGGGGGTCTGCCTGGGGCTCTATCGTTTCCAGAAGTATAAAACGGATCGCCCCGTCACGCATGAGGTGAAATCGGTCGCGCTGGTTGCGCCCCATGGAACGGACGCCGCGCAAATGGCGGCCCTGCACGCGGGGGCGGTGCGCGGGCAACAGATTGCGGAGGGGGTGAATGCCGTGCGTGACCTGTGCAACGCGCCCTCCAACATCGTGACGCCGACCCGTCTTTCGGAAGAGGCCCGGGCCATCGCGGCGGAAGGGAACCTGTCGGTTTCCGTGCTGGAGCGGGAGGAGATGGTGGGCATGGGCGCGCTGTTGGGGGTGTCGCGCGGGACGCTGGAGCCGCCCAAGTTTATCGTGCTGGAATATCATGGCGCACCCAGGTCGCTCCGTCCGGTGGTGCTTGTGGGCAAGTCGGTCACGTTCGATTCCGGGGGAATTTCGCTCAAGCCTGCCGAAGATATGGACCGGATGAAATATGACATGACCGGCGGGGCGATCGTGCTGCAGACCATCCGGGTTGCGGCCCGGATGCACCTTCCGCTCAACATCGTGGGTCTCCTTCCGGCCACCGACAACATGCCCAGCGGCAGCGCCCTCCACCCCGGAGACGTGGTGACGACCCACTCCGGGAAGACCGTCGAGGTCGTCAATACCGACGCGGAAGGGCGGCTCTGCCTGGCCGATGCCTTAAGCTACGCGGCCCGTTACAATCCCGCAGTGCTCATTGACCTGGCCACGCTGACGGGGGCCGCGTCGGTGGCCCTGGGCGCGCACGCGATGGCGTTGTTTGGCAACGATCCCGCATTGATCGAACAATTGTGCGCGGCGGGCGAGGAGAGTGGCGAGCGGGTCTGGCAACTCCCCCTGTGGGAGGACTATTTCGGCCAGATCCAGAGCGAGATCGCCGACCTGAAAAACGCCGGGGGTCGGGGGGGGGGAGCGATTACGGCGGCCCTCTTCCTCAAGCAGTTCGTGGGGACAACCCCCTGGGCCCACCTGGATATTGCGGGGGTTTCCTGGAACAGCGAAGCCCCGCGGGCCTACATTCCAAAAGGGGCCACCGGCGTGGGGCTGCGCCTCCTGATCGCCTGGCTTTCGCGGATGGTCCAGACGGAAGGAGAACCCACTTGAGGCCTGCGGTCGGCGCACTCCTGATGATCGGATTCGAGGGAGAGATGCCGTCTGAAAAGACCCTGGCCTTTCTCCGGCGGCACCAGATTGGGGGGGTGATCCTCTTCTCGCGCAACATCCAAGACCCCGCCCAGTGCGCACGATTGACCGGCGCCTTAAGAAGATGCGTGCCCGATCTGTTGATCGCCATAGACCAGGAGGGGGGGCGGGTGCTGCGATTGGGCCCGCCGTTTACCCCTTTCCCTTCGGCCCGTCGGATTGGGGCCTGCGATGACCCCGCAATTTCATACCAGTGCGCGGCGGCCATGGCGACCGAGATGGCGGCCGTCGGCATCAACATGGACTTTGCCCCCGTCCTGGATGTGGATAGCAACCCGCAGAATCCGGTCATTGGAGACCGCGCGTTCGGGACCACGCCGGAGGCGGTCTCCCGGCATGCAAAGGCCGTGATTGCGGGCTTACAGGACCATGGAATCATCGCCTGCGGTAAACATTTTCCGGGTCATGGCGACACCCTCGCCGACTCGCACCACACCCTCCCGTCCGTACCCCATTCGCGGGAGCGCCTGCACGCGGTCGAGGTGCCTCCCTTTGTGGATGCGATCCGTGCGGGCGTGGCCGCCATGATGACCGCGCACGTCCTCTACCCCGCATGGGACGCGCGATGGCCCGCCTCCCTCTCGCCTGCGATCGTGACCGATCTGTTGCGAAAAAAACTGGGGTTCGATGGAATGGTGATGACGGACGATTTGGAAATGAAGGGGATTACGGAGCGGGAGGGCGTTGCCGACGCGGCGGTCCGGGCCCTGCAGGCGGGGTCGGACATGGCGCTGGTCTGCCATGCCGAAGCGGCGCAGCAAGCCGCGCTGGAGGCGCTGATCCACGCCGCAGAGGCGGCCAAAATCCCCCATCTTCAGGAATCGCTCGCCCGCGTTCGCCACTTAAAGGAGCGCTTCCTCGGCCAGACACACCGACCGGC
>CAZOFZ010000131.1:0-4961 GCA_964579175.1 uncultured Nitrospirota bacterium | reverse complement strand
GGTAATCTCAATGAGACCCCCCAGCTCGATCCGTGTCACCGGATCCGTTAACTGTGGGGCGGTGATTCCGGTCATTCCCAACTCCGGCGCCGTCACCCGCACCGATGTCGTGCCCGCCGCGCAGTTGTACTCGATGGACTCGAACACCGTGTCCACCAGAAAACCCGCAGAATTGGGCGAAAAAATATCATCGGCACAGGCCACCGGCAGGTAATCCCCCGGGGCCATCGCCGAAGGGAGTGTGACCGTCTGCGTGGCGGTGATGCTGGCCCCCACCGCAAGCGACCCCACCTCCAACGACCCGACCAGATGCGGCGCATGTTCCGGCGGAATCCCCCCGACCGCGGCCATCCCCCCCGGCAGCAGGGCATAACGGACGGTCTGTCCACCCGCCGTGGTATTGCCGATGTTCTGCACCGTGGCCGTTATCCCAATCGTCCCCCCCAGCGCCACCGACGTGGCCTCCGTGCCCACGCCAAACGTCACCAAATCTGGTCCAATCATCGTCACCCCGGAAACGGTATTGCTGGCCGTCAGACTCAGACTGGACACACAGTTATTCGCCTCGGACGACTCCGCCACCACATTGTCAATATCCGCGCAGGTAATATGCTGATAGACCCCCGGCAGAATGTCGGCGGGCACCCCGGCCGTGATCGTTCCCACACTGCTGTCGTCCGGGGGATCCGTCTGCAACACCGGCACCCACCGCTCTCCCACCACGCGGAGGGGGATGTTCAGCAGACCCGACACCGGAAGCCTCCGGCTGAAGACGAAAAAATCCTTCACCTGGTGTTCTGTCGTGGAGGTCCCCGCTTGCGAACCGCCGAGGTTGAGCGTTTCATCCTCACTGCTGTAGCCCTGCCCCGGCGAAAGTGAAAGGGGAATCGCAAGCGTGGGAAAAGGAAAAGCCACCAAATCGGGCGAGTTGTTGTGGGTGACTTGAATCGGAAATGGAAAGGTGACGGCGTCATTGCCCAAGTCTGAATCGGAGAGGAGCGGATTGAGTCGAATACCGACGTAGTAGACCCCCGCAGCCACATCCGAGGGGATCGGAGACTGTACCAGAACGATGGCACTCCCGCCCCCCTGCGACAGATCGGCCGTGAAGGTGGAAAGGACCCGATCTGTATTGTCAATCACGGCATCTGCGGAGAGCATCACCTGGGCGGAGACCGTCACCGCGCCACCCGATCGATTCCCCATCGCTTCAACCGTCCAAAGGCTCAAAAAAGCCGCACCCACCGGGATGGAGGTGGGCAGCGACAGGAAACCGGCCGTCACCCTGGGGTAGCGCATCAGACGACTCCAGTAACCTGCGGCAAAGTCGAGGTGGCTTCCGGAGGTGGCATAGAGGGCGCGGAGACCCGCCCGATCATCGCTCCGTAGCGTGACGGTGGGGAAGTAGGAGGTGTTCATGACCGCCAGCACGTCGTCCTCGTGATCGAGGCCCAGCAGGTGGCCCATCTCGTGCAACAGTGCGGCCTGCAACAGGTAGGGCGGTGTCACCTGTGTTTGGGGTGTTGTCGTCCAGGGGTAGGCGGAGTTCAGCAGGATGCGGGCGGACGTCACAAAGCCGGTGACGGGATCAATCGTTGGGAAGGTGATTCCCAACGCCTCCGGAGAGACGGACAGGCCGCAAAACAGGCCGGTTGAGAAATCGTGCCAGGCGATCCAGAGGGAGTTGGAAGCTGCGCAGAGGTCCAATTCCGTGGCGTCGGTCGTCAACTGAAACTGTGCGCCGACCACCCCGCCCCATTGGGTCAGCGCCTGCTCCGCCGTCGGATTCCAAGGCCCCCCCGGCGGCGCCCCCGGGGCATCGAGATTTAAGGTGATGCGGGCCGACCGCTCCTCCCAGATCGGATTGCGCCCTTCCGCATCGGACGGCAGAAAATCATACGCGGCTGCGGACACGGGAACGAGGAGAATACAGAAGAAGAGCAGCCACCCTGCCAGCAAAATGGCCTCGGCTTCCCGTGCGGTCAACTTTGGCGGATGGTTACAAACTCGCCTATCCACCGAAGACCACTTCCATCCGGACCCGTCCCTCGACGTGATCCCCCTCGATGAAGACCGCCTCCGGGGGCATTTCCCGTATCTTCAGGAACGTGGCGATGCCGCAGCAGAGCGCGATCCCCGAGAAGAGCAGAAACCCGCCGGAGAACGATCCGGTTCCATCTTTCATCGCGCCGAGCAGCGTGGGGAGAAAGAAACCGCCAAGTCCCCCCGCGGCCCCGACGATGCCGGAGACGAAACCGACATTTTCGGGAAATCGGAGCGGCACCTCCCGGAAAATCGCCCCATTGCCCATTCCCAGCGCCAGCATCCCCAAAAAGATTACGGCGACCGCAGGCCACAGTGGGGGGAGGGAGGCGACGACCAGGAAACAGAGGGCGGCCGCCGCGTAGAGACCGATCAACAGCTTCAGCCCGCCGATGCGATCGGCCAGATACCCCCCGATCGGACGGATGAAACTTCCGGCAAAGACACAGAGGGCCGTCAGCCCGCCCGCCGCCACCGGACGGACGCCGTGTTCGTCATGCAGGAAGATACCCAGGAAGCTGGCCATCCCCACAAAGCCGCCGAATGTGACGCCGTAATAGAAGTTAAAGCGAACCAGATCGGACGTGCGGAGCAGCGCCACGATGTTCGAGAAAGGGGTGGGACGGGGCGGTTCCCCATACTCCTCCGCGAAACGCCAGAAGACCCAAAGCGCGATCAGGACCGGCAGGATGGCCAGACCGAAGACCGCATGCCAGCCGAACGATTCGGCCAAAAACGGCGCGACCAGGACGGCAATCATCGTGCCGCTGTTCCCCGCACCGGCGATCCCCAGTGCGATCCCCTGATGTTCTTCTGGATAGCAGCGACTGGCCAAGGGGAGGGCCACCGCAAAACTGGCGCCCGTGATGCCCAGTAAAAACCCAAGGAAGACCATCTCCTGAAACGACGTCGCACCCAGCCATCCCCAGACCAGCGGAATCAGGGTCAGGGATAACGTGGCGATCCCCACCTTCCGGGGGCCGATTCGATCCACGCAAAGGCCGACCAAGACCCGGAAGGCCGCGCCCCCCAGGAGCGGGATGGAGACGATGAGCCCTTTCTGTCCGGCGGAGAGTTGAAGATCGCTGGAGATATGGATGCCGAGTGCGCCGACCAGCACCCAGGTCATGAAGCTGACATCGAAATAGAGGAAGGCGGCGGCGAGTGTGGCCGGGTGCCCGCTTTGAATCGCCCGGAGCAGATGTTTCACGTGAGCGCCTCCTCTCGGCTCCCCATGCGAATGGTGTAGGCATGCGAGATCGTTTGAACGAAAATCCGCCCGTCGCCGGGGTGCCCGGTACCGGCCCCTTCTTGGATGGCCTGGATCGCTTTCTGGTAATCCTGCTCCGAGACGGCTATCATCAACATGATCTTGGAGAGGGTGTCATAACTGACCGCGCCGACCTGGATGCCACGCTGTCGGCCCCGGCCCAGCACCGGATATTTGCTCATGGCATAGAGTCCGGCCGCTTCCAATCGCGTAAGGACCTGTTCCTCACGCTCAGGGCGGATGATGGCTCGAATCATTTTCATTGCGCGGCCTCCGCGCCGACTTCGAAGTTGCTGATTCGGACGGCGTCGTCCAGATCGAGCACAAAAATCTTGCCGTCTCCGAACGTCCCTTTGCCGGTCCGATTGGCCTTCACCAGCGCCGCAACGACGGCGGAAAGATCCTTTTCCGGAATCACGATGGAAAAGTATTGTTTGGGCAGGAATTTGATGGCCACCGACTCGTCTCCCCCGTCGGAGCGAAACCGCAAGCCTCGTTGTCTGCTGCGCCCCTGCACCGTGAAGGTGTTATAAGAAAAGATACCGATCGCTTCCAGGGCCTGACGGGTTGCGGCATGTTTTTGGGGACGCACAATGGCCACCACTTCCTTCAGGCGCCCCCCCCTACCCCCGGACGACTTCGGGGGGATGGCGCCCGGGATCGTGCCAGAAACCGGGACCGGTCGCTCTTTTTGGGCGTCCGAAGGGGCCTCGACCGCGGGTGACGCGGATGAAAAGAGGGGGGGATCGCCCACCCTACCCGCAGGCAAGGCGATCTGGTATTTGCCCTTCCAGGTGTCGTTGAGCGCGCCGGTGGGGCTCTGCCCCAGGAGGCGTTTAATGCCGATGGGGTCGTTCCGATAGGCCCGAATCGCCTCCAGCCACTTGACACTCTTATAGCCCTGGAGAAACGGTACGACCAGCCGAAGCGGCCCGCCATGTGCCTCTGGCAGAGGCTTGTCGTTGAGCCCGCAGACCAGGAGGACGCGCGGGTCGCGCGCCTCATCCCGCGATAATCCCTCGAAGAAGGCGCCGTCACGGGAATAGAAGGCGAAATATCCCTCCGGGTGGGTGTCGATCCGGAGATAATCCAAAACATCCACCAGCCGAACCCCCTCCCACCGAACCCGTTCCGACCAGTTGAAAATCTGGCAGATGAGCGGCTGCTCTTCCTTCACACGCGGGAGGCCGGAGAGCATTGTCCACGGAATCCGCTTCGGGTGCTGCGAAAGGCCACAGACCGAAAGGACCACCGCATCGAGGGCCAATGGCGCGGGATAGGGATATAGCGATAATACCGGCATCGGATCGGCGTCGAAGTCGGCCCGGAAGAAATGGTCTTTGAATGGGGGTTGGATGATGTCTGGTCGCATAGGGCCCAACGGAGTATCACATTAGTCCTCTTCAATTATTTATTAGCAAGATTCATGCCATTTGTTTGAAAGCCTGAAACGCAAAATAAAAAACACTATTTTTTAATAAGATAGAAAGAATTATCGGGCCAGATTGAAAAATGGGAGGGGGTTTGCGCGGAGGGAGTTCGACATTTTTGTTCGTTTTTATGACAGGAATGTCGGGCCAACCCGGCCCTCCATGTCCCTCTACCGATAGAGGCCGACAGACGGCCCACCCTGCTTGGGGGGGCGGGT
>CAZOFZ010000130.1:0-5005 GCA_964579175.1 uncultured Nitrospirota bacterium | reverse complement strand
CCCCCCCCACCCGGATCGTCTCCGGTGTTTCCTGGACTTCTTCCTGGACTTCGAGGGGCATCTGTTCCAACATCATCTCGTCGGATGTTTTGGAGGGGAAGGCAGTGTTAGAATACAGTGCGCGTAAGCGCGAAAAGAAGCCTGAAAAAGACACGGCCCAAGCTAACATAAGCCCCTGCCAATGTCAAAAAACGTGACCGATGACGCAAAGATCGCCTGATCCCACGGGCTTTTCATAGACCTTCCATGCGTGGTCTTGCATTTTTTATCGGCCTCTTTCTGTGCCTGGCCATCGAATATCGCGCCCCTGCGCGCAGACGGGTACAGGAAGCCCTGCGACACGACGCCACCAATCTGTTTCTGGGCGGTATCAATACCCTCCTCGCGGGGCTCTTCGGCCTCTGGGCCGCGCGCGTAATTTCGCCACCGGTGGGTCTGTTTCACGCAGTGGGCGCGGTTTGGAACGTGGTGCTCTCGCTGATTGCCCTCGATCTTTTCACCTATCTGCTGCATATCGCCTTTCATCGCGTCCCGTGGCTTTGGCGTCTGCATCGCGTTCACCACACCGACCGGGACTTGAATGTCACCTCCGCTTCGCGCTTCCATCCCGGGGAGATTCTGGTCTCCGCCCTGCTGCGCCTGGGGTTTGTTGTCCTGTGGGGGGCGACATGGTATGCTGTGGCCGTTTTCGAAGGGGCGCTGGTGGCTGCGGCGCAGTTTCAGCATGGCAACTTCCGGCTTCCCGCATCCGTTGAAACGGTGACCCGTCGCCTCTTCGTGACCCCCGATCTGCACCGGATTCACCACTCCGACGTGCCGGCCGAAACGAATAGCAACTATGCCACGATCTTTTCATGCTGGGATCGCCTGTTTAAAACCGATTGCAGGAGACCCCAGGAGGGCCTGGTGATCGGTCTTCGCGCCTATCCGCATTGGCTGTCTCTGGCGGCGCTGATCGGGATGCCGTTCCGCAAGGGCGAACCATGATTCGCGTCACGATTTCCGATGCCATGGCAGGTCTATCGTGATGGCTCCTCTTGAAGCGCTTCAGGGCGTGATGGACATTTTCCTGCACCTGGATCGTCACCTCATCGGCATTTTAAACGAATATGGGCCGCTGACCTACGGCATCCTCTTCCTGATCGTCTTCTGCGAAACCGGTCTCGTTGTCCTCCCCTTCCTACCCGGCGACTCTCTGCTCTTTGCGGCGGGCGCCCTCTCCGCAGGGGGTGGGCTCGGCGTGGGTCGGCTGTTCGTCCTGCTCTGCGTGGCGGCCATCGTGGGCGATGCGGTCAACTACGGAATTGGATACCGCATCGGTCGGAAGCTCCTGGCGCGCGAATGGGGTCCCTTCCTGAAAAAAGCGCACCTTGCACGGACGGAGCGCTTCTACGCAAAACATGGCGGCAAGGCGATTGTGCTGGCTCGCTTTGTCCCCATCCTCCGCACGTTTGCGCCATTTGTGGCGGGGATCGGAAAAATGGACTATCGCCGGTTCGCTTGGTACAACGTGGCGGGGGGGATCCTCTGGGTGGCCCTCTTCGTCTTTGGCGGGTATGGTTTCGGGAATCTCCCCTTTGTGAAAAACAACTTCACGCGCGTGATCCTGGCCATTGTTGTCCTCTCCGTGCTCCCCCTCTTCATCGAATGGATGAAAGGCCGAAAAGAGACCGGACATGTCGCTTGAGGCCGTCCGCAATCTGTTTTCCGACACACTCGACCCCGGCGACCTGAATCGGATGATGCAGGGGGTGTCGGCCCTTCCGCTTCCCGTCCAGCGCGCGGCCATCAACGCCGGTCTCATCCTGTCGGATTTTTCCAAAAAGGGGGCGGCGGCCTATTTTCAGCACCTGCCCGACCTGCTGCGTGTGCTTGCGGCACCCGGCGTGCTCGCAGCACCCGGAGTGCTCGCAGCACCCGGAGTGCTCGCAGCACCCGACCTGCTCGACACTTGGGTGGGGATCGGGATTCAGATTTCGCAAGACTCGGCGGCCACGGGGGTCCGGTTCTTCCGGCAGGGGGCCGCCCTTTTCGCACAGATTCCCGATCCCGACGTACAAGCGCGTTTTGTGCGGCAGGGACTTGCGCTCGCCCGGCAAGACGCGCACCTGGCGTTCGAATACTGCCAGCAGGCGCCGGCGCTCCTCGCCGCCGTCCCGCTTACGCCCGCAGAGATGGATCAATGGGCCGCGCAGGGGGTGGCGTTGGGGCGGCAGGATTACACGTTGGCCGTCGAGTACTTCCGCATCAGTCCCGCCCTGCTTCGGGTGCTGCCGATCTCCCTGCTGCCGCGCTGGGTGGCGATCGTCCTGCAACTGACGCCGCTGTACACGGCGCTCCTCTTTATTCGAAAGAGCCCCGACATCGTCTCCGGCGTCGCCGGCATTTTGGCGGCCACGCAAGGCACCTCGTCCCAAGGCACGTCACCCATCGAATCCCTGCTGGCCCTGACCGCCGAGATCGCCCCGCAACACCCCGACCTGGCCTGCGCGACGTTTACCTCCGCCGTCGAGCTGCTCCCGCCGTTTGCAAAGGTCGGCTTGGTGGAGACGTTCCTGTCCTCGGCCACACGGATCGCCCGGCGCGATCCGGCACTGGCCGCCACCTTTTTCCAGAATGGGCCCAGGATTCTGGATGCGTTGCGCCCGGATACCGCAGGCTTCCCGGCCTGGGTGGACGAGGGCGCAGCCCTGCTGGGGCGCGATCCGATTGCGGCCGGGCGTTATTTTGCGCTGGAATCGAAGGCCGCCCGGCAGGCCCTGGACCGGCTGCGCGGCGGGGTATCCCTAACCACCGTCTCCCGCACACTTCAGGTGTTCGCGCAGGCCCTCTGCGGAGAGCCGGTGGCCGTTTCCCCCGCAGCCGAGGGGGAGTCGCCCACCACCGACGGACGGACGATTTATCTCCCCGCGCACGTCGGCCTTTTCCCCGACGACGCACGGAATCGCGCCTGGTACACCGTCGCCACGGCCTTCCAAGCCGGTTTTTTAGAGTTTGAGACCTTCGTAGATGCACAATCCCTCACCGACTTCCTTGCAGATTTTCCGGAACCGGCGTTGGCCCGGCAACTCTTCGAGATTACCGAGGGCGCGCGTGTGGCGTTCCATCTGCAACGGGCCTATCCGGGCCTGCGCACCTCGCTCATCCAGATGCGTGAGAGCGATCTTTTGGCCTGCCGAACGCTCGTCGGCCTCACCCCGCGCGGCGCGGTGGTGGAACTGTTGCGCCAGATTTCCCTGGCCGGCAGGACGCGGGAGGCGATTCCGAAGGAACTGCAATCGCTGCTCTTCGAGGCCTGCCGAATTCTGGGGGCCGTTCAGGCGGTGGAGGCGACCATTACCGCCTCGATGCAGGCCGTCACCCGCGTTTACGATCTGCTGCGCGATGAAAGCGATCTGCCACCCCCGTCGGGCGAGATGGAGCCGTTCGAAGATCGCGGCCCGCAACGGCGGGGGGAGGGCGCGGGAGGGGGCGCGTTGCGGCCTTCTACCCGAGGACACCTCGATCCCGAACGGGTGGAGAAGACAAAAGCGGCGCTCAAGGAAATGCTCCAGGCCGAAGGACTGCTGAAAAAATTAAGCGAGGCAAAACTCGATCAAGTCGGCACCGAGGGTCCTGCGGGCGGCGGCGCGCTTTCCTCAACCGCCGAGGTCGGTGAGTCGGAAACAAGAGAGCATGCGGAAAAGGAAACGACGCCACCCGATTTTGGCACCGGTGTTGGCGGCCACGCGAAGCGTCCCGCCGTCCGCAGGACCGCCCGTGGGAGCAGGACGGATGAGTGGGATGCGCGGGCGGAAGATTATCGGCCGGACTGGTGTCAGGTGATCGAACGGGACGTTCCGGACGGAGCGGGTGAGACGGTGACGGTCTCGAGTGGCGGGGCGCGCGCGATTCTTGCGGCGTTCGAGCGGCTGCGGCCCGTGGGCCTTGCAAGGGTGCGCGGCGCGCGCGACGGCGATACGTTCGATCTGGACAGCCTGGTGTCGGCGCGGGTCGCGGTGCGGATGCGGCAGACGCCATCCGATCGGATTTACATTCGGCACCAGCGGAAGGAACGGAGCGTCGCCGCAGCCTTTTTAGTTGATTTGAGCGGCTCCACACGGCAGCGGATTGCGGAGCGCGGGCGGACGATCTTGCAAATCGAAAAGGAGGCACTTGTGCTGCTTGCGCGGGCGCTCCGGGCGATTGGAGACCGCTTTGCCCTGTTTGGCTTTTCGGGGCGCGGGCGGGAGGCCGTGGATTTCCAAATTGTGAAGTCGTTTGAAGAGCGCTATGACCCAGCGATCGATTTGCGAATCGGACGCCTCCAGTCCGCCACGCAGAATCGGGATGGTGCTGCCCTCCGCCATGCCACACGGCTGCTCTCCGCCCAGCCGGAGCGGACTAAGATCCTCTTTCTTATCGGCGACGGCAGGCCATTGGACGACGACTACGACGGCGGCTACGCGATGGCCGACACGAAGATGGCCCTGCGCGAGGCCCGGCGGGCCGGCATCCATCCCTTCTGCATCACGGTTGACCGCGAGGCGGCCGAGTGGGTGCGGGGAATCTATGGCGACACGGCCCACCTGGCGATTGATCGCGTCGAAACCCTGCCCGAGAAACTCCCGCGCATCTACAAACGCCTCACGACGTGAGGGTGCAAAAAACCGCGACTTGCCTTTTGAACCGGATGGCATTATACATAGGAGCACAATTGGGGGGGATTTCCTTCAGTGAGGAGGCGGTTTAGCCAATGCACCGAGCGAACGGAGTTGGTAATCCCCCCCTGACGTGGTTCCGTCGCGCCGTCCTACTATTACTATGCACACTGGGGCTGACGTGGCACCTTCCCCCGGCCTTGGCCCATCCCAGGCCGAAACCTGCGCCACCGGCTCCCGCAGTCGCATCCCCGCCGGAAGCGCCCCCGGCTCCACCCCTGCCGTCTCCACCGCCGGTGACCCTGGAGCAGATTCAAAAGGCCAAGGAACATCTCTCGCTGCCGGAACAGCCGCTGATTCCACCC
>CAZOFZ010000129.1:494-5015 GCA_964579175.1 uncultured Nitrospirota bacterium | reverse complement strand
GGGGAGGTCGGGAGGGGTTTTTAGGCGGTGTGCGTCCTCTTGAATAACTCCCCCTGGCCCCCTCTTTGGTTAAAGAGAGGGAAATAAAGGCAGGTCTGATTACAGAGGGGGAATAAGGCAGGAAGGGGGAAAGCCATCGCAGAGCCCGCCCTCCAAAAGCCATCGCGGGAGACGATCCCTCCCCCGGGGGGCTGCCCCTCCCCTTTATTAAAGGGGAGGTCGGGAGGGGTTTTTAGGCGGTGTGCGTCCTCTTGAATAACTCCCCCTAACCCCCTCTTTGGTTAAAGAGGGGGAAATAGCAGGAGCCGCCCCTCCCCTTTGCTTAAAGGGGAGGTTGGGAGGGGCTGGGGTGCTTGTGCGGTTACCGCCGCAGGCTGCCGGGGACGGTGGAGTCGTAGCGGGTGCCATCGTCTGACGCCGGACGGCTTCCGGAGACCGGCACACCCACCTTCACGGAACCCATGCAGGCCGCACCGGCGCTGTCCTTGGCGCTGAAGAAAATCTGGTAGATACGCCCGTTACCGCGCGCACGCCGTTCCGCACGCACCCAGGCGCGACTCTTGCCGATGCCACCGCCATCCACCGCCGTGTGGAGCGTACTGAGGGTATTGGTCGGCTCATCTTGGACAATCTTGGTGACGATCGGGTCTTTCACTCCCAGGATACTGATCGGCACGCGCCGCAGGTTGGCCGGACGGATCGTCGAAATACTGGGCGTCGCCGCGCTACAGGATGCAACCTGCCTGCCAAAGGAGATCGTCAGCGTGAAGGAAACGACGCTGGAGGCGCCACTACTATCCGAGACCGTCACCTCGACGTAATACGTCCCGGTTGCCGTTGGCGTGCCACTGATCAGACCGGTGGACGGATTGATCGAGAGGCCCGCCGGAAGCCCCGTGGCCGTATAGGTGAGTGCTTGCCCTTCCGGATCGCTTGCGACAATCTGGAGCGTGATCGGTTCGCCCTCCGAGCGCGTCATACTCGACGGCGGGCTACTTACCGTGGGCGGGTCATTCCCCTCAAAACCGACCACGAACGGAGGAACGGTAACCGTGATCTGCGTGGTGCCGTCCGACACCGTCACCTTGATGTCGTTGTAGGTCCCTGGGTCTTTGGGCGTTCCGGTAATGTAGCCGGTCACCGGGTCAATCGAAAGACCTTCTGGCAGTCCGGTGGCCGAGTAGGTGAGCGGATCCCCTTCCGGATCGGTTGCGACAACCGGCCGGAATGGCGTAATCGGTTCACCCCTATTGCTGTCGGTCGGAATATCGGTCGGGTCTACCGGCGTCACATCGGGTTGCTTATTGGATTGAGGCGTTTGGGTCACCGTCCAGGTAAAGGTGACGGTGGACGATAGCTTCCCGTCCGACACTGTTACATTCACCGTCGCGGTCACCGCAGTCGTCGGCGTGCCCGAAATCTGCCCCGTGGCGTTCATCTTGAGGCCCGCCGGAAGCCCGGCAACCGTAAAGGTGAGCGGGTCGCCGTTGGGATCGGAGGCCACGATCTGGAGCGGCACAATGGCCGTACCGACCACCCCCACCTTATTGCCGGGGTGCTGGACGTCGGGCGCGTTTTCCGGGGAGTCGTCCGCAATGGCTAAGGCCCGAATGGTCAGGACAAAATAGGCCGATGCGGAAAATTCGCCGTCGGAGACCGTCACCGTCACCGTATATTCTTCATTGGACGTGGGGGTCCCGGTGATAAAGCCGCTCCCTGCGTCAATGGACAGGCCCTCCGGCAACCCACTGGCCGAATAGAAGAGCACATCCCCGTCCGGATCGGAGGCGATGACCGGAATCGGCGCGATTGGCTGACCTTCCACCCCCGCCTTGTCTCCAGGGCTGCTCACGGTGGGCGGATGATTGCCCGATGCGCCGGACGGCGGAGCGGCCTCGATCGTCCAGCGCCAGCTCTGCGTGGCGGAGAGCGATCCATCCGACACCGTCGCGGTCACGATGAAGGTTTTGCCCTCGGTGCTTTGGGCCGGCGTACCGCTGATCTGGCCGGTGGGGCTGATCCCCAGGCCTGTGGGGAGATTGCCGACCGTAAAGGAGAGGATGTCCCCTTCGGGATCGGACGCCAACAGTTGAAGTGGCGTAATCGCCTCCCCCACGACGGAGATCTTGTCGCCGGGGTGCGTCAATGAGGGCGGATCGTTCGTCTGCACGGTCCCGGCCGGGTCTATTTTCCAGGTGAAGTATTGCGTCACCTCAACCGTCCCATCCGACACCGTCACGGAGACGCTGTAGGTGTCCGCCTTCGTCGGCGTGCCGGTCACCACACCGCTGACCGAATTGAGCGACAGGCCCGCAGGGAGGCCGCTGGCCGAGAAGGTGAGCGTGTCTCCATTCGCATCGGTCGCCACCAGAGAGAAGGGCAGAATCGCAACCTTTTCCACACCGGACTGTGTCCCCGGATTAGAAAGGGTGGGGGAGACATTCTGAACGGTCGCCCCCTTCGGGGCCACTTCCCAACGGAAGCTCTGCGTGGAGAAGAGGGAACCATCCAACACGGTCACCTGCACCACGTAGGGGCTGCCCCGGTCGGCATCATCCGTCAGCGTACCGCCGATCTGGCCGGTCGGACCGATCTTCAGACCCGGGGGAAGAGTGCTGGCGGTAAAGGTCATCGGATCGCCGTTGGGATCGGAGGCCTCGATCTGGAGTGGCGAGATCGTTTCACCCGCCACGTTGATCTTGTTGCCCGGATTTTGCACAACCGGCGGCAGGTTGACCGGCGCCGTGGCCAACACCTTCCAAACGAACGATTCGGTGGCGGTGAGCCCGGCAGTCCCCGGTTCCTGTACCGTGAGGGTCACCGTGTAGGGGCTCCCCGTATGCGCCGTGGCCGAAAGCGTCCCGCTGATAAGCCCCGTCGCGCCGATTGTCAGGTCCGGGGGCAATCCCGTAGCCCGATAGGTCAACGGCTGCCGCTCCGGATCGGACGCCACCACTTCCAGTGAGACCGTCTCGTTTACCCCGTTGATACGGTTGCCGGGGTTCACCAGCGTCGGCGGGAAATTCTTCGTGCTCCCCTCCGGCTCGACATGGATCGGAATGGTGATCGTGACACAGTTGGCCCCATCGCAGATTTCAATCGTGACGTCGTAGTCTCCGGGTTCCGTCGGCGTACCGGAGATCACCCCCGTCTCCGGATCCAGACTCAACCCGTCCGGGAGACCCTCCGCCTCGTAGGTCAGGATGCCGTCTCCTCCGGGGGAAGCCTCGATGGGAATATTGACCGTTTCACCTTCGCCCACGCTGACGGAGAGCAGCTTGGTTTCGATGACCGGCGGCAGGTTGGCGACGGTGATCTTGGCCGTGTCGCTGGCGCTACCGCTGGTGGCCGTCACATAATAGGTACCCGGAACGGCGGGGGCCGTGTAGAGACCCGTGCTGTCAATCGCCCCTTTGTTGCCGTCGTCGTCTTCTACGCTCCAAGTGACCGCCGTATTGTCGGAAACGGTGGCGGTGAAGGCCACCTTTCCGCCCAGGGCCGCTTCCGCGTCGCGGGGACTGACCACCACCGACACCACCGCCTGGGTGGTCAGCGTCACCACCGCCTGGTCGAACTTCGCCCTGTCGGCGACACTTTCGGCCCGGATCGTCGCGCTGCCACTGCCTACGCTATTCGGCGCCGTGTAGACACCCTCCTGTGTAATCGTTCCCCCTCCGGAGACCACACTCCAGGTCACACCGGTGTCGCTGCTGCCGGTCACGACGGCGGTGAAGCCCTGGACGCCGTTCGTGCTGACGGTCGCCGATTCGGGAAGGATGGAAACCGTGATATTCGGCGGTGTCTCAACCGTCACGGAAATTGTCAGCGTCTTGGTCCGATCGGCATCACTCGTGATCGTGATGTCATAGGTGCCAGCGCCGGGTGCCGTGTAGGTATTGCCACTGAATGTGCCACCCGTCGCGGTGAAGGTGACCCCCTGATTGCTGCTCCCACTGACTGTGACGGTGAACGTCTGCGTGCCACCCGGTGGAAGTTTCACCGTCGCGGGGCTGACCGAGAGGGAGACCACGGGCGTCGAAACAACCGTCACCGTCGCCGTGGCGCTCTGACTTCGGTCGGCCTGGCTGACGACCACCACCTCATAGGTGCCCGGTTCTGTCGGGGCGGTGTAGTTCCCCTGCTGGTCCAAGCTCCCGAACGTCTTCCCAGATGGATCCGCCGGAAGGCTCCATATCACGGCCGGGTCGGTGGTACCGGTGACGGTGGCAACGAAAGTCTGTTTTCCGCCGGGGCCCAGTTCCACCTTGTCCGGAGAAATGGTGATCTTCACTGCGGGGAGCGCAAAGGTGACCGTCACCGTCTTGTCCTGCGTCAGGGTGACCGTACAAGTGGTGCTGGTGGCGCTGCAGTGCCCCTCCGACCAGCCATCCACGACAAACCCTGTCTCGGGTTCGGCCGTCAATGTGACGGAGGTGGGGGAGGTGCCGGGTGTGTACGTCGCCGTACAGGTGTTCCCGCAATTGATATCGGGCGAAGACGTCACCGTCCCCCGACCTGTCC
>CAZOFZ010000129.1:0-394 GCA_964579175.1 uncultured Nitrospirota bacterium | reverse complement strand
CCGCCTTGACCACCGTCAGCGTCACATTCCCCGCAGACGCCGGGTTGAACGTGGCCGTGACAGTCGTCGCGGCGTTCACCGTCACCGTGCAGACCGTGGGCGTGGCCGTGGGCGCGCACCCCGACCAGCCTCCAAACACAAACTGTGCATTCTCGGGTGTGGCCGTCAATGTGACGAGGGTGCCGGATAGATACGTCCCCTCACAGTCAGCCCCGCAATTGATATCGGGCGAAGACGTCACCGTCCCCCGACCTGTCCCCGCCTTGACCACCGTCAGCGTCACATTCCCCGCAGACGCCGGGTTGAACGTGGCGCTCACCGTTTTAGCCACATCCATCGTCACCGTGCAGGAGCTCGTCGTCCCACTACACGCCCCGCCCCAGCCTCCAAACAC
>CAZOFZ010000128.1:0-5033 GCA_964579175.1 uncultured Nitrospirota bacterium | reverse complement strand
GATGGGGTATGGCATGGGGATGGACCTCTCGCCGATGGTGGTGCTGCTCATCATCGTGTTCCTCAAACAGTTTCTGGTCCGTTCGCTTTACGATCTGGCCAGTCGGTTACAATAGCCCATATGACCCCATTGGATATTCGACAGATGACCTTCCGGACCCGTTTTCGCGGGTATGACGCGGAAGAGGTGGAGGGCGCGCTTTCGCGTCTTTCGGATCAGGTCGAAGAGATGATCCGGGACAATCGTGCCCTGAAGGCGCGGTGCGAGGAGCAGGGGAGCCTCATCGCGGAGTTGCGGAAAATGGAGGACACCCTCACCCAGACCCTGGTGGCCGCCCAAAAGATGAGCGAGGAGATGAAGGGGGTGGCAAAGAAAGAGGGGGAGATGTTGATCCGCCAGGCCGAACTGCGCGCCGAGGAGATCACCGCAACCGCCGTGCGACAGGTCAACCAGCTCCAGGGCGAGATCGTGAACCTCCTTAAACAGCGCGGACTGTTCATCGAAAGGGTGCGATCGCTCATGCAGGGTTTGGAGAAGACCTTGCAGTGGGAGACCGAAAAGAGCGGCGAGAGCACGGGGAAGCGATGAGCCAATACCGATATGGAGCGGGGCGCGATGGGAGTGGCGCGCGTGGCCGAAAGCGCGTGCGGGTTGGCTATATTCTCATTGGCCTGCTTGTCGTGTTGGGGAGCTGGGGCTGGGGCCAGGATTCAGGGCAGAGTTCGGTTCCAGACCCGACCGATCTCCTTCAGAAGACCCCCCTGCGGATGGAGGTCGGTACGGGGGGAATGGGACTGCGCCTGCAGGACTTCTTTCCCCGCTTCGACCGGATTGAGGCAGGACGCGCCGTGACCCATTTTGAAGGGGGGATCAAGGCGGTCTACACGATTGACCCCACGCTCCAAGAGACGATGGAGCAATTTTTCAAAAAACATCAGGTGCCTTACGGCGTCTTCGTGGCGATCCATCCCCCCACCGGGAGGGTGCTCGCCATGGTGGAATATTCGGCACAAGACCCGGATGCCAGACACTTGGCCTTGCGGGCGACCTATCCTGCGGCCTCCATCTTCAAACTGGTGACGACCGCCGCCGCGCTGGAAGGGAAGTTCGCCAACCCCGACACGACGATTGCCTACCATGGCAGCCCCTATCGGATGGGGCCGTCATCCTGGACGGACCATCCGCGAAGAGACCGGATCAAGACCACCTTTGCGGAGGCGCTGGCCGATTCCAACAACGTGGTCTTTGCGAAGGTGGCGCTTCGATGGTTGAATGCGTCCCGGCTGATGACGTATGGCGAACGGTTCCAGTTCAATCGCGCCATTCCGTTCGAGCTCCCGCTCCAGACGAGTCCGATGGCCGTCGAAGCGGGGCGGGCGGGTCTGGCGGAGGCTGCGGCGGGGTTTGGCGACATCGGGCTCTCTCCGCTCCATGCGGCCCTGATCGCGGCGGCCCTGTCCCACGATGGCGTGATGATGGCCCCCTGCCTGGTGGATCGGGTGCAAACCGAGGTGGAAACCCTCTATGCCTGCGCGCCGCGTCCCCATGCCACCATCGTCTCGCCCGAAACGGCGCGGACGATTCGGGAGATGATGGCCCTCACCATTACCAGCGGGACATCCCGAAAGGCTTTTCGCAATGGGCAGGTCACGCCCGGGTTGCGCGGCGTCCGAATCGGTGGGAAGACCGGTTCGCTGACGGGGCACCATCCCCCCGGGAAGAACAGCTGGTTCGTTGGCATGGCCCCCCTTTCGTCTCCGGAGATTGCCGTGGCGGCCCTGGTGGTCAATCATCCCGATCATTGGAAAATCAAGGCATCGGCCGTGGCGCGGGAAGGTTTCTCGGCCTACTTCACGCAAAAATCGTCATGACAAATTTCGAAATCTGAATGGAGGAGAAAGACAAATGGGACGGATGGACGTTGTAGATTACGAGATCTTCGGTGCGGAGATGCAGTATGTCGAGATCGAACTCGACCCTACGGAGGCGGCGTTGGCCGAGGCCGGTGGGATGATGTATATGGAAAATGGGATCGAAATGGAGACGATCTTTGGGGATGGCTCCGAGAAGAAGTCGGGATTCCTGGGGTCGCTCATCGGCGCGGGGAAACGGCTGCTGACCGGGGAGTCGCTCTTTATGACAGTCTTCATCAACCGCAGTGCGGGAAAAAAGCGGGTGGCCTTCGCATCCCCCTATCCGGGCAAGATCGTCCCGCTCGATCTCAAGGCGCTGGGGGGCGAGATGGTCTGCCAGAAGGACGCCTTTCTCTGCGCGGCCAAGGGGGTGACGGTCGGGATCGCCTTTCAAAAGCGGCTGGGTGTCGGCCTGTTCGGGGGCGAGGGGTTCATTATGCAGAAGCTGGAAGGGGACGGTCTGGCGTTTGTCCATGCAGGGGGGACGCTGATGGAGAAGAATCTGGCGCCGGGCGAGATGATCAGGCTGGACACCGGCTGCATTGTGGCCCTTCAGCCCTCCGTCGCCTACGACATCGAATATGTCGGCAAGATCAAATCGGCCCTGTTCGGGGGAGAGGGCCTGTTCTTTGCCACCTTGCAGGGGCCGGGAAAAATCTGGCTTCAATCGCTCCCGCTGAGCCGTTTGGCCAACCGCATCTATGCCGCCATGCCGCGTACCGGCGGCGGAGGACGTGACGAAGGCTCTCTGCTGGGGGGCCTGGGCGGGCTTTTAGGCGGAGATGAATAAAGTAGAGGGGGCTCCTTCCCAGGGGCAGGAGCAAGGGATAGGGCACGAGCAAGAGATAACACGGATGGACGCCGTGGCGTTCGGCCCCGGCTTTCGACCGGAAGGGGAACCGGTCCAGATTTGCATTCGCGCGGATGGAATCCATTTTGTCGGCGCGGACCAACAAGGACAGTTCATTTTATTCGAACGGATCCGTCTCCACGGCGGTGGTCTCAATCACGAAAAACTCTTTCTCTCCTGGGATACCTATTCGCTGGCGCTGACCGATCCGAGGCCTCTGCTTCAGTCCCCTCCGGAACCGCTTGCGGAGCAGGTACGCCAATTCCAGTGGCAGTGCGCCCGTCAGCAGCGGCGCACCCGCATCGGATGGGGTGGGCTGGGTCTGCTCTTCCTGATCCCCGTTCTAATCCTCCTGGTCTTGCTTTTCAAATCTGCGGGGATGGTGGGTTGGATGGTGGACCGCATCTCGATCGAGTCGGAGGTGGCCCTGGGGGAGCAGATCTATGGACAGATGCGTGGCGGCCTGAAACCTTCGCCCCAGTTCGAAGGGATGATTCGGGAAATCGGGGAGAAGCTGACGGCCGGAACGCCCTATCGCTTTCGGTGGCACGTGGTGGAAGATGCGCAGGTGAACGCATTCGCCGTGCCGGGTGGGCACGTCGTCGTCTTCACCGGCCTGTTGCAGGCCGCCGATTCCGCCGAAGAGGTGGCCGGTGTCCTGGCCCACGAAGTCCAGCACGTGTTGAAGCGACATAGTCTGAAGGGGATCGCCCACAGTCTGGGGCTTCGGGCCCTTCTAACGCTCTTTTTGGGTAGCGGGGCCGGGGGCGACTTGGCCGCCCGGATGGGATCGCTCCAGTTTGGGCGGGAGCAGGAGTCGGAGGCCGATCTGGAAGGTCTCGCCCTGCTGAAAAAAGCGGGGATCAAGCCAGAGGGAATGATCGCCTTCTTCTCCAAATTGGCTAAAAAAGAGGGGACGGGCATTGCGTTGCTCTCCTCGCACCCCGCCAGCGACGATCGCGCCGAGGCCCTCTCCACGGCCATCGCACAAATGGGCCACTGGCGGGGAAAGCCTCTCCCGTACGATTGGAAGAAGGTCCACGCCTCTCTTTCCCCTCCCCAATCTCTCTCCCCCCCTTAAACAAGGGGGGGCAGGGGGGGTAATCTTAATCAGGTGACCGCGATGTTAGGAATCGGTATCGGCGAGTTGATCCTGGTGCTGGTGGTAGCCTTCATTGTCATTGGGCCGGAGAAGCTCCCCCAGATGGCCCGCGACCTGGCGGGCCTATTTCACAAGATCAAAAAGGTGACGGAAGAGGCCCGCGCGGAGATCGAAAAAGACCCATAATGACACCGATGCCGATTACCGGCCACCTTCGGGAACTGCGCGGTCGCCTGATTGCGTCGGGGGTGGCGCTCCTCGTCTGTTGGGCCACGGCCTTCTCTTTTGCGGATCGGATTCGGGGCAGCCTGGGGCGGACGCTCGAAGTGCCGCTGGTCTTTCTTTCGCCCGAAGAGGTGTTGTGGAGCGACTTGAAAGTCTCCCTTTTTGTCGGCTTTCTGATGTCGCTGCCGGTGATACTCTATCAGGGATGGCGGTTTGTCGCCCCCGGGCTGCTCCCTGCGGAACGGCGGGCCTATTTCCCCTTTCTCCTGCTTTCGGCCCTCTTTTTTCTGATCGGCATCGGGTTTGCCTATGGGGTGGCCATTCCGTTTGCCCTTCGCTTCCTGATTGACTACGGACGCCAAAACGGGGTGACACCCCAGTTGTCCATCTCAATGTATGTGGATTTTCATCTCAAGTTCTTAATTGCCTTCGGCCTCGTATTCGAGCTGCCGGTGGCCATGATGCTCGTCTCCAGGACGGGTCTCTTGACCCCCGCCTTTCTGGCGCACAACCGCAAGTATGCCGTCCTTCTGGCCTTCCTGATCGCGGCCCTGCTAACCCCCACACCGGACATCTTCAACCAGTGCCTGATGGCCGTCCCCCTGATCCTGCTCTACGAGGCGGGCATCCTGGCCATCCGCATTTTTGGAAAGAAGCCGACGTTCTAGCGATGAGAGCAGAAGCATCCCACCGAGTGAACTGCAGCGGCGGGATTTGGTTCATCAGCTTGCCCGGTACAATTAAACGGCAATCTGGAATGACTGCCCCAAGGGCTGAAAACCGGCTACTTCTTGGCCTGCAAGCGTTGTGTGCGTGCCGATCATGGGGCGGTTTTCTGCAGCCTGAAAATCCGTCAGAACGCCTCGTTGAAGGCGACATCGCCGGTGACGCCGATCTGATAGGCCGAGACGCGGCGCTCGAAGAAATTGGCCAGCTCCTGAAC
>CAZOFZ010000127.1:0-5165 GCA_964579175.1 uncultured Nitrospirota bacterium | reverse complement strand
TCCAGCACGACGACGCGATCGGAGATGCCCATGACCATCTTCATGTTGTGTTCGATTAGCAACAGCGTGGTCTGTTGCCGGATCCCACCCATCAAGTCCATCAGCGCCTCGGTCTCCTGCGGATTCATCCCCGCCGCCGGCTCATCCAGCAGCAACAGGACGGGGGCGGATGCCAGGGCGCGGGCAATTTCCAGCCGCCGCTGATCGCCATAGGCCAGGGCGCGGGCAGGCAGATCGGCATATCGGGACAGGCCGACGAAGTCCAGGAAGCCCGCCGCATCGTGGCGGAGGGCGCGCTCTCCCGCCATGAATTTTCGGTTTTTTAAAACGGCCCCCACCGCATGGGGCAACACGGGCAGGGCGCTCTGAATATAGCGTCCCACCATGACATTTTCAAGGGCCGTCATCTCGGCAAAAAGGCGAACGTTCTGAAACGTCCGGGCAATTCCCTGACGTGCGATCCGATGCGCGGGGAGATGCGAAATCGCTTGTCCGCAAAAAAAGACTTCCCCCGAAGTGGGGGTAATCATGCCGGTGAGGCAGTTAAAGAGGGTGGTCTTCCCCGCGCCGTTAGGGCCGATGAGGCTTGCAATCTGCCCCGCGTCCACCGAAAAGGAGACCCCGTCCACGGCCGTCAACCCGCCAAAATGCTTTGTCAGGCCCGCGACGTGCAACAGCGAGATTTTATCCGGGGTGTCCATGCCTGAATGCAGATGCTTGTCTTGTGGGGAGCAGCGGGAAAAAGGGGCCTGGGCAAGGCTGCGAAACGGTACCATGGCCGAAGCGCGGATGCAAACGGATTGCCCCCTTGACATGATGATGTTGAATATGATAATCATTATCAAGATTGATCGGGCGGAGGTCGTCATGCAGGGCCAGGAAGGGGAGCTACTTCAGGAACATATTACGAGACACCACCTGAAGATCACCAAGGAACGCGAAGCGATCTTGCGGGCCTTCATGGAAGCGCAGCGTCATGTGACGGCGGAAGAGCTGCATGACGAGATGAAGGCCAAGGGTTTGGCCATCGGCATCGCCACGGTCTATCGCACACTGAACCTCTTTTGCCAGTGTGGATTGGCGGAGCAGCGGCAGTTTGGCGACAGCCATACGCGCTACGAACTGACCTACAACGTGACGCACCATGACCATCTGATCTGCACACAGTGCCATAAGATCATCGAGTTTGAAAATCGGGACATTGAACGGCTCCAGGAGGAGGTGGCGGCGCAGCACAATTTTACGATTTACCGTCACAAACTGGAGCTCTACGGACTCTGCGCGGCGTGCGATAAAAAGAACGCGCGGGGCAGACGGCCATAGGGGCCGATTTCGCCGGCGACGCGGGTGTCGCCGTCACAATCCATAACGAGGAGGTTAGAAGACAAGATGAAAAACACAAAGTGCCTGTTTTTGAGCGCTGTTTTGAGTCTCATCCAACTGACGTGGGCCCCCGCCCAGGGGATTGCGCAGGAGACGCCCCGGGTGACGTGGCATGGCTATGGGGAGCTGCACTACAACGATCCGAAAGGTTCGTCGGTGCCGAAGGGGAGCGATCCGGTCCAGATGGATTTGCATCGGATGGTGTGGGGGTTGAGCTATCAGTGGAACGATCGGATCGGCCTGCACACGGAGCTGGATTTTGAGCATGCCTTCAAGGAACCGGAGTTGGAGTTTGCCTACCTGGACTTCCTGATCAATCCCGCAGTCAATGTTCGGGCGGGGGTCGTGCTGGTGCCAGTGGGCCCGCTTAATGAGTTTCATGAGCCGCCGCTCTTCTACAGCGTCGAGCGGCCATATGTGCAGCGGACGATTCTTCCGACCACCTGGCAAGAGGGTGGGGTGGGCCTGTTCGGGGCCTTCTCGGACCTCAAATATCGGGTCTACGCCGTCTCCGGATTGGACGCGGGGGGTTTTACCGCCAAGAACGGTCTTCGGGATGGGCGGACGCATGCCGGCGAGGCACCCAGCGAAGGCCTGGCCCTCACGGGCCGACTGGAGTATGTCGGCGTTCCGGGGCTTTCGGTCGGAACGTCCGTCTACCACGGCGATGCCGATCAGACGACGGATGCCACGCTGGACGGGGTGAAAGTCGCCATCTGGGAAGGGGACGTTCGTATCAGAAAGGCGGGGTTCGATTTCCAGGCCCTCTACGCGAAGGTGACGGTGGATAACGCCGAAAAGATTGTGGACGACACCGGTGCGCCGGTGGGTGTGGGCGAGGAGATGGTCGGTCATACGGTGGAGCTGGCCTATCATCTGCTTCCTGCCATCCATCCCAACACCACGCAGGACCTGGTTCCATTCGTCCGTTGGGAGCGGTTCAACACGCAGGAGAAGGTGCCTGCGGCCTACGCGGCCGATCCCAAGCATGATCGTTCGGTCTTCACCTACGGTCTGGCCTACTACCCCATCTCCGACGTGGCCGTGAAAGCGGATTGGGAAAACTGGGAGGACGAAGCGGGTGGCGACGAAACGCGATTCAATCTCGGCCTCGCGTACATGTTTTAAAACACATTTAAAAACTTTAAGGAAAATCACGATGGACCGGAATCCTTCTGATCGCAAAGGTGTGATGCGGCCCCAGGAGGCCCGGTATGATGTTCGGTGTATGGAACTGCATCGGGTCTCTCCCCCCGGAGACCCGATGCGGTGCGACTGTGGAAGCCTGCTTGCGCGATTGGTGAAAGGCGGCGTCGAATTGAAGTGCCGCCGGTGCAAGCGCATTGTGGTGGTTCCCCTCGCACCGGTCGCACCGGTCGCACCTGCGTAAGCGCACCGCGCAACCGGAAGCGGCCAGCGGTGTAACACCCAGAGCCCGGATGACGAGACCCGATCGCCATCCGGGCTTTTTAATTGCCGTCATTCCGGCAGGGTTCCAGCTGGAATCGCGCTACTTTTTATTGGAGATCTTGGATGTCCTTGAGATACTTCCAGAAAAACGGATTGCCATTGCAACGGATGATCCTTCTGGCCCTTTGGATGGGGGTGGGCGTGGCCTGCATGGGGGCCCGTCCCCACATTTCGGAGCCCGTTTCGGAAATGGAACGTCCACAGGCGGGAGCCACGCGGGTCTACTACGTGGCGGCGGAGCCGGTCGCATGGAATTACGCGCCGCTCAATCGCGATCCGGTGTTTAACCAGCCGGTGCCATCGCCCTGGGGCGAGCGTCTGACCTATCCCAAACTGCGCTACGTCGGATACACCGACGCCACGTTCACCACGCGCCTGCCGCAGCCGGAATGGGCCGGCATTCTGGGCCCCACGCTGCACGCCGTGGTCGGCGACACGCTGCAGGTGGTCTTCCTCAACAAAACGGATCGGCCCCTCTCCATCCACCCGCATGGGGTGAAATATACCCCCGAAAATGAGGGAGCGCACTATGCGCCGGACGGAGACGCGCGTGGCATCGCCCCGCCGGGGGGGCGTGTCACCTACACCTGGACTGCGGATCACAATGCGGGGCCGGAGTCGGGCGGCCAAAGTTCCAAAGTGTGGCTCTACCACAGCCACGTCATGGGCGACGAGGAAATTTACAAAGGGCTGATCGGGACGATCGTCATCACCGATCCCAAGCGCGCCCGTGCGAATGGCACGCCTGCGGACGTGGATCGGGAATATACGGCCCTCTTCATGGTCTTCAACGAAAATACGGAGGAGACGCCGGAGGCGGAGCAGGAAGCCAACCTGAAGCACGCGATCAACGGCCTCTTTTTCGGAAACCTGCCCGGCATCGAAATGCGGCAGGGAGAGCGGGTCCGCTGGTATCTGATCGGCCTGGGGACGGAGGTCGACATGCACACCGTCCACTGGCATGGGGAGACGGTGCGCACGGAAGCGGGACGCAGCACCGACGTCATCGAACTGCTCCCCGCCTCCATGCGGGTGGTGGATATGGAGCCGGACAATCCCGGCGTCTGGCTGCTGCACTGCCACGTCAGCGACCACATGACGGGAGGCATGTACACCCGGTTTCTGGTTCGTTAGGGGCCGAAGAAGTCACCGGAACAACCACCCCCAACCCCTCCTCGAATGAGGAGGGGAGCAGGGGAAGAAGGGCGGAGGTTTTAAACCCAGAGCCCGGCAGCGAGGAACATCCCGCTGTCGGGCTTTTTTTATATCGCACCGGGCACTTTACAAAGGAGGAAGAGATGCAAACGAGTCGTTTGAACGAGAATGTATTGCTGGCCCAGTCCCATTTTGGCCAGGTGGAGAAATGTCCCTGCGCTGGGTATGACGTGAGCATCCCGCACCTGAAACTCCATTTCAGTCGGGACGACTTCGCCGCCCTGCTCACGTTGCTGAAGCAGGCCAAAGAGATGGAATCGCTCGTTCTCTCTGAGGAAGGGGAGGGGCGTCACCGCGAGTTCTTCCCGGTGTAAACCGGCCGGTGTAAGTCGGATGGAGGTCACCATGGAGGCAGCGGGGGCGGCGTGGCTACAAGAGGAGTGGGAGACGTTGGTCTCCGGCCTGTTTTGCGACATTTCAAGGTGCCAATGCGGTGTGTACTCCGTCCGCATCGAGAAGATGACGATGCAACTGACCCCCTTGCAGTTTGGCCAGATTGCGCGGGCCTTCAAGATGGCATACGGCATGGCATCCGCGATGTCGGAATCCCATGAGGCAGACGGCGTCCACGCCGAACATCGGGTTGCACCCGGCGGGGTATCCCTGCGGAGGGCGTCCTAACGGCCCCTCCATGGCGGCACAGGGAGATTCTTTATAAACGGAAAGGCCGTCGTGTCTGTGAAAGCGGGCGCGGCGGCCCTACAAAGCGGCAGCGGACGAACAGAGATTCCAGACCGTCAAGCGGGATCGGTCGGCATCGGGCCGATCGGTTCCACAAAGGCGCTTCGTCGTCATCGGGACGGCGGAGCAAAACCATCACAAATCAAAAAAGGAGATACACAAATGAAGCCAGTCCATACGGAAAAGAGGTTCAAAAGTTTGAGGAATCAGGCCGGGTTTACGCTGTTGGAGCTGTTGGTCGTCGTGGCCATCCTGGCGATCGTTGCGGGAGGGGTCATGGCGGCGTATGACGGTCTGGAGGTACAAAGCGCAAAGGGTGGGGCCTCGCACTCCATCGCAACGATAGACAGTGCCGTCCGGGCCGCAACGGTCATCAACGACGGGGATGCCCCCAATGACCTCGACTCGCTCATCGC
>CAZOFZ010000126.1:0-5170 GCA_964579175.1 uncultured Nitrospirota bacterium | reverse complement strand
ACGCTGACGCCGGAAAACCAGGAGGTCCTCGCAACGTTTCGCGTCCTGCGGAAAATCAGGGAAGGGCTTTCGCCCGCGGCGGTGGGGAGCTACATCATCAGCATGGCGGCGGGGGCCTCCGACGTGCTGGCCGTGCAGCTTCTGGCCAGGGAGGCGGGGCTCGGAGATGGACACGGCGGCTGTGGTCTCGACATCGTTCCACTGTTCGAGACCCTCTCCGATCTTTCGGGCGCGCCCGAAACGCTCGCGCGTCTCTTCAAAAGCGAGGTCTACCGTGCGCACCTGCTGTCGCGTGGACGGGAGCAGGAGGTCATGCTGGGCTACTCCGACAGCAGCAAACAGGCCGGCATCTTCAGCGCCAGTTGGGCGCTCTATAAAACGCAGAAGGCCCTTTCGGAAACGGCTGCGGCGCACGGGGTAGACCTGGTGTTGTTCCATGGACGTGGCGGGACCGTAGGGCGAGGCGGGGGACCGACGCACCGGGCCATCCTGGCCCAACCCCCCGGCACGGTGGACGGCAAGATCAAGATCACCGAACAGGGGGAAGTGGTCTCCTCCAAATATGCCAACCAGGGGACAGCGCTGCGCCACTTGGAGCTGTTGGTGACCGGTGTCTTGAAGGCGACGCACCGGCCCAAAACCGTCCGGGCGCATCGCAAATATGAAGCGGCGTTCGAGGAGATTTCAGAAATCGCCTATCCCCTCTACCGCGAACTGATCGAGGAGGGCGACTTCCACCGTTATTTCCAGGAGGCGACACCCATTACGGAGATCGGCTTTCTAAACGTGGGATCGCGGCCGGGCTATCGTCACGGGGTGAAGACGATGGAAGAGATGCGCGCGATCCCCTGGATTTTTGCCTGGACGCAGAGCCGTCACCTGCTCGGCGGGTGGTTCCCACTGGGTTCGGCCTTCAAGCTTTTTCTGGAGAAGCGGCCGTCCGAACGGGACGCGCTCCTTTCGGAGATGTACGCGCAGTGGCCGTTTTTTTACGACCTGATTGACAACATTCAGATGACGCTGGCCAAGGCCGATATGCAGATCGCCCGGCACTACGCCGAGTTGGTCACAGACCCCGCGCTGGGGCGGCGGGTCTTTAGCCGGATCAAACGGGAATACGACCTGACGGTCGAGATGCTCAAGACGATCACCGGCCAATCGCGCATTTTGGATTGCGACCCCGCCCTGCAACGTTCGATCCGAGACCGCAACCCGTTCATCAACCCCATCAACTACATTCAGGTCAACCTCATCCACAAACTACGCACGGGGGCGTTCCCGCCCAAAGAGAAAAAAGAACTGATCCACGCCATCCTGCTAACAATCAACTGCATCGCCACCGGTATGCGCAACACGGGGTAGCGGGGTCTGGCACGCCCCTCTTCCGTGGAACGCCGCACCCTGAAAGGCATCCATAAGAACCTATGCTCGTGATGGTTTTTGGAGATGCCCAAGGAACCGTCGCGCCCCGGTCAATTCGCTATGGCACAAACGCCACGATCTCACAAGCGGCCGCCGTGTCGGTACCCGAACCTCCATGACAGTTATCCGTCCCCGCCCCACCATCCAGCACATCATTGCCGCTGGCGCCAAACAGCTTGTCGTCTCCCAAGCCCCCGCATAGCGTGTCATCCCCCCCCAGGCCACCGAGGGTGTCGTTCCCATCCAAACCATCTATCACATCCGCACCTGCGGTACCGTTGAGGAGATCGTTCCCAGGTGTGCCCCGCAGGGTTACTGGCAGCCCACCACACTCCCCCAATGGAGTCGGATCGCACAAATCGCCCACCCCGTCCCCGTCGGTGTCCGTGAATCCTTCATCTACCGCGCCATCCAGATCGTTATCCACGCCGTCGCAGACCTCCGGCGTCGAGGCCGCGTTCAGTGGGTCGGAACCGGCCGCAATTTCATCCGCATCCAAAACACCGTCCCCGTCGTCATCCGTATCCACGCAATCGCTCACACCATCCCCGTCGGTGTCCGTGAACCCTTCATCCACCGCACCATCCAGATCGTTATCCAGACCGTCGCAGACCTCCGGCGTCGAAGGGTCGAGGCGTCGCGTCCCGCGGATGGCGTTGTTGAGAATTCCATTGGGGAGAATCCACCCCTCCATCGTCTGAAAATCGGCCGAGACCCCCTCATAGTCGCGCGTCTGGTTATCCGGACAGGACATCGTTGCGGTAAACCGTAGCCGTGGCAGGTCATGGACGACCACCTCATGCTCCGAATAGGTGTCCGTTGTACAGCCGGCCTGCGACGCGACGTCACTCTGAAAGGTGCCTCCGGAGAAAGTGTATATCTCATGGCCCACCTTGTTGAGGGCCAGGTCCAGGACATCTACATCCCAAGTAGTCCCTTCGTAAGTCCATCCACAGCCGCAGGTCGCACTACATATCGCGCCGTTCGATGGACAGAGCGCACCGGGCGGATCGCACTGTTCCAGGGCCTCCACAACGCCATTTCCGCAGACTCCGCAGGCGTTGGTCGGCAGAAACATCCCATCCGCCAATTCCTCTGGAGCAAGGGCCCTGGGGTAGACCCGAAGATCGTCTATAAGACCTTCATAATAACTACCACCCGCATCAATCGGCGCCCCTCCTAGAATGGGGGTCCCATCGCCACTCCCCTGGAGCAGGGTCCCGGATGCAGGAAGCGAGGCGCAACTGTCCTGGCCATTGACATAGACCCGCAGATCGCTACCATTGTATACGGCCGCAATGTGCGTCCACTTTGTTCGCGGCACGACACCACTCAGGAGTCTTATCCCTTGTGGATAATCCGCCGTCCGAAGAAAAAAGTCGACTGCCTGCTTTTTTAACCCTACAGAGAGAAATCGGGTGCCGCCTGATGTATCGCTAAATAGCACTTGGGGATCATTCAACAGCCCGATCGGCTTGATCCATGCCTCAACTGTAACACCGCTCGCGGGCGCGCCGGTGAGGGGGTCTACGTAGTTGACCTCCAGCGGGATGTTCACCTATCCATTCGATGCGGGGAGAGAGAGCGCAAAACCGCTCCCCAGGGGGGTATCCGTTGTAAACGTCGGACCCACCAAAGTGCCATCCGCTGCCGCGCCCAGAGAACCTGTGTTGGCCGTCAGGGTACCGGTCCCCTCCTCAAAACGATATTCCAGCAGGGCGTCACCCGCAGCCAAAATGAACTGCGGGGACACAAGCATGGAAACCACGATCCAGAATCCAATCCTCAACGAAAGACCAACGATGTTCCTTACCATCCCCCTCCCCCCTCGTTCGTTCAAGAAACCGTCACGCGGTCGGGATGAATCCGCTATGGCACAAACGCCACGGTTTCACAAGCGGTCGCCGTATCGGTGTTTGTGCCTCCATGACAATCATCCGTCCCCGCCCCCCCATCCAGCGTGTCATTGCCGCTGGCGCCAAATAACTTGTCATCCCCCAACCCTCCGCATAGCGTGTCATCCCCCCCCAGGCCACCGAGGGTGTCGTTCCCATCCAAACCATCTATCACATCCGCGCCCGCAGTACCGTTGAGGAGATCGTTCCCCGGTGTGCCCCGCAGGGTTACCGGCAGCCCACCACACTCCCCCAATGGGGTCGGATCGCACAAATCGCCCACCCCGTCCCCATCGGTGTCCGTGAACCCTTCATCTACCGCACCATCCAGATCGTTATCCAGACCGTCGCAGACCTCCGGCGTGGAGGCCGCATTCAGCGGATCGGAACCGGCAGCCATCTCATCCGCATCCGAAACACCGTCATTGTCGTCATCGGGGTCCACACAGTCGGCCACCCCATCTCCGTCGGTATCCGGGAACCCCTCATCCACCGCACCATCCAGATCGTTATCCACGCCGTCGCAGACCTCCGTAGCGCCAACAACCTCTTCTTCGATTTTCAACACGACCGCATCATATTTTCCGGACGATGCCACCTGGTAGGGTGACTGGGTCGGAAAGTCGGTTGAGTTGGTATATCCCACCACGTGGAGTGTCCCCGCCCCATCCAGCGCCACTTTTCTGAAATAATCGGAGCCGTTCCCACCCAGATAGGTGGAGTAGAGCAGGGCTGAACCGGCCGGATCGAGTTTGCTCACAAAACCATCATAGTCTCTTGCAGCCCCCGCTTTTGTAGCCTGGAGGGGCGACACCACCGGAAACGCGAGTGAATTCGTAAAGCCCACAAGATACATGTTCCCCAGCAGGTCAACATCAATGCCATGCACCGTATCACCACCCGTATCCCCCAGGTAAGTGGAGTAGAGCAGGGTTGTGCCATCCGGACTGAATTTGCTTACGAAACCATCCACGATCCCATTCACCACTCCACTTCCATGGGTCGCCTGAAACGGATTCGCCACGGGAAAGTCGGTTGACTCGGTATATCCCGCCACATACACGTTACCCGCCGCGTCTATGTCCATATCCATGCCGAAATCCGACTGACTCCCCCCTAGAAAGGTGGAATAGAGTAACGAACCTCCGGCATCCAGCTTCACGGTAAAGCTATCCATTTCCGTCGCCACGCCTCCCCCCAACGTGGGTTGGAACACCCCGGCGGTGGATGGGAAGTCGGGCGACTCCGTATGTCCCGTCACGTAGAGATTGTCCGCCCCATCCAACATCGCAATATGCCCGGACTCTCCCCACCCACCTCCCAGGTAGGTCGAGTAGAGGAGCGCGGAACCGGCGGCGTCGATCTTCACAATAAAGACATCATATTTTGCCTTGGCATCCGTCCCCGCAATCGGGGCGTGGGTCCCCTGAATGGCCGGGAGGACGATGGGAAAATCGAACGACCCCGTATTCCCCGTCACATATGCATTCCCCAGACCGTCCACAACAACGTCATGTCCCCCCTCTTGCGTGACACCACCCAGATACGTGGCGTAAACCAGGCTGGAACCGGAAGGGTCCAACTTGGCTACAAATACATCGGAAGCGCCACCCAGACTTCCCTGGATCGGGGCGACGGTCGGGAAGTCCGTGGAATAGGTATACCCCGTGACGTATACGGCCCCCATTCCATCCACCGTCATGCCGTTTATAGCGTCATGTCCAGTGCCGGCCAGATAGGTAGCATAGACCAGGCTCGATCCCGTCGGGTCCAGCTTTACGATGAACGAATCGTAAAGCCCCATCCCCGCGCCCTGCATCGCGGAAGCGGTCGGGAAGTCCGTGGAGAGGGTG
>CAZOFZ010000125.1:0-5245 GCA_964579175.1 uncultured Nitrospirota bacterium | reverse complement strand
AGCGGCGCCCCCCTCCCCAAAACGACGACGATCACCGTGGAGGTGCCGGGGCTGGAGTCCTTGTCGGATGGCGATGGATATGTCTTAACCGGACAGTATCGGGCTGTGCGCTGTAGCGGAGGCATCGTTAACTCCGCGCATTCTGAAAATCATTTTGGTGATTCCCTACTTCTTGACCATATCGTTAAAATTGCTCAACAATTCTTTCAGGAGACACAGTTAAAGCTGCGGATCAATGATACAAGTCTGGAGAAGGGGGGTCTATTTGATATCAACAATGACTGGAAACCAGATCACGTGTCTCATCGGCAGGGAATCAATGCGGATATTGAGTTCAACGCGCAGCAGCAGGATGGAACTTGTGTGCCGCTTGACTCGAAACAAAAGGAGAAGATGAGAAGTATCATCCGGCGCGTAACAAAGGCATTCCCCTATGGCCGGCATCTCGATCATTACCACACGAAGAGAGGCTAACAGTGAAGTTACATCGCCATAACCGAGAGGATCCATGCTAAAACTTATCCTGTTTACTCTATCGTCCAGTGCTTTTTTTTTGATGGTTCCAGCCTTTTCTACAGCCGCAGACTATTACTACGGAATGCCTCACGGTAATTCTCTGGTTGTTGATTTTGGTAATGATGGTATCGAAGCAGACGCTAGAACGATTACGGCAATTCACAGTAAGGGCGCGACAACTCTTACCTTAAAAACGATGAGAAAGGAATGCACAACATATTGCCAGGAGGTAGGAATAGAAGGAGTGGAACCTGTAACTAGCTGTCATTATGAAGGTATTTACCCCGCATTTTGGGAGCCCACCCATTCCTCACAAGATGCCATTGTTTTCAGAGGAAAGAGAAATATCTCAAATGTCATCGCTGTAAAACCAAGAGACAAGGCCCCAGCAGCCTTTGATTTACTTAATCAATGGGAATCAATTGGTCTTCAGGGTGTTATTAGTGTGTATTCCCACCAAGGTTTTATCTTGCAACCCAGGACAGGTACAGGACGTTGGCAATGGAAGGCGGACGCCGAAGAATTTATTTTTGAAGTTAATGGAGACGCGCGTCCTCTACCAAGGCATCAGTTAAAACATTGTAGAACCATTACAGGTACAAGCAAAAACTTTGAGAGCCTGAACTGTAATTGGACGCGAGAGGGATATGGTTATACTTACGGCTGGTTATATCTGGACAGAAGCTTTTTTTTCGAATATGGGTGTGATGATTGCGACGTGCCAGAACTCATGATTTCTGCGTCATTCTTGCTGGATAAGAGTCCACACTATATTGTAACGGATTCTACGGGGAGATGGGGAGGATGGATTGTTCAAAAAACAGAAAGCGGGGGGGTCGGTTTGTCTTTTGGAGGGACAGATAGAGTCTCTTGCCATTAATTCCTGAGTCCAGGTTAAGCATGGAAGTACATTACTTATGCGTTCATAAGGTCCGGGCATGTGTGAGTGGAGATACATGAGAAGATTCTTCTTGGTTGTGGTGGCTATTATTAGCCTTCCGATCTCTACTTTTTTAGAGGCGCAGCAATTTATTTGGCCGTCTGCAAGAGAATTGACTCCCCAAATCAGTACGACTGTCCAAGAAGGAACGACTCCACAGACCCTCCGGTATGGGTATACCATTTTCAATGCAGAAGATAGCAAGCAGGGCCTGGATTACTGGGCCATAGAATTGCCAGAATCACTGCGGTTCAAAGTCAATGTCTCAGCGACACCCCAAAATACGCTTCAAGGTTGGTCTGCATACAATCAACTCGAAAGCGCCCTCGAATCCCCACCTCTCTTGACATCGTGGTCGACGATGGAAGCGTCTTTACCCCCAGCGAGCAGTCAGGCCGGTTTCGAACTTGAAGCAGAAGGACTCCCTGGGATTGCGAATACCTATGTCCAGGGTTTTATTCCCCTTACGGACGAACCGGTGTTCGAGGGGGCGGAAGAACCAGGGGATGACGACATCATCGGAGATGGTCTTTTCGAGAACAGCGTATATGGCCGCACCCTCGGCCCCACCGCCCCCCCGGCGGTTTTTGATCCGGCGGTGTTCATGGAGACGATTCGGGGATATGTCGCGGAGAGTCAGACGCTGGGATGGCTCACGGATGCGGGGCTTGTGACGGCGCTGAATGGGGCGCTGGATGCGGCGGCGACAGGCGTGTCATCGAACGACGTGGGGGCCACGAAGACGGCGCTCTTGGCCTTCATCGCGGCCCTCCCCGTACCGCCCGCAGGGACGACGGCCTGCAGCACCGAATGCGCGGGGCTGCTCTACTTCAACGCCCAATACCTGCTGGATCAGCTCCCCACAACACCGGACTTGACCGTCACCCAGGTTTCGGCCTCCCAGGAGACGGTGGAGGCGGGCGCCAATGTGGATGTGACAATCACCCTCTACAATGCGGGGGGTGGGAATGCCGACCCATCCAACGTGCGGCTTCTCCTCTCCAGTGACGCAACGGCAGACCTTGGCGACACCAGTTTGGGTGACATCGCCGTGCCGGCCCTAGAGATCGGGGCCAGCGAAACAATCACAACCACGGTGATCATTCCGTCAACGATTCCGGCAGGCCCCTACACCCTGGGTGCCTGCGCCGACAGCACCGGCATCGTGACCGAGCTTTCAGAGACCAACAACTGCGCCGCTGGAGGGACACTGACGGTTACGATGCCAGGGCCTGCCAATGATGATATGGGTCAGACTGGGGTTTTTCTGGCTTGGTCGCGTTTTCTGAATTCCACGCAGTGTGGACCTGCGGGTACCCTGTTTTTTCTCCCGAATATTTCAATAAAAGGCCCAAGCGGATGCTCCCCCTTTCGCTCAATCCAGTCACTCGGGTATCCTACGGAGATTGGGGGAAGGTGATGCTGTACCGGTGGTTAGTAGAAACGATTTACAGGGGGGAAGGAGCGATGATGATCGGGCGTGTCGGTTACCTGGTTTTTTGGTTCGTGGGACAGCTCTGCCTGCCTCATATGGCCGGGGCCACGATGTTTGTGCCCACGATACTCCCCGAGAAGGTGGCGCGGGCAACCCACATTGTGATGGGAACGGTCCAAGAGATTGAGGCGCAGGATCGCCCAGGGGGCTTCGTCGTCACCGGTGTTCATCTCACCGTCAACAGGGTCATCAAGGGGTTCCATCCGGAGGAGTCTCTGATCCTGGAAATTCCAGGAGGACGGACGGCCACGCAAACGATGGCGGTGCCGGGAATGCCCCAATTTAAAGTGGGTCAGGAAGCCCTCTTCATGCTGATCGAAGTGCAGGGGCAGGAGGGAATATTCACATTTGTCCCGTTTGGGATATATCCGGTGGTCCCCCCAACGACGATTGGGCTTTCCCCTTCCGAAGTGGATCAGTTATTGTGGGAGCCGACCCTCCCCGCCGGTGCGTTCCCCCCGATGATACCTGGAGTGGGTGGCGATGGGGCGATGACCATTCCAGGCGTTCTTCCGGGTCATCCTCCCTCAGGCCAGGCCACCCCCCCCAGGACGACTCCGCACGGGGGTGGGGCATCTCCCCAAAAAGCAAAGCCGCGCCGGATTCCCGATCCGACCGTTCCCCTATTTCTTCCAGAAGGCCAAGTTGCCCTGGAGGGGTTTCTCCAACTCTTGGATCAGGAACTGACCCAATGACCCATCCCATCCCCAGCCCGTGCTGTTCTTCTGGAGTGGCCACTCTTCTGTTCCTTAACGAAGGGGGAGTGACCACAACGGGTTCAGGTATTCGAGGGGCTAGGGGTGAGATGAAAAGGCCCATTTGGAACGTATCAGGGACCATAGCGAGCGTATCACTGTGAAGAAGAAATTAATCGTCATCGGCAACGGCATGGCTGGCGTCGGCGTGGTGGAGGCCCTTCTCAAGCGGAAGGCCGACCTCGCCATCACGATCTTTGGCGACGAGCCGTACACCAACTACAACCGGATTCTCCTCTCCGATGTGTTGGCCGGAAAAACCGCGCCCGACAAGATCATTCTCAACTCCAAGGCTTGGTATCAGGAGAACGGGATTGACCTGAAGCTGGGCCTAGGCGTTGCCCGGATTGACCCCGAAAACCGGTGCGTCCTTTCCGCCACCGGCGCAAAGACCCCCTACGACACGCTTGTCCTGGCCGTGGGCGGGCTCCCATTCGTCCCGCCGATTCCGGGGCGGGACAAAGCAGGGGTGCTCGTCTTTCGGACGATGGATGAGACCCATACCATTGTCCAGACGGCGCGCAGCGCAAAGCAGGCCGTGGTGATCGGCGGCGGGCTTCTGGGCCTGGAGGCCGCCCGCGGTCTCATCAACTACGGCGTATCGGTCACCGTCGTCCATCTCGTAGACCGGCTCATGGAGCAGCAGTTGGATCCCCCCGGGGCCTCCGTTCTGCGGCGTGAAATGGAACGGATGGGGATTCGGGTCATCCTGAACGCAACCGCCGAGGAGATTCTGGGTGACGGCCGGCGGGTGACCGGCGTCCGGTTGACCACCGGCGAGACGTTGCCCGCCGCCATGGTGCTGATCACCACCGGCATCCGTCCCAACCTCCAACTGGCCCTGGGGGCGGGCATTCCGTGCAATCGCGGGGTGTTGGTGGATGACCGGATGGAGACCGGCATCCCCGGTATCTTCGCCGTCGGGGACGTGATCGAACATCGCGGCAAGACCTATGGCCTGGTGGCGCCGCTGCGGGATCAGGCGGAGGTCATCGCCGATTGCATGGCGGGCGAGGACAAACGGCGCTATCAAGGAACGGTCTGCGCCACCACGCTGAAAGTGGCCGGGGTCAACCTCACCTCCGCCGGAGATTTTCTGGGCGGCGACGGGGCCGAAGAGATGGCCTTCCTGGATACCGAAGCGGCCATTTACAAGAAGTGCGTGCTGCGCCAGAATCGCCTCGTCGGTTTCATCCTGCTGGGCGACAACAAAGAGGGCGTCCGGCTGTTCAACCTCATTCAGAAGGGGGAGGATGTTTCGGAAATCAAGGGGGGGCTCCTGGGTCTTGCCACGCCGGAGGGGGCCCCTTCCGGCGTCATGGCGATGGCCGATTCCGACACGATTTGCAACTGCAACAGCGTGACAAAGGGGGCCATCCTGGGCGCGATTCGGGAGAAGGGGCTCAAGACGCGCGAAGAGGTGGCCGGTTGCACGCTGGCCACCACCGGCTGCGGCAGTTGCGCCCAACTGGTAGACGACCTGCTGGCCGGTTGTAAAAAAGGGGCCGGCATTGACACGTCTGCCCGCCCACTTCCCCC
>CAZOFZ010000124.1:0-5256 GCA_964579175.1 uncultured Nitrospirota bacterium | reverse complement strand
AATCGGTCGGGCGCACCGCCGCCCTCCGGACGTTACGGCGTCTGGGGGCGCGCAAAGTGGCCACCCAACAGGTCCCCGTCGTGTTCGATCCCGAAACGGCCGCGTCCCTGCTGGGCCATCTGATCTCGGCCATTTCCGGATACGCCCTCTATAAACGGGCCTCTTTTCTGCTGGATCGTCTGGGAAGCCGCATCGCCGCGCCTTGCGTGACGATTGACGACGATCCCACGATTCCATTCGGTCTGGGCTCCCGGCCGTTCGATGGAGAGGGCCTTCCCGCCCTCAAAAAACGGGTTGTGGCGGGGGGCATCCTCGAAAGTTACCTGCTGGATACCTACTCGGCCAGGAAGCTGGGGATGGTTTCCACGGGCAACGCCTCGCGCGGCACGTCGGACCCCCCGTCGGTGGGAGCGGCCAATTTTCAGATGCGGCCGGGAACCGCGACGCCAGAGGAGGTGATCCGCTCCGTCAAATCGGGGCTGTATGTCACCGATCTGATCGGCTTTGGCGTCAACACTGTGACCGGAGACTATTCGCGGGGGGTCTGCGGGGTCTGGATCGAAAACGGGGAGTTGGCCTATCCGGTGGAAGAGATCACGATTGCGGGCAACCTCTCTGAAATATTTCGACAGGTGGAAATGGTCGCAAACGACCTGGATGCCACGCGCGCCCTTGCCGCCCCCACCCTGAAAATCGCTCGCATGACCGTTGCAGGAAACTAAACGATTCGTCCCACCCCAGAAGGGGGGGTGCTTTTTCCGAAGACCATGCAAAAAGTCCTCCGAACCATGCTCCTGCTCGTTGTGGCGGTCTTTCTGCCGATGCGGCCCCCTCCCGTGGCGGGCGGAGTCCTCCTGGATCGCATCGTGGCGGTCGTGAACGAGGAGATTCTCACGCAAAGCGACCTTGTACGATTCAGTCAGCAGGACGCCGGGGGCCTCCCCGGCGGGGCGGGGCGTGCGACGCCTGCGGATCGGCTCACGCAGCTGATGGATCAGCGACTCCTCTTGCAGGGGGCGCGAAGGCGGGGGGTCGCGATTAGCGATACGGAACTCGATCGCGCCCTCGACGACATCCAGACACGGAACGATTTTCCGGATCGGGAGGCGTTTAAAGCGGCCTTTTCACGGGAGGGGACGACGGCATGGGACATCTATCTCCAGACGCTCCGGGAGCAGTTGACGCTTCTGAAACTGATGCGCCTCACCCTTGAGGTGCCCACGGTGCAAGAGGCGGAGGCGCGGGCCTATTACGACACACACCGTTCGGCATTCACCCCATCCACGACAATTCACTTAAAGCAGATGCTCTTCCCCATTCCATCCGATGCGGCCGATTCCGTCGCCCGCCACATCCATGAGACGGCCCGGAAGGCGCTCGCTGAAGTGTTGGCCGGCAGCGATTTCGACCAGACGATTCAAAAATATGTCGAATCGCGGGAAGCGTCGCCCCAGAGCGATCTGGGGGTGTTCAAGCCGGGCGATCTGGCGCCGGAAATTGACGCGGTGATCTTTGCCTTGAAGACGGGGGAGGTGAGCCCGCTGGTACGGAGCGATTTGGGCTTCCATCTCTTTAAAGTCACGCAGCAGACCGAGGCTGCGCCGAAGTCGTTTGAAGAAAGCCGCAGCCAGATCGAAGAGGCCCTCCTGGCCCAAAAACAGGAGGCCGCCCACCAAACGTTGTTATCCGAACTGCGAAAAGAAGCCTTCCTGGAGGTTAAGTCCCCGCCGGAGACCGCTCCATCCCCTGCGCACTGAGCGCCGAGAGTGCGGCCTGCATGTCGGCAGGCGGCGGGGCCGAGAAGCAGAGCGCCACGTTCGAGACCGGGTGAACGAATCCCAGCCGTTCCGCATGGAGCATCTGCCGCGCGATAACGAGGGCCGCAGGCCCCGTGAGCGCGAAGTGCCGCACCGGTCTGCCGCCGTAGACCTTATCGCCCACCACCGGATGGCCGATGTGGGCCAGGTGGACGCGGATTTGGTGCGTTCGGCCCGTCTGGGGATAGACCTCCAGCAACGTGGCGATCTTCATTCGTTCCCGAATTACATAACGGGTGGCCGACTCGCGGGGTTTGAGGGTTCTGGCCGACACCTTCTTGCGATCCTGCGTGTCTCGTCCGATCGGCAGGACAATCGTACCCGCGCGGTCCACCTTCCCGCAGACCAGCGCCAGATAACGCCGGTCAATCGTATGGTCTTTGAACTGGGCCGAGAGGTGTCGGTGGACGGCGTCGCTCTTGGCAATCACCATGACGCCGGAGGTGTCTTTGTCCAGCCGATGCACAATCCCCGGACGCTCCCGCCCGCCGATGACGGCCAGACCCGCTCCCGAACGCCCGCAATGATGCAGCAGGGCATGCACCAGCGTCCCCTCCCAGTGTCCGACGGCCGGATGTGTCACCATCCCCGCCGGTTTGTTCAGCACCAGGAGCGCGTCGTCCTCATACAAAATGTCCAGCGGGATATCCTCCGGGATCATCTCCGTCGGTTTGGAATAGGGGAAATCCACCACGATGGAATCGCCGGACTGCACCGTGTGGGCGGCCTTGACCGGCCCGTCATTGAGGACGATCCGTCCTTCTTTAACAAGGGCCTGGATGCGCGTGCGCGAGAGGCCGACGCCTGCGGCCACAAGGTAGAGATCGAGCCGCATCGGTGTGCGGGAGGCGACGGGAAAAGTCCGCTTCACGGGTGTGGAGGAAACACGCCGGGGGGTGTGTCGGTCATCGTCCCGGTGGGGGAAGGCGCAGGTTTGCGGGCGAGAAAGGCGTTGAGCATCAAAAGGCTGACCCCGACGGTGATGGCCGAATCGGCCACGTTAAAGGTGTACCAGTGGTAGCCCCCGATTTGGAAGTCCAGAAAGTCTACTACCTCGCCCATTCGAATGCGGTCAATCATGTTCCCGATTGCCCCGCCCATCAGGAGAGAAAGCGCGGCCAGGCCGATACGGTCGGAGGCGGGCGTCTGGATAAAAAAAACCAGCAGCATCCCCAGTGCCAAAACCGAGACGACCAGAAAGAAAACCTGCCGGAAGGCCGCGGACTGCGTGGACAGAATACCGAACGCCGCGCCGGGATTTCGGACGTGCGTCAACGAAAAAAAACCGGGGATGACGGCCACGGAGTGATAAAGAGGGATGTGCGCGTCCACGTAAAACTTGCTGGCCTGATCGGCGGCCAGTACCCCCAACCCGATTGCAAAGAGGAGTAGAAGCTTCATCGTCACGGGGGCTCTTAATGGTTCACAGGTACGAACCTCCGCATCACGCGGCAGATTTGCGAGGCTATATATATCTCCCATTGCGCTTCCTTGTAAAGGGAGATAAGGCCCAAGGCGGTTTCGGTATCGGGAGATTGCTGCAAGGCCGGTGAAGGTGGCGGCGTTACCGAAAGTCATCTTGACCCCTCATCCGCCGAAGCCCGCTCCGGATCATCCCTGGAGGAAACCCTTCCTGTTGCAGAAGAAAAAAGAGGCGGGGGCTGAAATCCCCTAAACCGGACATTTTTGTTTTGGCAGGACAGGATCGCGGGGCGTCGTTGACTTGCGGTGGATGGCTTGCTACGCTCCGGACATGACGATTTCCGCGGAGAAAGAACCTCTTCGAACTTCGATTTTCCGGGAACGGCGCGCCCTTTCCGGGGCCATCTGCCGCCAGAAGAGCAGGGAGATTGCCGTTCGGCTTTTTGCATCGCGGGGCTTCGCCTCGGCGCGCTGCGTCCATTGTTATCTGGCCACGCCGACCGAAGTACAGACCGATGACATCATTCGGGAATCGCTCCGGAGAAAAAAGCGAGTGGTCGTCCCGACGACGGGGGAAGATGGCACCCCCGGTCTTTGTGAAATGACGGGGCCGCTTCAGGTCGGCCCGCTCGGCATCTTACAGCCCGCTCCCTGCCATCCCGTGCCTGTCGGGGAGGTAGACCTGTGGATTGTCCCCGGCGTGGGGTTCGGGCGGGACGGCGGTCGGCTGGGGCGCGGCGGCGGATTTTACGACCGTCTGCTGGCCCGGACGGATGGGATCGTGATCGGCCTCGCCTTCGATTTTCAAGTACTAGACCGGGTACCCACCGAACCCCAGGATCGCTTTGTGGATTACGTCATCACCGAATCGGAGACGATTGTGTGTCAGGAGAACGCAAGTGCATCGGATTGACGGCAAGGAGATTGCGCGCGGGATTCGGGCGCGCGTCGCGGAAGAGGTTCGGGCCCTGGGGATTCGTCCGGGCCTGGCCGCCATCCGCGTCGGGAACGACCCGGCCTCCGAAATCTACGTGCGCAGCAAGCGCAAGGCCTGCGAAGAGGCCGGGATGTATTCCGAAGAGCATATCGTTCCGGCCTGGTCCGAGGCCCAGCTTCTGGGCCTTATTTCCGGGCTCAATCGCGACCCGCGCATCCACGGCATCCTCGTCCAGCTTCCGCTGCCGGCGGCCTTCAACACGCGGCACGTGCTGGACGCGGTGGCGCCCGAGAAAGACGTGGACGGCTTTCATTATCTCAACGTCGGCAAGCTGGTGGCGAACCAGCCTGGCTTCGTCCCCTGCACGCCACTGGGGGTCATCGAACTGTTGCGCGCGTCGGCGGTCGAGATTTCGGGCGCCCATGCCGTGGTGGTGGGCCGCAGCGACATTGTCGGAAAGCCCGCGGCGATGCTGCTGCTCCATCACCATGCCACCGTGACCCTCTGTCACTCTCGCACCCGCAATCTGGCCGACATTTGCCGCGAGGCCGACATTCTGGTGGCAGCCATCGGCCGTCCGCACTTCATCGCGGGGGAGATGGTCCGGGAAGGAGCCGTGGTGATTGACGTCGGAATCAACCGCCTGGCCGACGGGAAGATCGTGGGGGATGTGGATTTCGAGGCCACCTCCAAACGCGCCCATGCGATCACCCCCGTGCCGGGCGGCGTGGGCCCGATGACCATTGCCATGCTCTTGTCCAACACCTTGCAGGCGGCAAAATGGGCGAGCCGGTCGGAATAACCTACCAATATCCCCTCTGCGTTCACGACCACCTCTGTGAATACACCGGCGGCATCTGCCCGATCGTGGGTTGTCCGAAGGAGCTGGTCAACGGCCCCTGCGGCGGCGTGCGCGACGGCGGCAAATGCGAGGTCATCAGCGACCTCGACTGCGTCTGGGTGAACATCTACAACAAGATGGAGCGGGAGGGGACGCTGGACAAGATGCGCGTCATCCAGGAGGCCCGCAACACCAGCTTTTATACCAGCCTGCTCAAAAGCAAGGGGGAGTGAGGCCGA
>CAZOFZ010000123.1:0-5271 GCA_964579175.1 uncultured Nitrospirota bacterium | reverse complement strand
CGTGTCACGGCGCCCTGCTCATCACGGCGGCGCGCAAGACCGTGGAACAACACAAGGATGAGATCGTGTCATTTCTTGCCCGCTGATTCACGGCAGATGACATACCGAACGGGTACGGGAGTTTGATCCGATCCAAGACACAGCGGCAGAATACAGCGGTAAGATGGGCTGCCTGCATATTGTGTCTTTCACTCACGATGGATACATTTCTTGCTCCCCGCCTCAATCGAGGAGGCCGGGACGCCGGCTGCGGGGTTAGGGGTTGTTGTTCGTGGGTCTTTCCAGTCGTGAGGGGATGATGCGCCTCAAACGTCTCTTTTTCCCGCTCCTCCTGATTGCGCTCCTGGTGGCCATCCGTCTCTCCGGGCTGCACGTCTATTTTCAGGAAGCGCGGATTCGCTCGGCCATCGAGGCATGGGGCCGCTTCGGACCGCTCCTCTATATCGGGATGTTTGCCGTGTTCCCCGCGCTCTTCCTGCCGGGACTCCCCATGACGGTGGCGGGCGGACTGGCCTTCGGCCCGCTCTGGGGAACCGTCTATGCCTCCATCGGCTCCACGCTGGGCGCCATGCTGGCTTTTCTGGTGGCCCGCTATTTCGCGCGGGAGAGCATTCTTAAACTGCTGGGGACACGCTGGGAAAAAATAGACCGGCAGACGGCGCGGCACGGCTGGGTCTACGTGGCCATCACGCGGCTGATCCCCCTCTTTCCTTTCAACGTATTGAACTACGCCTTCGGTCTGACGAAGATCGGTTTTCTTCCCTACGCCGTGGTCTCGTGGCTTTGCATGCTCCCCGCGACTGCGGCCTACGTTGTCTTTTCAAGTTCCATCTTCGATCTGCTGCGCGGCAAAATTTCGCTCCCCTTTTTAATGGGTCTGCTCCTCCTCCTGGGGGTGTCGCTCATCCCGTGGGGATACCGCAAGTGGACGGGGGACAAACCCGCCGCATAAGCCTCGTTCCGGAGGATCGCATATGCCCCTCATTTTGCCATGGGATGCGGACAACCAAACGCTCGTTTCGAACGTCCATCCGACCGACTGGATCAATCCAAAACCCGCCCCGAAATATAACCTGGTGGTCATCGGGGCCGGTCCGGCGGGGCTTATTCTGGCTGCGGTGGGCGCGGGTCTGGGCGCGAAGGTGGCCCTCATCGAGCGTCACCTGATGGGGGGCGACTGCTTAAATGTGGGATGTGTCCCCTCCAAGGCACTCCTGCGCGCCGCGCGGGTCTGGGCCGAGATGCGCCACGCCGCAGAGTTCGGCGTCCTGGAAACGGAAGGGGTGCGGTATGACTTCGGTGCCGTCATGGCACGCATGCGCAGGCTGCGGGCCCGCATCAGCGAAGTGGATTCCGCGCATCGCTACACCCAAATGGGGGTGGATGTCTTCATTGGCGAGGGGCGGTTTAGCGACCCGGAGACTGTCTGCGTGGGAGACGCACGTCTTCCCTTCGTCCGCGCCGCGATCTGCACCGGCGCGCGCGCGGCGACCCCCACGATCCCCGGCCTTTCGGAGGGGGAATATCTCACCAACGAAACCCTCTTCTCCCTGACCGAGCTCCCGCCCCGGCTCTGCGTGCTCGGCGGGGGGCCCATCGGGTGCGAGATGGCCCAGGCGTTCGCCCGCTTCGGCAGCCGCGTGACCCTCATCGAAAAGGGCCCCCGTATCCTGCCGATGGACGATGCCGATGCCGCACGGATCGTCCAGGACGCCCTGGGCCGAGACGGCGTTTCGATCTGTCTTGAGAGCACGGTCGCACAGGTTAAAACGGTCGGCGGAGAGGAGGGGGGAGAAAAGACCATTGACTACCGGCGTGGCGGGGTGACACGGTCGCTCACGGTGGATGCCATCTTGGTCTGCGTCGGAAGGACGCCCAACGTGGAGGGTCTGGGCCTGTCGGAGGCCGGCGTGGACTTCGACACGCAATGTGGGGTGCGTGTGGACCGGTGGCTCCGGACGACCCATCCCCGAGTCTATGCGGCGGGGGACGTCTGCTCTTCCTTCCGGTTCACACACGCCGCCGACGCCATGGCCCAGATTGTGATTCAAAACGCCCTCTTCCCCCACCCATTCGGGATGGGCCGGGCCGTCCACACGGACCTTATCATTCCCTGGGGCACCTATACCGACCCGGAGGTTGCACACGTCGGTCTCTCCGCGTCGTCGGCGCGGGAACGCGGGATCGAGGTGGACACCCACACTTTTGGGCTGCACGAGGTGGACCGCGCTATCCTGGATTCCGAAGAGGAGGGGTTTGCGCGCATCCATACGCAGCGGGGCAGCGACAAGATTGTGGGTGCCACGATCGTGGCGGCCCACGCCGGAGACTTAATCTCCCAGATTTCCCTGGCCATGCGCGCGGGGCTTGGGGCGGGCGCAATCTGCAGAACGATCTACCCCTACCCAACGCAGGCGGAAGTCGTCAAGCGGACCGCCAACGCCTGGCGCCGCTCCAGCTTCACGGAAGGGAAGAAGCGCCTTCTTACGTCATGGTTTCGTTTCGTAAGGGACGGCGGGTAGCCCGCCTGCATCCATGCAGGGCTGGGCAACGTACAGGGCACCTCTGGAAACCGTCACGAGCGGCCCGAATGCAAGGCGCACGGCGCACAGGAACCGGCGTGTACATGGAAGTACACGAGGATTCCGAGCACCGCGCAACGCAGCAGTCGGGCCGCGCAGTAGGTTTATAGAGGTGCCCTACAGCCCCAGCAGGCGCTGGGCGTTGGTCAGCAGAATTTTCTCTCGAACTGCGGGTTTGAAGCCTGCCTGTTCGAAGTCGCTCATCCAGCGCTCGGGGGTCAGAAACGGATAGTCGGAGCCGAACAGGACGCGGTCTTGAAGGAGGGAGTTGGCATATTGCACGAGCGAGGGGGAGAAATATTTCGGAGACCAGCCGGAGAGGTCAATGTAAATGTTCGTCTTGTGGACGGCGGCGGCCAGCATCTCGTCCTGCCATGGCCACGACGGATGGGCACCGATAATCGTCAGGTTCGGAAAGTCGGCGGCAACGTCGTCGAGATAGGGGATCGGGCGGGCATAGCTTAGTTTGAGCCCGTTACCGCCGGGGACGCCCGCGCCGACGCCGGTGGTGCCGGTGTGAAACATCACCGGAATTTTAAGCGCCGCAGCCGTTTCCCAAAGCGGATAGAACCGCCGGTCGTTCGGATAAAACGCCTGGGCAATGGGGTGTAGCTTCAGCCCCCGCATCCCCAGCGTTTTGACCGCCCGTTCCAATTCGGCAACGGCCGCCCTCCCCTTCCACGGGTCTACCCCCGCAAAGCCGATGAAGATGTCGGGATAGGCCCGCACAATTCCCGCCACGTAATCGTTGGTCACGGGGGGGAGGCCGGTGTGGGTCTCCGCATCCCAGGCCAGCAACACGGCCATCATGTCGGCCTCCCGATAGACGCGCACCATCTCGGCGATGTCCACCACGGCATCGTGCTTGTGAAAGTAGTTCAGGGCGTCGGCCAGATATTTCCCGCCGGCCTCCACCAAATATTCCCGCGTTCCGGGGTGGACATGGACGTCAATCGCCTTCATGCGCTTTCATGCCCCCCTTCATTCTGTTTCCCGCACCGGATCAGGTCGTCAATCGTAAACAGACTCTCGAACGGAACCCCCATCCCTGCAATGCGATCCGCGCCCCCCTCTTTTCGATCGATCAGGGCGATGACCTTCAGCGTCGTATGGTTTTCACGCCGAAGCGCTTCCATCGCCCGCACCGCCGATTCTCCGGTCGTCACCACGTCTTCCACCACCGCCACCTGCGCCCCCGGACGCAGCGGGCCTTCCACCTGCCTTCCCGTTCCATGTCCCTTTGGCTCTTTTCGGACGATGAAGGCCGGCACCGGTTTCCCCCGCAAAAAACTGGTAAGCGCAACCGCCGTGGCAATCGGATCGGCCCCCAGCGTCATGCCGCCACACCCCTCCACCGGCAGGTCTTGAATCCGTTCGAAGAGTGCTACGCCGATCAACGCGGCCCCCTCCGGATCGAGCGAGACCGGCTTGCAGTCCACGTAAAAACGGCTCATCGCGCCGCTTGCGAGTTTGAAGATGGGGGTATCGTGGCAGCGGAAGGCGCGTTGGAAGAGGAGGTGGAGGAGCCTATCGGGATTTGTTTTTACAGACATGCTGGCGCGACGCGTCTGGGTGAGTTTGACGTTGAGAAGGGGCCTCTTCGTAGAGATAAAAACCCCGTCCGGTTTTCTGGCCGAGCATTTCCGCCTCGACATATCTGCGCAGCAGCGGCGCCGGACGGTATTTGCTGTCGCCGAACTCCGTAAACAGGATTTCCATCACGTCCAGGCAGGTATCCAGACCGATCCGATCGGCCAGGGCCAGGGGCCCGATCGGATGGAGCGCGCCCAGCGTCATCGCGCGATCGATCGTTTCGGCGGAGCCGACCCCTTCCATGAGGGCAAAGATGGCCTCGTTGATCATCGGCATCAGAATCCGATTCGTGACGAACCCGGGGGTGTCCTTGGAAACGATCACATGTTTGCCCAGTCGTTCGATAAAGCCACGGACCTGTGTGAAGGTCGCCTCCGACGTGCGCCATCCCGGCACGATTTCGACCAGATTCCGCTCCTGCACGGGATAGAGGAACTGAACGCCGAGGAACTGCTCCGGCCGCTCCGTAACGGAGGCCAGTCGGGTGATGGACATCGAGGAGGTGCCGGAGGCGAAGAGGGTCTCCTTTGCGCAAATCTCGTCCAGCGCTTCGAACAGATCGAACTTAACCTCCTCTTTTTCGGGAACGAATTCGAAGACGATGTCGCATCGCGACAAATCCTCCAGGTGGGTGGTCAGACGTAGATTCTTGAGCGTCTTCTCTTTCACCCATTCGGTCATACTCCCGGCCGCCACGGCTTCGTTGAGCCTCCAGGTGATCTGTTCGACGGCCTCTTCCAAAACCGCATCGTTGATGTCGCACAGGATGACGTGCGGCGCCACAGCGGAGACTGCCTGCGCGACGCCGCGCCCGATCTGACCTGCGCCGACCACACCCACAAAGCTAGTTTCCATCACGCCCTCCTCCCCGACCGAAGCCGTAAACCCGTCCGACCGTCGCCACCGCAAGACGACACCCCCCATCGGAGGGGTTCGCGTCGCCTCCCCATCGCGCACCCGCCCGATACGCCTCCCCTTCAGATCGCAAGGATGACGATATCTAAACCGAATCCGTAGCCGGAGTCAAATCCATCCACATATTGACGTTAACGAATAACGGATACATTTCTTGCTCCCCTCCTCACTCGAGGAGGCC
>CAZOFZ010000122.1:0-5282 GCA_964579175.1 uncultured Nitrospirota bacterium | reverse complement strand
TTGACGGAGCCGGTAAAAAACTGTGGCTGGAAGGGGGCGTTGCCGTCTCGGTTGCACCGCAGGGCCAGACGATGCCGCGTATGGTCTCGGACGAGTCCGGAGGCGCCGTTCTGGTTTGGCAGGATTTCCGAAATGGAAAGAATAACGACATTTACACGCAACGAATCAACGCGGATGGCGTCGTTCAGTGGAAGGAAGATGGCGTCGCGATCTCCACGGCGGTCAGCGATCAGATCACGCCGGCACTGGTCTCCGACGGCAGTGGCGGGGCCACGATCGTCTGGGAAGACGCGCGTGATGGCGTCACACATATCTATGCGCAGCGGATCAACGGTGCCGGTGCCGTTCAATGGGCCAGGGATGGGGTAGCGGTCTCAGGGGGTCCCACGGACCAAGGAGCGCCTCATGTGGTTTCGGACGGTCTGGGTGGGGTCATTGTAGCTTGGCATGACACGCGAGAGGGGGGTCGCGACATCTACGCACAGCGTGTCAGCGGCGCGGGTGCGGCACAATGGACGCCGAACGGTATTCCCGTCTCTGCCGCTTCCGGGGATCAGGTTTCGCCGCAGCTTACCTCCGATGGGGCAGGTGGGGCCTTGGTTGTCTGGAGCGATGGAAGAAGCGGACAGGCGAACGATATTTATGCCCAGCGTGTCAACAACGCGGGAACGGGTCAGTGGGCAGCAAATGGTGTGGCCGTCTCCACCGCCGGATCGGAGCAGCGGGTGCCGCGCCTGATTTCGGATGGGGCTGAGGGGGCCATTATCGCCTGGCAAGATGCCCGCGCCGGGAAACCGAATATTTTTGTTCAGAAAGTCAGCGCGAACGGATTGCAATAGATCGTCTTGCTCTGATTTCCAAATTGATTCCCCGATGCGTCGCTTGGGCGGCGCGTCGGGGAATCTCGCCACGTTCGACCGTGTCTCTTCCCGCCTCCAACTTTTTTCCGCGTTTTATGGGTGTTCCACCCAGATTTCTCCCTCCGAGGTGCTTTCCCTCTTCCAGATCGGCGTTACTTTTTTCAGTGTGTCAATGCACCAGGCGCATGCATCGAAAGCCTCTTTGCGATGCTGTGCGCCGACCACGACGAGCACGATGTGATCGCCGATCGGGATATCCCCTACCCGATGGATCAGGGTGACCTCGATGACGTCATGTCCCGAAAGCGCCTGGGCGCGAATTTCCGCCAGCCGTTTTTCGGCCATTTTCGGATAATGTTCGAAGACGATCCGGTGGACGCCGCGGCCCTGCGAGAAATCGCGCGCCGTTCCCAAAAAGGTCACCACGGCGCCGATTCTTTGGGAGACCTGTTTGACCTTCCGGATTTCGTGCGCGACGTCAAAGTCTTCGGTTTGAATCCGGACATGATCCGTAAGTGAACCCGCTGGCGCTGCACCGCCTGAAAATGGGGGAAGCAAAGCGACTTCATCTCCGTCGTGAAGCAGGTCCGTTTCATGGGCGATTTCCTGGTTGACGGCAATCGCCACCTTACCCGTTTGCATGGCGGCCTGTAGCCCGGCATACGCGTGTTGTAATTGCGCAAGCAGCATGCCTACGGAAAAATCGTCCGGGGCGGGCACCGACAGTTCATCCGTCCCGACGAGGGATCGGAGGTGTGCAAAGAACCGAATCCGGATGACGGGGTTTTTTGAAGTGGGATACGACATTCTGACCCGCAAAGTCGCCTGGCACGGGGTATGAAGCGCCCTGCCGTCCTCAGGCCCCCAGTTTTTGGCGGATGAGGCCCGCGCCCTTTTGTCCGGAGAGGAGCATGGCGCCGAAGGCGGGGCCCATTCGTGGGGAGCCGAAGACGGCGGCGACGGAGAGACCGATGACGAACAGGTTCGGGTAGACCTCGCCGGTTTTTTCCATCACCACCGCCTCGGAGCGGTCCACCCACATGGCGCCATTGCCGGGTGCGGGGGGGCAGAGGTTTCGGCGGGCCAGGATTTGGACGGCGACGGCATCGTGACCGGTGGCATCCACGACGATCTTGGACTCCAGCGCGATTGGGTCAACGTGCGCGGCGTCATGGCCCATCATCTCCAGCGGGTACCAGTTGACCACCACCCCTTCCAGCCGGTTCTCCTCTCCCCGCACCACCAGATCGACCACCTTCGTCATATTCATAACGTAGGCCCCGGCGTCGTAGGCCGCGCCGATCAGCTTGGCCGTCGCGTGCGGCGGATCGACGAGATACATGTCCTTTGAAACTTCCGTGCACGGCACCCCGATCTTTAGCAAAACCTCCTGCGCCGGACGGGCAATGGTCGCCTTGTTCATCAGGTACCCACCATTCCAGAAGCCGCCCCCCAGGTGATTGAGCTGCTCGACGATCACGACACGCACCCCCGCCGCCGCCAGATCACGCCCACAGACCAAGCCGGAGGGACCGGAGCCGATGACGATCACGTCCGACGCGATCATCCGGTCGAACGCCTCAAAATGCGCCCGCGCAATCTGCCGGGTGATCTCGGCCTCACACAGCGGCTGAATCTCTCTCGTCATCGGATATTCCTTCTGGGTGCAACTCTTCGCGTGTTCGTGTTCGGCCCCTGGTTGGGTGCTTATTTCAACGGCAACTGGAAACGGCCTGCAACAATGCCGGGCACGGTAATGTCCTCATCGAGTTCCTCCCACCGCAAGGCATAGCCGTTGACCTCCACTTGCACCTTGGCGAGCTGCGCGTCGGTCGCAGAGGCCAAAATGCGAAAACGGTCGGCTGGAAAACCGACAACCCGTCCATCGTGAAGTTCCATGTAAATCATTCGGCCGTCGGCCCACGCACGGAGCGCTGCGGCCTCGACGGCAAGATGCGGCTCATCGGTGGTGGTATTCATGGTACATCCCCCTCCTCATGCGAGGCTAGGCCGGCGTTCGGCTTCTCCAATATCCGGGCCTGCGCCTCCGATGAGCCACGGCGGCAATCCAAATCTGGTCTGAAAATTCCAAGTAGAACAGCGTGTAAGGAAAACGTCGGACAAAACACTTGCGAAGACCCGCCTCATCATGCCGGGGGAACGACTGCGGATACCGTTGAATGCGGCTTGTCGCATGCTCAATCTCCCGCTGGAAGTCTCCGCCGAGCCCCGTGCGCTGTTGCTCGTAGTACGCGATTGCAGCACGAAGTTCCACCCTCGCATCGGGATGAAAAACGAGCGGTTTCACGGAAACTGTGTCCGCAACTCAGCAAACACCTGGTCTGCCGGTGTTCCAACCGCCTTGCCACCCTGAATATCTGCCACGCGACGTGCCAGTTCTATCTCCCACGCGGCGTCCACGTCCGCATCCACTTCCTGATCGAGAGAGCAGAGCAAAAAGTGGGCAAGTTCCGCACGCTCCTGGTTCGGAAGTCGTCCAAGTTGTTCTTTGAGCTGTTCCACGGTTTCCGTCACCCTTCCTCCTTCTGTCTGCACCCAATCTCTCACATCGCCGTTTTGATTGTCCCCATCACCGGTAAATCTCCGCCCCCTGCTCCTTGAATTCGGTTGCCTTTTCGGCCATGCCGAGCGCCAGGGCGGCCTCGGCTTCGATTCCCTTCGATTCGGCGTAGGCGCGGACGTCTTCGGTGATTTTCATCGAACAAAAATGCGGGCCGCACATCGAGCAGAAGTGGGCGACCTTGGCCCCCTCGGCGGGGAGGGTTTCGTCGTGGTACGACCGGGCCGTTTCGGGGTCGAGCGAGAGGTGGAACTGGTCTTCCCAGCGAAACTCGAACCGTGCGGCGGAGAGGGCGTTGTCTCGCGCCTGCGCCCCCGGATGTCCTTTGGCCAAGTCGGCCGCATGCGCGGCGATTTTATAGGTGATGACCCCCGCCTTCACGTCCTCCCTGTTCGGCAGGCCGAGGTGTTCCTTCGGCGTGACGTAGCAGAGCATCGCGCAGCCAAACCAGCCGATCATCGCGGCACCAATGCCGGAGGTGATGTGATCATACCCGGGCGCGATGTCGGTCGTGAGCGGCCCGAGCGTGTAGAACGGCGCCTCGTGACATTCGGCCAGCTGTTTTTCCATATTGATCTTGATGAGGTGCATCGGAACGTGTCCCGGCCCCTCGATCATCGTCTGCACGTCGTGTTTCCAGGCGATCTTTGTCAACTCGCCGAGCGTTTCCAATTCGCCGAACTGCGCCGCGTCGTTGGCATCGGCAATCGCCCCCGGTCGGAGTCCATCCCCCAGGCTGAACGACACGTCGTACGCCTTCATGATTTCGCAAATCTCTTCGAAGTGGGTGTAGAGAAAGTTCTCCTTGTGATGCGCCAGGCACCACTTGGCCAGAATCGACCCGCCGCGCGAGACGATCCCGGCGACCCGTTTGGCCGTCAGCGGCACGTAGGCCAGTCGCACCCCCGCGTGGATCGTGAAATAGTCGACCCCCTGTTCGGCCTGCTCGATCAGCGTGTCGCGGAAGATTTCCCAGGTCAGCTCCTCGATCTTCCCGCCGACCTTTTCGAGTGCCTGATAGATCGGGACGGTGCCGATCGGGACGGGGGCGTTGCGGATGATCCATTCGCGCGTCTCGTGGATATTCTTCCCGGTGGAGAGGTCCATCACCGTGTCGCTCCCCCAGCGGATCGACCAGATCATCTTCTCGACCTCTTCCTCGATCGAGGAGGCGACGGCGGAGTTGCCGATGTTGGCGTTGATCTTCACGAGGAAGTTGCGGCCGATGATCATCGGCTCCAGCTCCGGATGGTTGATGTTGGCCGGGATGATCGCCCGCCCGCGCGCCACCTCGTCGCGCACAAATTCGGGCGTGATGATGGAAGGGATACTCGCCCCCCACGACTCGCCCGGATGCTGTTCCGACAGTCGCCCCGGCAGCGCGGCTTGCGCAAGCATCTGATTCTCGCGCAGCGCGATATATTCCATCTCCGGCGTAATAATCCCCTTGCGGGCGTAGTGCATCTGGCTGACGTTGCCGCCCGGCTTGGCCCGCAGCGGTTTGCGGAGATGAGAGAACCGGAGGTCGGCGAGGGCCGGGTCGGTAAGCCTAGCGCGCCCGTATTCGGACGAGAGGTGCGGCAGGGCCACCACGTCTCCCCGTTCGATAATCCACGGGAGGCGAAGCGGCGCAAGGCCCGACTGGAGGTCAATTTTCACGTCGGGATCGGTGTACGGACCGGAGGTGTCGTAGACGCGAAACGGCGCGTTCGGACGGTTCCCCCCAGTTGCGTGGGTGGGAGTCAGCGCAATCTCCCGCATCGGCACCTGCAGATCGGGCCGGCTTCCTTCGATGTAAACCTTGCGCGATGCCGGCAGCGGATGCGTGGTGAGGCCCGCCA
>CAZOFZ010000121.1:0-5297 GCA_964579175.1 uncultured Nitrospirota bacterium | reverse complement strand
ATTTCGGAGCTGACGCGGCTTTCGGTGGGGGACGTCATTTCGGTGGACAAAATGGTGAATGAGGACCTCTCGCTGGAGGTGGGTGGGGTGGTGAAATTTTTGGGGCGCCCCGGTTTACACAGGGGCAACATGGCCTTTCAGATCACATCGGTTGTTTAATATAAGGAGTGCGTCATATGTCGGCACAAGAGACGGGGATGGCAGAGGCAAAATCGGTTTCCTTCAAGCCCCTTGAGGGCAAAGGATTGGCGGGCGGGATTGGGAATCTGGAGATGGTCATGGATGTTCCGCTGAAGGTGCGCGTTCAGTTGGGCTCCACGAAGTTGTTTGTAAAAGACCTGCTGCAACTGGGTCAGGGTTCGGTGGTCGAATTGGACAAGGCCGCAGGACAGCCTCTGGATGTCTATGTTGGGGACAAGCTGGTGGCCCGGGGCGATGTCGTTGTGGTGAATGAAAAGTTTGGCGTGAAGTTGACGGACATCGTCGGTTCGATCGAGTCTTAGTTTACAGCGGACAGGGAAGAAAGGCCCCATGTTGCCTCTGTCGAGTGTCCTGAAGATGGGAGGGGCCCTCGCGCTGGTTCTGGGCGTTGTTCTGCTGACCGCGTATCTTGCAAAGCGGTTCCTCGGTGCCAGACTGGGGATGTGGCGTTCGGAGCCGCTCATTCGTGTTTTGGCCACCACCCCTCTTGGGGCCCGGCGGGAAATCGCCGTGGTCGAGGTTGGAGGGACATATTTGGTGGTGGGGATCACGGCAACCCAGATTACCCTTCTGGCCCAACTCGACAAGTCTTCCCTTCCTGTCGAAGCGTCCCGGGAAATACCGGAAGCATAAGGAATACGTGCACATTATGACCTTCGGTTGCCTCAGACGCAGTTTTGTTCGGTTATTCCTTCTGTTCAGCTTTCTGGCACCGACTCTGGTATGGGCCCAGGGAGCGCCTCCGGAGACCGGTCCGTTGGCACCCGCGGCGGTTCCCTCTCCAGGTGAAACGATTTTGGTGCCCGGGATTCCCCCAGGTGTCGTACCAGGGGGGCCTGGGGGCGACAATGCCGCCGAAGCGCCGGGGGCGGGGTCGCTGACGATCAACGTGGGTGGGGGCAACCCCGTCCAGATGTCGACGGTCGTTCAGATCCTGATCCTCCTGACGGTCCTCTCGCTCGCACCCGCGCTCCTCATCATGGTCACTTCGTTCACGCGCATCGTCGTGGTGCTCTCTTTCCTGCGGCAGGCGCTGGGGACGCAGCAGACTCCCCCCAACCAGGTGATTATCGCGCTGGCCATGTTCCTGACTTTTTTCGTGATGTCGCCCGTCTGGAATCAGGTCAATACGAACGCGCTCAAGCCTTTTCTGGATCAAAAGATCACGCAGTCGGAGGCCCTGGATCGGGCGGCGGAACCGATTCGGCAGTTTATGTTGAAGCAGGTGCGTGAGAAGGACTTGTCGCTCTTCGTGGATATGGCCAAGGTGGAGTCTCCCCAGAGACCCGCCGATCTCCCGACGCATGTGATTATCCCGGCTTTCATGATCAGCGAGTTGCGGATTGCCTTTCAGATTGGATTTTTGATCTATCTTCCATTCCTGATCATTGACATTGTCGTGGCTAGCATTCTGCTGTCCATGGGAATGCTGATGCTCCCGCCCGTACTCATTTCCCTGCCATTTAAACTCATTCTGTTCGTGCTGGCGGACGGTTGGTATCTGGTGGTGGGCTCCCTCGTCAAAAGCTTCGTATAACGGTCTCCATCTCGCCAGTGCACACATCAACCGTTCGGAGATGCCGGCGTTCGGAGATTCCGGTTCCGTAATTAGGAGGGCGTTATGACACCCGATCTGGTCGTCGAAATTGTACAGCGGGCCATCGAGACGACACTCTATCTGGCTGCCCCTGTGCTGCTCATCTCCCTTGCGGTGGGGCTGGTCGTCAGTCTTCTGCAGGCGGTGACGCAGATCAACGAGCCAACGCTCACCTTTCTTCCCAAGCTGTTGGCTGCGGCACTGGCCCTCTTCCTCTTTTTCCCCTGGATGATCTCGCTCATGGTGGGTTTCAGCAGCGGGCTGATTTCCAATATCCCCGATTATATCCGGTAGTGCCGAACACAAGATGGCGGCAGGGGCCTCCCAAAACCCCTTGGCAAACGCCAAGTCAAGATGGCTGGAGGGTCATGGAGTTCATCCCGTTCCTGGTCAAAAACGAAATCGAGTTCCTGCTGGTACTGATCCGCGTCGCATCGCTGGTGACGGTGATCCCCATGATGGGTGGAGAAGGGGTCCCGGTGAGCGTCAAGGTGACGATGGCGTTTGGGATTTCTCTGGTCTTGTTCCCGCTGGTTCAAACCGGGAGCAGGGTGTTTGCCCCAACCGCGCTGGTGGCCGGAGTCCTGGGGGAGGTGCTGATTGGCGTCATCATCGGTCTGAGCGCTCGGATGGTGTTTGCGGCGGTGGATATTGCGTCGGAAACGGAAGGGCTTCAGATGGGTTTTGGGATTGCCAGTATCTTCAACCCGACGTTTGGTCAGCAGGTCTCGTTGCTGGGACAACTGCGCGGTCTGGTGGCCGTGCTGATCTTTTTTTCGATCAACGCGCACCACATCATTCTACAGGCGCTTGTGCGCAGCTTCCAGATCGTTCCGTCACTTTCGTTTTCCCCCTCCGGCCCCCTGATTGACCATATCATGCGTCTGGCGGGCGGCATGTTTGTCCTGGGGATAAAGATCGCGATACCGGTTACGCTGGTGCTCATCCTGGCGAATATGGCATTCGGGATTTTGTCCCGCGTCGTACCGCAGATCAACGTGCTGCTCTTTGGATTCCCTGCCACGATTGCGTTGGGGCTGTTTGTCATCGGCGCATCCCTCTCTCTTTTCGCGGGGCTGATGCAAGGGCAGATGGAAGGTTTGAGCGGTGTCGCGTTCGATCTCCTGAATGGAATGAGGGGGCCATAGTGGCACTGGACGATCAGGAGCGTAGAGAACAGGCAACCCAGAAGCGCCGTGACGAGGCGCGATCGCGCGGCCAGGTTGCCAGAAGCATGGACCTGGCCTCCGCCGGACTGATCCTGGGATCGGCGCTGGCGCTCTTTTTCATGGGACCGGCGGTTGTGGCACGTTCCCGTGAAACGATCATCCGCGGATGGACGACGCTATTCACGGAACCGATTACCGAACAGGGGTTGTTCCTCCTGATGCAGGAAGGGATGGGGGCGGCCCTGATGCTTCTCCTCCCGATCGTGGTCTTTTTAAGTGGTGTGGGGATTCTGTCTCATGTCCTGCAATATGGCCTTCTGTGGGCACCGGAACAGCTTGCGCCGGAGCTGTCCCGCATTAATCCGATCGAAGGGTTCAAGCGGATTTTTTCCGTTCGGGCACTGGTCAATTTTGTAAAAACGATCCTTAAATTTTCACTCCTGGCTGCGGTGACCTACTACGTGATACGGGGCCAGATGCCGACGGTGGTCACCTCCATCCAGATGGAACCCCAGCAGATGATCGGACTCTCCGGGGCGTTAATGGGACGGTTGGTGATCTGGTCGGGTGTGGTGATTTTAATCCTGGGTATCGTGGATTATGCCTTCGAACGGTGGGAGCACGAACGCAGACTCATGATGAGTCGGCAGGAGTTGCGGGAAGAGTTCAAGCAGACGGAAGGAGACCCGCTCCTGCGGGCCAGAATCCGCACGATTCAGCGGGAGATGGCGCGAAAGCGAATGATGGCGGAGGTGCCCAAGGCCGACGTGGTGGTGGTCAACCCCACCGCTTTGGCGGTGGTGCTCCTCTATCGGAAGGACGAAATGGAAGCCCCCAAGGTGGTGGCGAAGGGGGCCGGTCTGATTGCGCAAAAAATCCGGGAGATTGCCCGCGAGCACAACGTGCCGCTGGTGGAAAACAAGCCGGTGGCCCGCGCCCTCTATCGTTCGGTCAAGGTGGGCGCGCAGGTGCCTTCCCAGTTTTATCGGGCGGTGGCCGAGATTCTGGCCTACGTCTATCGGATGCGCGCCAAAATCGCGGGCAGCCCCGTGGCGGGTGCGGGCCCCCGTGGCGATGACAGGATGGATGAAGGTGCACGCAACGACATCGGGCAGCTTGAGAGCGGGGAAGACAGAATCGGCGGTATGGGGGCGTTGTATTAATCGGGGCTTCCATATATGATACCGCCAGCGTGAGCGGGCAGGTTTCGGTCTACGGGGAGAGGGCGGGCCCATAACGGGCCTCCCCATAAAGTGAATCGGGAGTATTCAAAGTGGCGGACATAACTTCAGCGCTGAAGACGTTTCCAATGGGAAGGAAGCAGGGCGACATTCTGCTGAGCTTGGCGGTGGTCTCCATCTTGATGATGATGATCCTCCCATTGCCCAAGGCGATGGTAGACCTGTTGCTGGCCACCAGCTTCAGCCTGTCCCTGGTGGTGTTGTTCGTGTCGCTCCAGACGCGCAGGCCAATCGAGTTTTCGACCTTTCCGTCCATCCTGCTCATGGTTACCCTCTTTCGCTTGGCGCTCAACATTGCCACCACGCGGCTGATCTTGTTCCACGGTAATGAGGGGCTGGATGCGGCAGGTCAGGTGGTGAAGTCGTTCGGACAGGTGGTGGCGGGAGACAACTATACGGTCGGGATCATCATCTTTGCCATCCTGGTGGTCATTAATTTCGTGGTGATTACGAAGGGGGCGGGCCGTATCGCCGAAGTGGCGGCGCGGTTTATGTTGGATGCGATGCCCGGAAAGCAAATTAGCACCGATGCCGATCTTTCCGCCGGCCTGATCAGTGAAAAAGAGGCGCGAAAGCGGCGGTCCGCAATCTCGCGAGAAGCCGATTTCTACGGGGCGATGGACGGTGCCAGCAAGTTCGTGCGCGGGGATGCGGTCGCTGCGGTGGTGATGATTCTGATCAATATCGTCGGTGGTCTGGTGATCGGGGTTTTCCAGAAAGGGATGGGTCTTGCGGCGGCCGCCCAGAACTATACCCTGCTGACGATCGGTGAAGGACTGGCGGCCCAGATACCGGCCCTGATTGTCTCGACGGCGGCGGGCATCGTGGTGACACGCGCCGCGTCCGAAACCAATCTGGGGACCGAAGTCATGCGGCAGGTGATGGTCCACCCACGCGCAATTTATGGTGCGGCGGCCATCGTCGCTGTCCTGGGTCTGATGCCGGGGCTTCCCCACGTGGCGCTGCTGACGCTGGCATTTCTGTTGGCCCTTCTCGGCATTTTTGCCTCCAAATACGTGGGGGGTGTCGTGGAGGAGAGAGTGGAAGCGGGGGTGGCCAAAAAAGAAGGGGCAGGGCAGGGACAGGGGG
>CAZOFZ010000120.1:0-5306 GCA_964579175.1 uncultured Nitrospirota bacterium | reverse complement strand
GGCGGAGAAGGTGACGCACATTTCGGAGCTGATGGCGGGAAACGGACCGGGTCACGCGGAGACGCGGAGATACGGAGACGGGAAGGAGGAGAGGCGTTCGGTGGCGCGGCCACTGCGGACGGGTGCGCGAAGCGTATCGCCCTCCGCAGGAACGCCCGCTGCAAGCGTGCGCGTGACGTACCATGCCTCATGCCATCTGCGTGCGGCGGGGGTGAGTCAGGCCCCGCGTGACCTGTTACGCCGCAATCCCAATTTCGAGTTCGTCGAGATGCCGGACGCCGACCGCTGCGCAGGGGGCGCCGGGACGTTCTGCATCAAAAACCCCGAACAGTCGGCCGCCATCTTCGAACGCAAACGCCGGGGAATTGCGGCCACGGGCGCAGAGATCGTCTTCACCTCCTGCCCCGCCTGCATGATCCAGCTTAAAAACGGCCTCCGAGGGTACGGGATTGCCGTCCGCCACATCGCGGAAGAGGCGTGAGAACGTATCGCGATCCAGGGCCGTGGACGCACTGTTGGCTTTTGGAGATACCCCAACAAACCCTTGATTTACCGGAAGATGAGCAAGTAGACTCCCTGATTAAGAGGGAGAGAAGCATGGCACTGGAAATTCTGAAATATCCGGACAGCCGTCTGCTGGAGAGGGCCGAGGCGGTGGCCGACATCAATGGGGCGCTTCAGGCGCACATTGACCGGATGATCGAGACCCTCTATGGGGCGCCCGGTCTGGGTTTGGCCGCCCCGCAGGTGGGGACATCGCTTCGTCTCTTTGTCTACGACCTCTCCGTCCAAAGCGCGGAACGGACGGAGCGGCTGGGCCCGGTCGTTGTGATGAATCCCGAAATTGTGGAGGTGGAGGGAGAGGAGATCGCAGAGGAGGGCTGTCTTTCCATCCCGGGCTATTTCGAGAAGGTACGGCGGGCCCACAGGGTGCAGATCGTCGGCCTGGATCGGGAGGGAAAAGAGCTTCGATTGGAGGGAGCGGGCCTGGCTGCACGGCTCTTCCAGCACGAACTCGATCACCTCAACGGCGTCCTGATGATTGAACGGTTTAGCAGCCTCAAAAGGGGCATTTTCCTGAGAAAATTCAAAAAGCAGATGCGGCAGGAAACGCGCCCGTGAAGGTGGTTTTCATGGGGACACCCCGCTTTGCCCTCCCCGCCTTCGAGGCCATTGCAGACGTCGAAACGGTCATGGCCGTGGTCACCCAACCCGACCGCCCCAGCGGTCGTGGCCTCTCCGTCATCCCTTCGGCCATCAAAGAGGCCGCGCTGAAACGGTCGCTCCCCGTCCATCAGCCGGAACGGATACGGAAGGACGCGGCCTTCATCCAGACCCTGTCTGAAATGGCGCCGGATGTCATCGTGGTGGTGGCCTTTGGGCAGATTCTGCCGTCATCGGTGCTCGATATCCCCCGTCTGGGCTGCATCAACCTGCATGCCTCGCTCCTCCCGAAGTATCGCGGCGCGGCACCCGTCCAGTGGGCCCTCATCCGGGGCGAGCACCAAACGGGGGTCACCACGATGCAGATGGATGCCGGCATGGACACCGGCCCCCTCCTCCTTCAGCGTGCCACCCCCATCGAACCGGATGAAACCTCGGAGGCCCTTGCCACGCGCCTCTCCCAAATGGGTGCACCCCTGTTGGTCGAGACACTGGATTTGCTGAAATCCGGGGGTCACCTGCCCGTGGCGCAGGACGACGCGGAGGCCACGCTGGCGCCGCTTCTGCGCAAGGAGGACGGACGGATTCGCTGGAAGGAGCCTGCGCGGGAGATTTTCAACCGATGGCGCGGGGTTCTCTCCTGGCCAGGCTCGACCACCTTTTACCAAGGGGTTCCGATGCGGGTCTCTTCGATGTCCATCGGGAGCGCGGAAGGAGACTGGGGGCGTGCCGGCGGGATACTGCGGCTGACCCCTTCCGGCCTTGAAGTAGCAGCGGGGATCGGTTATATTGTTGTCAAAGTTTTACAGCCCGAAGGGGGGCGGAAGATGACGCCGTGGCAATATGCGGTGGGGCATCCGATGTCGCTTGGGGTCTGTTTCCGGGAGAATGTAACATGATCGGTTTGAACACACTCAAGACCACCTTTTTAATGACCCTGATGACGGTGCTGCTGGTCTTTGCAGGATCGGCCTTTGGGGGGAGAACCGGCGCCATGATGGCATTTCTGCTCTCTGTGGCCATGAATGTCGGGAGCTACTGGTTCTCGGACAAGATCGTCCTGCGGATGTATCGCGCCCGCCCGGTCACCGAGGCGGAAGCCCCGATGGTCTACACGATCGTCAGTGACCTGACCCGGCGCGGGCAGATGCCGATGCCCGCCGTCTACATCATGGAGGACGCATCGCCCAATGCCTTTGCCACAGGCCGTAATCCTTCCCATGCCGCCGTGGCCGTCACCACCGGTCTTTTGCGGATTTTGAACCGGGAAGAGTTGACAGGCGTTTTGGCGCACGAGCTTGCGCATATTCGGCATCGGGACATCCTCATCAGTACGGTGGCCGCCACGGTGGCCGGCGCGATTTCGATGCTGGCCAACATCGCGCAGTGGGGTATGATGTTTGGTGGACGATCCCACGACCGCGAGCAGGGGGGACATCCCCTGGCGGCCATCGCCATGATGATCCTGGCCCCCATCGCGGCCACGCTGATCCATATGGCCATCTCCCGCTCCCGTGAATTTCAGGCCGATGCGGGGGGTGCGTGGCTCTGTGGCAACCCATTATGGCTGGCCTCGGCGCTGCGGAAACTGCATGGCGCATCGCAGCGCGTTCCGATGAATGCAACGCCCGCGACGGCCCATTTATTTATTGTCAGTCCCCTGACGGGCGGCGGCCTGATGTCGCTCTTTTCCACCCATCCCCCAATGGAGCAGCGAATTGCCCTGTTGGAAGGGATGGTCGGTCGGTAAGAAATTTCTTGTGGTAGCATACTGAAGGCACCGATATAAAACGGCGGGGCGGCATGTCCCGCCGTTTTTTTGCTCCCGTGGTATGACGAGCGTTAAGGGAGGGATTGTCGTTACACCATGAATCTGATTGTCGTTGGCACCCAGTGGGGGGATGAGGGAAAGGGAAAGATCGTGGATCTCCTTTCGGAGCGGGCCGACTATATCGTCCGCTATCAAGGGGGACATAACGCGGGCCACACGGTCGTGGTGGGAAATGACGCGATCGTACTCCACCTCATTCCGACCGGCCTCCTCCGCCCCGGTAAGATCGGTATCATCGGGAGTGGCGTTGTCGTAGATCCTGCGGCCCTGTTCGACGAGATTGCCATGCTCGCGGCCCACGGCATTTCCATCGCGGGTCGCCTTTTTATCAGCGAAGCGGCCCACCTGATCATGCCCTATCACAAGGTCCTGGATCAGGAGGGTGAAAAGGTACGGGGTGCGCGAAAAATCGGGACCACCGGTCGCGGTATTGGCCCGGCCTACGCCGATAAAATGGCGCGCACCGGAATTCGTGTCGGCGATCTCCTGGAACCCGATCTCTTTCGGGAACAGTTGGAGGACAACCTGACGGCGATCAATCCCTATCTTAAAGCAACCTATCGGAAAGAACCGTTCTGTCTGGAAGATGTCTATCGAGAATTTGTGGGCCACGCCGAGGCGATTCGACCCTATCTGGCCGATACGATCGATACAATTCACCATGGTATGAAAGCGGGACGAAACTTTCTGTTCGAAGGGGCGCAGGGCACCCATCTGGATGTGGATTTGGGGACTTATCCGTATGTAACCTCCTCCAGCGCCGCAGCAGGGGGTGCCTGTACGGGGTCGGGGGTGGGGCCCACGCAGATTGATGCCGTGCTGGGCGTCGCCAAGGCCTATACCACCCGCGTCGGGAGTGGCCCGTTTCCTTCAGAGCTTTCGGATGAGATGGGGGAGTACCTGCGGTGCAAAGGAAACGAATTCGGGGCCACCACCGGACGACCGCGAAGGTGTGGCTGGTTTGACGCCGTGGCCGTCCGTTACGCAGTACGGGTCAATGGCCTCACCTCGCTTGCGATTACCAAGCTCGATGTCCTGGACGGGCTTCCCAACATTCCGGTGTGTATTGGGTATGAAGTGGAGGGTCGGGCACTCCATGATGTACCCATGTCCCGATCCACCCTGCAGAGGTGTACGCCCGTCCTACAGCCACTCCCAGGATGGGATACGCCCACAACCGGCGCCACTTCCTACGAAGCACTTCCAAAAAATGCGCGCCGCTATTTGGAAGCCCTCTCCGAATGGGTCGGCTGCCGCATTGACATTGTATCGGCCAGCTCCAAACGGGGCGAAACGATTCTCCTGCGTGATCCGTTCTCAAAAAGCCCAGCAAAAAGCCCAGATTGACAACCGGCGCAAGGGTTCGGTATAGTGCGAGTGTTGCGGTGTATCATCAAAATACACATTATCTGACCACTATATGTTGTTGTGAAGAGATTCTCATGCTTCACTCGTCATCAGGACATTGTATGCAGAAAAAGGCTTCCGCACCGGACAAGTCCGGAGTAAAAAAAGCCAAGCGAGCGTCTGGAGCCGCCCTTGGCGTCAAAGAGTCGGTGTCTTCTCGCCTCGACCACGATCTTCACCAACGCGCTTTGTGGAAAAAGCAGCGACGGGCGTACTGGAACAGCCGTTTTACCAAGGTTTTGTCCGAGGCACCCCTTCGAAAAGCCAAGGCTAAAAAGTCTTAAGGAACAACTTCTTTTCGTCTACACACATCTCCGCAATGTCGGCATGAGGCCCGTGTCTCCGTCACGCCATGGCCCGCCTCGTTTTGCATCCATATCACGAAAGGCAGGGCGCCTGGTTCCTGCAGCAGGGTGTTTGGGAAGTCCCGGAGCGCTACGGGCATCCCGACGACGAGTACCGTGCCATCCGCGAACGCGTGGGTCTGGCCGATCTTTCACATACTGGAAAGCTCCTGATCAGCGGGGTGGACCGTCTTCCGTTCCTGCAAAACATCGTCAGCAACGACCTCCAGCTTCTTACACCCGATCAAGCCATCTACAATACCCTCCTTTCCGCCAAGGGAAAGATGCTGTCTGCGTTTTATGTCTCTTCCCTGGACGAAGCCTTCCTGTTGGAGATGGACGACGCCGATGCAACCGCGCAGCATTTGATGCGTTATAAGTTCCGTTCTCGCATTAAAATTGACACCCCTGCGTGGGGTCGTCTACTGGTGACCGGCCCGAATGCCAGGTCCGTGCTTACGGCCTGCGTCGCGAAGGTGCCGGACGAAGAAAACCGGTTTCTCCGGACGGAGATGCACGCCCACCCCGCCATACTCATCCGGCGATCCCTTACCGGCGAG
>CAZOFZ010000119.1:0-5404 GCA_964579175.1 uncultured Nitrospirota bacterium | reverse complement strand
AAGATACAAGCGAATCGTCATCGCCAAAACACCCCGACACCGCTGAAAACAAAACCCAAAAACCCAATACGTTTTTCACCGGAAACTAACTAATAACGGATACATTTCTTGCTCCCCTCCGCACTCGAGGAGGCCGGGACGCCGGCTGCGGGGCAGGGGGTACCGGTGGCTTCTTCCCGTCATGTTTTACGTGTCTGCCTTCGAGCGTCCTCTCAAACCACCCCTCACCCCTCCTTGGATAAGGAGGGGGATAAGGAGGGGAATGAATCATACCCATTATTACTTAAAGATCAATATCCCTGGAGGAAAACCTTCATGTTACAGGAGAAAAAGAGGCGGGGTCTGAAATCCAAAAAACCGGACATTTCTATTTTGGTAGGACAGGGGGGGTACGCGTGCTTGACAAGTCTTTCATCCGTGGCCGATAATGACGCTCCGCAATTTTCGTGCCGGATGTTTTGGTGTTTGGGGGGTTGGGTGCCGTGGGTGTGAACGGCCGATGTCGTGACACCCTCATGGACAACGGAGGAACAGTTTGATGCCGTGCGTGCGGACGGTCGGCGCACGGGGTGGTGATATCGAAATGGGGGTGGCGTTGCCGAAAAGAGGGAGTTGTTTTGATTAAGGTCTATGAAAATCAGTTGGAGCGGGCGTTAAAGGCGTTGAAACGTCAGTTGGCGAAAGAAGGTCTGCTGAAAGAGTTGAAGCGCAGGAGTTTTTACGAAAAGCCGTGCATCAAGCGCAAAAGAAAGCAAAAGGAGGCGCGCAAGAAACGCCTCAAAGCCCAGCGCATGGTCTCTCCGTTTATGTCCTAGCCCTGACCGCGCGTAGCCTTCACGTCGTCATTTGGGCCTTTTGAAGACGCCCGCTGAAGTCCCTGTAGATCACCTTCCACTTTGTGTAGGTATCCAGGGCCCCTCCGCGTCCTCCCGCTTCCCGCGGACCGCTGCCCGTCCGTTTGGTCCCGCCAAACGGGAGTTGAATCTCCGCCCCGATCGTCGAGGCATTGACATAGACCAGACCCACGTCCAGGTCGCGCTCGGCGATGGCGCTCCGGTTGACATCCCGTGTGTAGATGGCCGCCGAGAGCCCAAACGCGGTCTGATTGGCGATGGCAATGGCCTCTTCCAGACTCCCGATCTTTAGAATAGAAACGACCGGCCCGAAAATCTCCTCCCGTGCAATCCGCATGTCGGGGCGCACCCCGGTAAAGATCGTGGGTCGAATGAAATACCCGTGGGCGCGTGCACCTCGGCGGGGAGTCCCTCCTCCCAACCGCAGCGTGGCCCCCTCCTCCCTTCCGATCCGGATATAGTCCAACACCTTTTGGAACTGTGCCTTGCCGACCACCGGGCCCACGTCCGTGGTCTTGTCCAGTCCATCGCCCAGTTTCAGGCGCGCGGCCCGTGCGACATATTTTTTAACAAACCGATCATGCACCGCCTCGTGCACGATGAGACGGCTGGCCGCCGTACAGCGCTGTCCCGACGTCCCGAATCCCCCCCAGATGGCCCCTTCCACCGCCAGGTCGAGGTCGGCGTCCTCCAGGATAATCATCGGGTTCTTCCCCCCCGTCTCCATCGTAAACTGCTTGTGGCGCTCCGCACAGAGGAGGGCCAGCCGCTCTCCCACCGCGTTCGAGCCAGTGAAAGAGACGGCATCCGTCTGCGGATGGAGGACGAGGGGCTCCCCCGCCGTCTCGCCAAAGCCATGCACCAGGTTCACGACACCGGGCGGGACGCCCGCTTCGTCCAGAATCCGAACAAACCGCTCCGCGCAGACCGGTGTCTCCTCCGAGGGTTTCAAGACCACCGTATTGCCGGAGATCAGGGCCGGCATGATCTTCCAGGAAGGAATGGCCATCGGGAAATTCCAAGGGGTGATCAGCCCAAAGACGCCAATCGGCACGCGCACCGACTTGGCGTCTTTTTCGGACAGCTCGGAGGGGACCGTCTCGCCGCAGAGGCGCCGCCCCTCTCCGGCCATATAATAGGTCATGTCGATCGCTTCCTGTACGTCCCCCAATGCCTCCGGCAACACCTTCCCCATTTCGCGGACGATGACCCGGCCCAATTCCGCCTTGCGCTTCACCAGAAGCTCCGCCACCCGATAGAGAATCTCTCCCCGCTTCGGCGCGGGGGTGCCCGCCCACGCCCCGCAGGCCCGGCGCGCGGCACAAACGGCTGCGTCCACATCACTGGCGTCGGAATCGGGGGCCACGCCGATGACCTCACGCGCATCGGCGGGGTTTCGGCTTTCGAAGCATTTGCCGTGCTTCGCAGTCACCCACTTTCCGTAAATGTAATTTCGGACGGTTTCAGGCTTCATCGCACACCGCGTGGGATGAACTGTTATCGGGTGATGAAGACGGACGACTCGGGAGAAAGGAAGATGACCAGATAGTAAATGTAGACGGCTGCCAGCAGCATACCTACAATCAGCAGACCGTATTTGCGCAGGTCAGACATGGCACGTTACGCGGACTTGACGCCCTTTTCATGCTCGTACAGCAGCACCGGTTGCGCCGCACCGTGGATCACCTCTTCCGTGATGATGCACTCTTTGACGTCTTTGAGGGAGGGAAGGTCGTACATCAGTTCGAGCATCGTCTCTTCCAGGATCGTCCGCAGCCCGCGGGCGCCCGTTTTCTGCTTGAACGTTTTTCGGGCAATGGCAGAAATGGCGTTTTCCGTAAAGCGCAACCTCACCTTTTCAAGCCCCAACAGCTTTTCATATTGTTTGATGAGGGCATTCCTGGGCTCGGTCAGGATGCGAATCAGGGCCGGCTCGTCCAAATCTTCCAGGGTTGCGACAACCGGAAGACGACCGATAAATTCGGGAATCAGTCCGTATTTCAAGAGATCTTCCGGCTGTACCATCGCCAGCACTTCGCCGATCCTGCGTCCGGCGCGCCCCTTCGCCTCCGCCCCAAAGCCGATCAGCTTTTTATTGATCCGCTGCTCGATGATCGCGTCCAGGCCGACAAAGGCCCCGCCACAGATGAAGAGGATATTCGTCGTATCCACACGGATACATTCCTGATGCGGATGCTTGCGCCCTCCCTGCGGCGGGACATTGGCCGTCGTCCCTTCGATCAACTTAAGCAGCGCTTGTTGCACCCCCTCCCCGGAAACGTCCCGCGTGATGGAAGGCGAATCCCCTTTCCTGGAAATCTTGTCGATCTCGTCAATGTAGACGATCCCCCGCTGCGCTTTTTCGACATCGTAGTCGGCGGCCTGCAGCAGTTTCAGGATGATATTTTCGACATCCTCCCCCACATAGCCCGCCTCGGTCAGCGTCGTGGCATCGGCAATCGTGAAGGGGACATTGAGCGTGCGCGCCAGGGTCTGCGCCAGCAGCGTCTTTCCGGTGCCGGTGGGGCCGACCATGAGGATATTGCCCTTTTGCAGCTCGATGTCATCCGGCTGTGCATTGCTGATGACCCGTTTGTAGTGATTGTAGACCGCCACCGACAGAATCTTTTTGGCGCGTTCCTGGCCCACCACAAACTGATCAATGGATTTCTTGATCTCGGAAGGTTTTGGCGTGGAAGTGGTCGCCTCTCCCTTTTCGCCCTCCCATTCCTCGGCGATGATGTCGTTGCACAACGCGACGCATTCGTCGCAAATATAGACGGTGGGGCCGGCAATCAGTTTCTTGACCTCGTTGCGGCTCTTCCCACAAAACGAGCAGCAGAGCCCCGCCTTGTCCTGTTTTGACATCGGTTCCTCCAGGAGACCTATTTCTCTTTGACCTGCGACTTCGTGATGACTTCATCCACCAGACGATACGCCTTGGCCTCTTCACCTGACATAAAATAGTCCCGCTCCGTATCGGTCTGTACCTTTTCGATCGGCTGGCCGGTGTGCCGAACCAGAATCTCGTTGAGGCGCTCCCGCATTTTCAATATTTCCCGCGCATGGATTTCAATCTCGGTGGCCTGCCCCTGATACCCTCCCATCGGCTGATGAATCATGATCCGCGAATTGGGAAGGGCATATCGCTTGCCGGCGGTACCGGCCGAAAGAAGCAACGCCCCCATGCTGGCCGCCTGCCCCACGCAGATGGTGGACACGGGTGACTTGATGTACTGGAGGGTGTCATAGATGGCCAGACCGGAAGTCACCATGCCGCCGGGCGAGTTGATATATAGGTTAATATCCTTCTCCGGGTCTTCCGCATCCAGAAACAGCAACTGCGCAATGACCAGGTTGGAAACCGTATCGTCAATGCCGCTCCCCAGGAAAATGATCCGGTCTTTCAGCAACCGGGAGTAAATGTCGTAGGCCCGCTCTCCACGGGCCGTCTGTTCGATCACCATCGGGATCAGCATCGAATCGTTCCCCTCCTTCAAGTCGGCGGTTGCGCCACTTCCTGTGCGTCTGGTGCATGCGGGGGGCGTGCCAGGGCATAAAGACGATCCAGCGTTTTCTCCATTCGGATATTGGACTTCAACGCTTCCAGAATCTGCGGGTAGTCGCTGCGGCCCCGAATTTTATCGGGGACGGTCTGCATCCGTCTCGCCATCTGCTCGATCTCCCGGTCCACCTCCTCGCCGCACGCCTCGATCCCCTCGGCCTTCGCGATGGCGTCCAGCAGAAAAAATCGCCTGACGCGCCTTTGCGCAATCGGCTCGCATTGCGCATACAGGGCCTCTTCGCCCCCCTTCTCACGACCTTGTAAACGGGACACGAGGGACTGCACTTCCCTGTTCACCATGGACGTGGGCACCTCGAACGGATATTTCTCAAGCAGTTGTTCCACCAGCAGGGCCTTCTGTTGCTCCTCTCTGTCGTGCGCCGCTTGATGTGCCAGGGATGCGGTCAGTTTCTCCCTCAATTCCGCAAGGGACGCCAACCCCACATCTTTTGCAAGTTCATCGTCCAACGCGGGCAGGACTTTCTTTTTGACCTCCTGCACCGTCACCTCGAAACGGGCCGTCTTCCCCGCAAATTTGGGATCGGGATGGTCGGACGGAAAAGAAACGGTCTCCACGAACGAATCCCCCTTTTTCTTCCCCACCAACGCCGTTTCCAACACGACCGGGGAGAAGGTCACCCCCCCCGCCTGAAGCACCAAACCGTTCCACGGCTCGGCCGCTTTTTCGTCCGTCGTGACGATCATGTCCACCACCACCTGGTCGGATGCTTCAATGACATGATCTTCCGGACAGACTTCCAGAGTCCCCTGTTCGTTCTGCAGGCGTACAAGGGCCGCGTCCACGCGAGCGGAGAGGGGCTCCGTCTGTACATGCGGACGGGTAAGCTCGGCATATTCCAGCGGCGGAAGGGAGGGGGCCACCTCAACCCAGGCCGTGAACGAAAGCGACCGATCTTCACGGAACGTGATCGCTCCGAATCCCGGACGGCCCACGGGAGAGAGCCCGGCCTGATCGACCGCTTTC
>CAZOFZ010000118.1:0-5425 GCA_964579175.1 uncultured Nitrospirota bacterium | reverse complement strand
TCCGAAGTTCCGGTTTTGAGCTCAAGTGTGCCGCCCTGCTCAAAAAAGTGATCAAGATTGACCCCTCCAGGATGGATGTCTATGAAAAATTGGCCGATGTCCACGCGGATCGGGGGTTGGCGGGAAACGCCGCGGCGGATTACCTGAAGGCAGTACACTACTACGCGCAGCGTGGCGAGCACGACGCCGTTCTGTCGGTTTATCAAAAGCTCTCCCGTGTCGATCCGAACAATGCCGAAATCCACGTCAACATTGCCGAAACCTATGAAAAACTCGGGCTTTCGGAAAAAGCGGTGGAGGCATGCGAAGCCGCGCTTGCCCTCCATGGAAATCCAACGCTGACGGAAGGTGTCCGTCAGCGCATCGAACAAATCCTGAAAATTTCACCGAATTCCCAGAAAGGGCCCGTTGCGTCGCCTCCCCAGCCCCCTCCCGACAAGGCCGTTTTGCCGGAGAAGCGGGAGGGGCGATCGGACCGTATGCAGGCAGCACTCCGCACGGGTGACTGGGAAGGGGCGCAAGAGATCATTGGGGAGTTGACCCCCGATGCGCAGCTTCGGTTTCTTTCCGAATGGTTTGACGCGGCACTTTCGAGGGACACGCCCCAGGCATTCCTGGCGTTGCGCAAGTTTCTCTCCATTGCAGAACAGCACCCTGCCCGCCTGCCCGAAGCCAGGCTGCTGCTTCAGCGTTACGTCGAGGCCCAGCCGGACCACCTCTCGGCTCATGAGTTGCTGGCCGAAACGTTGGAGAAATTGGGCAATGTTCAGGAAGCGGCCCCTGTTTACTCGAAAATTTTGTCCCTGTCACTGGCATCGGGGAGTGCCTCCGATGCGAATACTTATTACGAGATGATGAAGGTGAAATATCCCGACCAGGCACTGGACTGGAAGGAACGGTTTGAACCGTCCGCGCCCCAGGTTGCGCTTGTAGAGGGGACATCTTCCGTATTTGTTCCAGTGTCGGAACCAGAGCCGAGACCAGAGCCTGATTCTGACGATTCTCCGGAATCGTCCTCCGTCCCTGAGGTGGCATCCGAGGAGGAGTCCGGGGAGTCCATGGATGCTTCCATTCAGGAAGCAGTGCAGGAAACAGCGTCGGGGGCAGACTCGACCGAGGTCGGCGAACCGATCCTTTCGTCCGTAGGTGAAGCGGACGACAAAATAGCGCCGGTGCAGGAACTTTCGGACATCTTGTTCGACAGCTACCTGACGGAAGCGGATGTCTATTCCAAATATAAACTCCACGGCAAGGCGGCCGAACGACTTCGAGAGATTGCTAGGTTGGCACCGACACGGATCGAGCCGCACCTCCGGTTGAAAGAAATCTATCTTCGGGAAGGGATGATCGAGCAGGCCGTGGAGGTGTGTCTAACCTTGGTGCGGCTCCATGAAGCGCGCATGGAAGACGATCAAAAACGTGCCGTGTTGGAGGCGCTTGGGGAGATCGATCCGGAGGGCGTTTACCACACGCGACCGATGCCGGAACGGGACGGCGGCGGGCAGACCTTATCGCCCATCGAGGTCTGCGAGGGGCAGGCAGGCAGCGAAATCGCTCTGGACGATGTCATACAATCGGAGGCGGACACACACGCTTCCAAAACGGCGCCGTCCGTGGGACAAGAGGACGCAGAGGCGCTGCTGGAGAAAAGTCTCCCAGACTGGATATCCCACCGCTTTTCAGAGATCATTTCGGGTCGTTTTGGAGATCGATCCCGAAACGGACGAGACCGGAGTGCGTCAGGTTCGATCGAGACGGAACCTCCAGACAGAATCCGAGAAGGACCGGAATCGGTGTACGAAAATGGCGCATCGTCTCATGAGGCAGACGCACATTGCGCCTCGGAGGCCCCGCACTTGGCCGAAATGAAGGATAACGCCCCCGGGCCCCCGTCGGGAGACGCATCGAACGATTTTCGGGAAGCCGAACCGATTTCGCTGGACGATCTGGAGGCCCATTATCGGATGGGTTCCACATACAGGGAGATGGGGCTCATCCCCGAGGCCATGGACGAGATGGCCTTTGTATTGCGGGGCGATGCCCTCTTTCGGGAGGCAACCTGTCTGTTGGCGTGCTGCTACCGGGACAGGGGCATGAAGGCGGAGGCCATCGAATGTCTCCGGCGTGCGCTTGAAGACACCCGGTGTGGGGATGAGGATGCGCGGGTCTTTAAAAATCAGATTGCGTTGTTTCAGGGTATCACGGGCGTGGCGGTCGCGGACGCAGGCGTTCCCGATGTGGAAGGGACCGGTCCGGGCGTCCCGGAATCCTCTCTGGAATCGTCCGAAGGGTCCTCCCTGGGTCTGGTCGCCGTGCTGAAAGACACGGAGGGGGAAAGTCTCTCCGGGAATCGGACAGACCCTTCGCTGTCCACCGTGGGTATCAAACGAAAGAAGAAGAAAATCTCGTATCTGTAGGCCATCCGTTGGAGTGTCATCGTGGGTGTACAGTCAAGCTATCTTGAATTTTACAGTCTGAAAGAGCAGCCGTTTTCCATTTGTGTGGACGACCGGTTCTATTTTAACAGCCAGCAACATGCCAGGGCGCTGACGAAATTGATCCATGCCGCGCAACAGCGCAAGGGGCTGGCCGTGCTGGTGGGCGAAACGGGAACGGGGAAGACGACACTGGCCAGGAAAATGCTGGAAGGATTGGACGAGTCCGAATACGAGGCCGGGCTGCTTGTCGTCGTCCACCCTTCCGTGACGGCAGAGTGGGTCTTAAAAAAGGTGGCGACGCAAATGGGCGTTCAGAACCCGCATGAGAACCGGAACGATCTGATTGGACAGCTCTATGACCGCCTCATGGAAATTCACGATTCAGGGAAAAAAGCGGTGGTGTTGGTGGACGAGGCGCAGATGCTCCAGCGTCGTGAGATTATGGAGGAGCTGCGCGGTATATTGAACATCGAACCGGATGGGGCAAAACTGATTACGTTCGTCCTGTTCGGGATTTCCGAATTGGACGGTGCCCTCTCGTCGTACAAGCCACTGCACCAGTGCATTGCCGTTCGGTGTCTGTTACAGCCGATGTCCCACGATGCGACGCGGGAATATATCCAAAGCCGTCTTTCGGTTGCGGGTTCGACGCGGGGACTGTTCACCCAGGATGCCCTGGACCCGATCGTCCGGTACTCCGGCGGCATTCCCCGTCTGATCAACACGATTTGCGACAACGTGCTTCTGGAAGGCTTCCTCGCCAAGCAGCCGCTTCTGGACGGGGCCATTGTCCAAAGCGTCGTGTCCGATCTTCAACTCACACCCCCCTCCGATTCATAAAATCGGGCATTCATGGACAAACCCACGCTCCCCGTCGTCGCCATCGTTGGGCGGCCCAATGTTGGAAAATCCACTCTTTTCAACAAGCTGGTTGGAAGGCGCAAGGCGATCGTTCAGGATGTCCCCGGCCTGACGCGCGACCGCAATGAGGCGGTCTGCGCCTATCGTCTACACCGGTTTATACTAGTGGACACGGCGGGGTTCCTCCCTCCCGCCTCCCGTGAAAAAAGCGCGCGGGAAACGCTGGCCGCTGACGTGCGGCGGCAGACCCGGATGGCCATTGCACAGTCGGATGTCATCCTCTTTATGACCGACGCACGGTCCGGCGTCACCCCGCTGGATCGGGAAGTGCACGCCCTGCTACGCAAAAGTGGAAAGCCGGTCTATTGCGTGGTCAATAAAACGGAGGGGAGGGGTCGCCAGGGGCTTCTGGAATTTCATGACCTGGGTGCCCCCATCCTCTACCCGATCTCATCGGAGCACAACGAAGGGATCAGCGACCTGCTGGACGCCCTTCTGCCCCATTTTGCGAAACCCTCCGACGAAACGGATCCGCCCAAATTTCCTCGGATCGTGGTGATGGGCCGCCCCAACGTCGGAAAGTCCACGCTGACGAACAGGCTGTTGCAGGAAGAACGGATGGTGACCAGCGAGATCCCCGGCACCACCCGCGACGCGATCGAAGTCCCGATCCGGCATGGTGGGAAGTCCTACCTCCTGGTGGATACGGCGGGTATCCGGAGGCGCGGGAAAATCGCCGATGGTCCGGAACAGTACAGCGTCGCCCGTGCGCGGGAGACGCTCAAAGAGAGCGATCTGGCGCTGCTTTTGATAGACGGCGAGGAAGGCATCACGGAACAGGACACCAAAATTGCCGGCATGATTCTGCAAGAGGGGCGGGGTATCATTCTGCTCGTCAACAAGTCGGACCGGTTGGAGGTGGGTGGACGGGCGCGGCTTGCGGATCGGATGGGTGTCTGGTTTCCGTTTCTGCACGATCCACCCATTGAATATATTTCGGCGTTGGACGGGACGGGACTGGAGGCGATTTTTGCGCGGATTGACGCGGTGTATACGGGGCTGACCACCCGGGTGACCACCGGCGACCTGAACCGCTTCTTTGAAAAGACGACGCAGGCGCATCCGCCGCCGTTACACAGAGGAAAACCGCTTCGGCTCTACTACATCACGCAGGCTGCCATCTCCCCTCCCACTTTTATCCTCTTTGCCAATGCGCCGGAAGGGGTGCCCGATCATTACCTTCGATATATCGAAAACCAGCTCCGCTCAACGTTCGGTTTCACGGGTGCCCCCCTGCGGTTCCGTTTGCGGCAGCGGAAGTAAGGGCTTGTCAAGGAATAACATGTACACAAAGGGCAAACGAGTCGCCCTGTTTGCAAGGCGCGAGGAGCGCGCATACCCTTCTGGTATGTAAGCGACAAGCAACGCAGCAAACGGGGATGAATCTGCAGCCCGACTGTATAGGTTATTCCTTGACAAGCCCTAATCCCTCGGAATCGTGATTCGCCCCTGCCGAGGGCAGAACCGAAAGGCGCACCAATGCCTCGCCATAGCGCCCGATTTGCCACGCGCGAAGGATGGGCCCCATCGCCATCTCCGTCTTGGCCCCCTGTCGAACCACCTCGCGCAGTGTCTCGGTGCCGATGACCATCGCCGGCTCCACCCCCTCGCGCCGGGCCTGATCGGCGCGCCATGTCTGAAGGCGCGAAAACCAGGCCCGTTGGTGCATCGTCATCGGCGTGCGGACACCCCGCTCCGGGCGTGGCAGTGGCGTGCGGCTGTCGCGTCCCCGTTGTACGCCCGACAGCCACAACGTCGGTTTGCGACGGACAACCGCGCTTTTTCGCGGGAAGAGGCGTTCGATCTCCGCTTGATTCCGGGGTTGGGATCGGGCCATCAGGAGGAGCGTATCGTTGTCAATGACCCGAAACGGCGGGATGTCCCGCTGCTGTGCCAATTCATCCCGAATCGCAATCAATTCCCGCAGAACGCGCTGCCCGTCGTCCGAAAGCGCTGCGGCCCCCTGGAGGCGCAGATAGCTGTTCGGATCGAACGGTCGGTCGTTCCAGACAATCTCCTCCATCAAGCGACACTCTTCTTCCATCTGGTCGCCCCGCCCCCTGGCC
>CAZOFZ010000117.1:0-5435 GCA_964579175.1 uncultured Nitrospirota bacterium | reverse complement strand
AACCTGGGTTCGTTGTTGCAGGCCTACTTCCTCCCGGCCCGACAGGACGGGACGCGGAGTGTCACTTGGACCGGCTTTATGCAGAACCTCTGGATGGATCAAAACGACACTATGCGGGAAGATACTGTTTCCGACAGGAACCTGGCACTGAGCCAGGACAATGTCGTCAAGCTCTTTTTCGATGTGCAGGCGAACGAGGCGAAAGTCGGTCTCTTCACCACCGATTCGGACGGCACCGGCGGCTCGCTTTCGACCTGCACCCCCGTCGCCACCCAGCCCTTTACCGCCCTGAAACCGATCTTTGAGGCCGGCCAGAAACTGGCTCAGCGCCTCCCCTCCACGCGGCAGATTTTCACCGCGTCCCGCGTCTACCACGGGACAACGGAAACGACTACGGGCTGTGCGGGATTAAACTGCTTCACAACCACCGGGATTACCCCCGTTCTCACAACCGCGCTGGCTGCGGAAACGGCCCCCTCCTCTTATACGGCGGAGAATATCGTCCGCTACGTGCGGGGCGAATGCCTGGAGGGGGGTGCGGCGGACGATACGCCCTGTGGCGCAACGGTCAACCCCCTCTTCAGGGACCGCCGGATCACGGTGGACGGCGATCTTCGCGTCTGGAAACTGGGGGATATTGTCAACGCCACCCCCAAAACACTGGCAAACACCCCCCTGAACTCCTACCACGTGGACTACGGCGACCTCAGCTACTACCAATACGTCACGAATTCTGCCTACAAGGAGCGGGCCGCCGTCAGCTTTGTGGGTGCAAACGATGGCATGGTGCACGCCTTTCGGATCGGATACCTCGAAGATCGTAATCTGTCGGACCCGAGTGTCAAGGCGGCCTATTCGGATTCCTACGGTACGACCGCCTCGTTAAACGTCGGAGAAGAGATGTGGGCCTATATCCCCTACAACGCCTTCCCCTACCTGAAATATCTGGCAGATCCGGAATATTGCCACATCTATTTCAATGACCTCTCCGTCAAGCTGTTTGACGCCAGCACGGGTGGGGCTTCAGGCGATCCACGGCCACCGGACGGGACGAGCTGGAAGAGTATCCTGGTGGGGGGGATGCGGTTTGGCGGGGCCTGCGATGGGGGTCTGGCGCCGGCCCCGCCCCTTGCGGGCGTGAACGTCGGCTTTTCCGCCTACTACGCGATTGACGTAACCGATCCTGAAAATCCGATCCCGCTCTGGGAGTTCTCCGCGCCGGATTTGGGCTATGCCACCACCGCGCCGGGAATCGTCCGAACGGGCGATCGGGAGCAAAACGGCAACTGGTACGTGGTGGTCGGTTCCGGTTCCACACAGCTCCCCGGTGGCCTGACCGACGCCGGCCGGGATCGGACGGGCCAACTCTTTTTTATTGACTTGCGGGATGGTCACTTGCAGCGGACCGTCTCTCTGACCGGCGACGCCATCGTGGGTGACATTCTGTCCGTTGACGCGGACAAAGAGTACCGCAGCGAAAAGATTTACTTCGGGACATCGCATCAGGTGGCCACCACCGCGACCAATCCGTTGGGATGGGCAGGGACGCTCTCCACAGTTGCCATCCCTGAGACCACGCCGGTGGAATCGAGCACAACCCTGACACTAACAACCCTGTTCGAGGGGAATTATCCGATTGTCGCCTCGCCGGACGCCGCCGTTGACGGACAAAAGGTGTGGGTCTTCGCGGGGTCGGGGAAATATCACAGCGATCTGGACGAAGCCGACACCCAGGAGCAGATATTCCTGGGCATGGTGGACCCCAACACGCCGCTTCCGACGGCATTGACGACGGCAGACCTGACCGACCGCACCAACGTTTCCACCGCCGGCACCATTGCCGCGACCACGGAGGTATGCCTCTACGATGCCGCAACCAACACATTCGATTTCAAGGATGTGGTGACGGAGATTACCCCCACGGGGGCCGCGATTTCTCCCGCCGAGGTTGGATGGTATATCCGCCTGACCGGCGGAGAGCGTGTGATCACAAAACCGGTCGCGGTGGGGGGCCTTGTGGATTTTCTCAGCTATGTCCCCAACCCGGACGTCTGCGAATATGCCGGCAGTACCTCCCTCTATGCGGTCGGCTACACGACGGGGGTTGCGCCCGCCACGGTGGCGTTGCTCACACCCGATGTGGTGACCGATGCCAGCGGGAATGTCGTCACCGATCCGGTTCCGGGGGGGAGTGTTGTGCTACAGCCCGACTCTTTCCTGGGGAAGGGTGCGCCCCCTCCGGGAGAAGGGATTATTATCAGTCAACCCGGGGAGGGGGAGGATACACTGACGAAACATATCCAGCTCGGCACGGTGGCCATCGCGAACCCGAAGAACCAGCCGCCCATTCCCGTATCGTCCCAGATTCAGCACTGGCTCAAAAAGTAGACGCGTGGCAAGAGACATGCGCCCGGCGGGAGAAGCATGAGAGAAAATCCGGTCCGATGAGGTGGGGCACATCCAAAAACCGTCACGAACAGCGAGGGTGCCGGAGACCGGAATCGAACCGGTACGCCCCTTGCGAGGCGAGGGATTTTAAGTCCCTTGCGTCTGCCTGTTTCGCCACTCCGGCTATTTTACCGACAACCAGGCCCTCTTCAGGACGATCAACTCCTCCCCCACTTCGTCCAGCATCGCCGGATCGTTTCGGAGGTGCGAAAGATGCAGGCGCCAGATCAAGTGGCGATAGACCTCCCACAAATGCAGCGCGGCGGGGCCTCCGGTTTCCATGTTCAGGTTTTCGGAAAGCCCCCCCAGGATGGACGCGGCCTTTGAAATCGCATTCCCCCGCTCCAGAATACGGCGGTCCGCCATATGTCCCTTGGCCTCCGCAATAGCCGTCAAAGCCCCCTCCAGCAACATGATCACCAGCTCCTGAGGCGCGGCGGACGCCACGCGGGTCTTGACGTCCACCTGTTTGTAGGCACTCAACCGATTGTACATGGGTCTCCGACTCGCCCCTCAAAAACGTTCGCAGCATACCCGAAAGCCGCCGCCCGTGCAACGCGCGTCCACTTCCCTGTGCCACCGACACAAAAGCGGCCCCCTGCCTTGACTTCCGCGCCCCGGATGGAATACTGTGCAGCAAGTTTACCGGGTCATTTGGGCAAGCTGATTTTAAGGGTTTGGGCCGATACGTTTTAAGGAGGGATTGAACCAGTGGGTTGTGTACATTTAACGCCTGCAGAGCAGATTGAGAGATGGCGCGAGGTCAACGGTTGGATCGAGAAGCAGTTCTCGCAGCACCGTATTCCCGATGCCGCGTTCACCCAGGTTGAAGCGGCTTGCGCAGAGCTCATGCCGCAAAACCGTCTCTTTTTCGGTTTTGGGGATGACGGAAAGGGAAATGCCGACCCGTTTTTGACGGGCCACATCTTCGTGACCTATTTGGTTGAAAAATTCCCGCATGAACGGTCCCGTTTTGTAGATTTCTACCCACCCCCCCCCGATCCGGGCCGCTTCGATTTCTACCGCCCGAAAACGAAAATGCGGGAAGGGGCCGCAGATCGCCCCAAAGGCTTCTACATCAAATCGCTGCTTCCGGAAGATTATGAGGGGGGTATCGGCACCACGCACAAGACGCTTTCTCCCGCCGACGTGCGCAAACTCTCCCCCTGGGGATGGGGCCCGGAAGGGTTTCAGTTGCTGGCGATCGAGACCACCTATGTTGGCCTCTTAATGGAGCAAAAAGTACCCACGTTCGTCCTGGGCGACTATGCCATCGCGCCCTATGGCGGAAACGAATTCTACAGCACGGTCATTTTGGGTCCCTGCAGAAAGCGGCTGGAAATCGGGAACACCAACTCACGCGACAACATCCCCAAATACGCCCCGTCCCACCTGGTGTAGCCCCTCGCGTTGAGACAGCCCCACGAGGCGGTCATGAACCTGAAACACAAAAGTCATGCCATTACCGATGGGCCCGATCGGGCGCCGGCGCGGGCGATGCTCAAGGGAATCGGCTTTACCGACGCCGATCTCGCCAAGCCGCTGGTGGGGATTGCCAACACCTGGACCGAGACGATGCCGTGCAATTTTCACCTGCGGCGGCTGGCGGCGAAGGTGAAGGAAGGGGTGCGCGCGGCGGGGGGAACCCCGATGGAGTTCAACACCATCTCCGTCTCCGACGGCGTCACGATGGGGACCGAGGGGATGAAGGCGTCGCTCATCAGCCGCGAGGTGATCGCCGACTCGATCGAGCTGTGCGCACGTGGCCACATGTTCGACGCCGTGGTCGCCCTCTCCGGCTGCGACAAGACGATTCCCGGCACGATCATGGCGCTGGCGCGGCTGGACGTTCCCGGCATCATGCTCTATGGCGGCTCGATTGCGCCGGGTCACTACGACGGTCATGACGTGACGATCCAGGATGTCTTCGAGGGGGTCGGCGCGTTCGGCAAGGGGAAGTTGTCGGCGGCACAGTTGGCCGATCTGGAAGACCACGCCTGCCCCGGCGCAGGCGCCTGCGGCGGGCAGTTTACGGCCAATACGATGGCCACGGCCATCGAGATCATGGGGATGTCGCTGATGGACAGTGCATCGGTTCCGGCGGAAGACCCCGAAAAAGAGGCCGTGGCGGTGGCCGTCGGGCGGCAGGTGATGGAACTGTTGCGCCAAGACCTGCGTCCCAGCCGGATTATCACCCGCGCGTCCATCGAAAACGCCATCGCGTCGGTTGCAACCACCGGCGGCTCGACCAACGCCGTCCTCCACTTCCTGGCCATTGCCCGCGAGATGGGCATTCCGCTGGTGATGGACGATTTCGATGTCATCAGCACGCGCACGCCACTTCTGGCCGACCTGAAGCCGGGCGGAAAATATGTTGCCGCAGACCTGCACCGAGCGGGCGGCATCCGGCTGATTGCCCAGAGGTTGTCAGACATGGGTACGCTCCACGCCAACGAAATGACCGTCAGTGGCAAAACGATCGGCGAGGAGGCTTCGACCGCGCGGGAAACGCTGGGCCAGCCGGTGGTGCGGCCGGCCTCGAATCCGCTCAAGCCCACCGGGGGCCTGGTCATTCTGAAAGGGAACCTGGCGCCTGAGGGTTGCGTCGTCAAGGTGGCGGGGCATGAGCGGATGTTGCACCGGGGAGCGGCGCGGGTCTTCGATTCGGAAGAGGCGGCGTTTGCCGCCGTGCAGTCCAACCGGATCGTCGCCGGCGATGTCGTCGTCATCCGCTACGAAGGTCCGCGCGGAGGACCGGGGATGCGGGAGATGTTGGGGGTGACGGCGGCGCTGGTCGGCGCGGGTCTGGGCGACTCGGTTTCGCTGATGACCGATGGCCGCTTCTCCGGCGCGACGAAGGGACTGATGGCCGGCCATGTCGCCCCCGAAGCCGCCGTCGGCGGCCCGATCGCCGCCCTGTGCGACGGAGACATGATCGTCTTCGATATCAAGGCCCGTACACTCTCGGTCGAACTCTCCGATGCCGA
>CAZOFZ010000116.1:0-5540 GCA_964579175.1 uncultured Nitrospirota bacterium | reverse complement strand
GAAATTCTGCTCCTTGCGCCCATCTCCGAATCGGAACCGCATTGGGAGGTGTGGGTGCGCGGAACGGCATCGTCCCTGCTGATGTTCGAAGGGGGTGTGCGGGGACATTTTTCGGAAGAAGGGGGCCGCAAATATGTCCGCTTCGAGCTGCCGGTAGGCCCAGCGGGCCCCGCAGGGATGGACTTCCAACATTTTATCGCGCGCTGGGGAGAGATGCCGCTTCCGCCCTATATCCTGAAGAGACGGGCGGGGGAAAATGGGGGAAGCGCAACCGACGCCGAGCGGTATCAGACTGTCTACGCCCGGCATGGGGGTTCCGTCGCGGCGCCGACGGCCGGGCTCCATTTCACCGAGGCCCTCCTCCAGCGGATTCGGGAGCGAGGGGTTCGGACGGCCTTCATCACGCTTCGGATCGGCCCGGGCACCTTTCAGCCGATTCGGGCCGAAACGCTGGAGGCCCATACGATGCACCGGGAATCGTTTCAAATCCCCGAAGAGACGGCTGCGCAGGTGAACGCCCTTCGCACGGCGTCCGGTCGTCTGGTGGCGGTCGGCACCACCGTCACGCGCGCGCTGGAGAGCGCCATCGGAGAGACGGGCTACCTGCGCGCAGGGGATGGGGAGAGCGACCTCTTCATCCGTCCAGGGTATCGCTTCAAGGCCGTTGACGCGCTGATTACCAACTTTCATCTTCCGCGTTCGACGCTGCTGGTGCTGGTGTCGGCCTTTGCAGGTTGTGAGGAGATCCGGCGGGTCTATCGGGAAGCCATACAAAAGGAGTATCGTTTTTACAGCTTCGGCGATGCCATGCTGATCGTATGACGGGAGTTCGGACGTGCGAAAATTAAACGACATCAAAGGGGAGGCGGACGGCGCGGCGGGTTCCAAAACGCGCCTGCTTTGGATCATCGGCCCGCTCAGCATCGGAATCTTTCTGGTCCTGCTTTGGCTTTTCGGCATGCCGGAACAGACGGATGTTCCGCCGGACGTTCCACCAGATGTTCCACCCGCACCGACCGCTGCAGCTCTGCCGGAGACCTCCCCGGCAGGGGAAGGAGCAGGCACCTTGCCGCCGGGACCGCCGATGCCCCCATCGCCCTCTCCAGAAGAGGTTGTGTCACCTTCCCCTCAACCCATACCCGCGCCCACACAGGTCGCGCCGGTCGCGCCGGTCGCGCCGGTCGCACCGGAAGTGCGCTCCGTTGTGAAGAAGCTGCGCGAGAAGAAATCGGCAATGCCGGTCTCCGCCGAAAAATCGAAGTCGCCGGAGAAGCCATCGCCAAAGCGTGGGGACGGGGTCTATACGATTCAAGTCGCCTCGTTCTCCCAATCTCCTCCGGCGAAGGCCCTGGCCGACAGACTGACGGAGAAAGGTCTCGACGCCTACGTCGTTGTCTCCGACGTGCCGTCGAAGGGGACGGTGTACCGCGTCCGGATCGGCCATTTCGGGAGCCGTGCGGCGGCGCGGAAGGCCGCGCAACGGATTCAACAGACGGAAGGTCTGGCGTTTTTTATCACCACAACGGGCCCCGAACGTTCATGACAGCCGTCCGTCATCTCTTTGTTTGCACCGGCCCCACGTGCAGCCAGCAAGGGGCCGAAGAGACGCTGCATCATCTCCAGGGCAATCTCCGCGCCCGGAATCTCCGTGTGTGTGTCACGCTCTGCCGCTGCCTGGGGCGATGCGGTCGTGGCCCCAACATGGTCGTCTACCCCGAAGGGGTTTGGTATGGCGGGCTTCGGCCGGAAAACATAGACCGGATCGTGACGGACCACCTCATCGGTGGCCAGCCGGTAGCCCCGCTGGCTCAGGAACCCCTGGCCGATCGTTAGTTTATGTTTCCGCATGCCCTCGAGCTGCCCGCCCCCGTTGCCGTACCGGGTGCCGTTGGGAGGGCGTAAATTGCGACGCGTGAAGACCCTCTCTAAGTTATCCATCCGTCAGTTGGAGTTTTACGGGCATTGCGGCACGACGGATCGGGAGCGCGACATCGGCCAGCGCCTGACCGTGGATGTGGAATGTGACTGCGACGTCACCGTCGCTGTCGCTTCCGACCGACTCGCAGACACCCTGGACTATAACCATCTATGCGATGAAATTCTAAAGATCGGCAGAGAGAGCCGGGTCTGTCTGGTGGAGACCCTGGCCGAGAAAATTGCGGAGAAGGCGTTGGAAAATGTGCGCGTCCTCTCCGTCACCGTCCGCATCGCCAAACCCTCCCGCCCCGAAATACGCGGCGGCTTCGTCGTCGAGTCCGTGCGGACGGCGGTGCGCTTCGCTCACCCACCGAACACGCCTGCGGAGGGCAGTGCGCTTCGCTCACCGACCGATCCCCATTCGACATGATCCGCGCCAAACCATCCCGCTTCTTCCGCATTGCGCTTTCGCAGATGAACAGCACGGTGGGCGATCTGCGGGGCAACGTCCGAAAGATCGTGGCAGGCATCCAGCAGGCCCGCGCGGCGGGGGCCGATCTGGTGGCTTTTCCGGAACTTGCGATGACCGGATATCCGCCGGAAGACCTGCTGCTCAAGCCGCAATTTATCCGGGAGAATCTCGCGGCCCTCGCATCGGTGGTTCGACAATGCCGCGACATCACGGCCGTGGTGGGATTCGTGGACCGGCAGGACGCCCTCTACAACGCGGCGGCAATCATTCATGCGGGGCGCGTGGGGTTTGTCTATCACAAACGGCACCTCCCCAACTACGGCGTTTTCGACGAAGCACGCTACTTCCGCGCAGGTCGGGAGACCCCCGTTTTCACGCTCCGCGGAAGGACGATCGGCGTCAACATCTGCGAGGACATCTGGCACCCCGAAGGCCCCATCTCGGCGCAGGCGGGGGCGGGCGCCCGTCTGATCGTCAATATTAGTGCCTCCCCCTACCATGCGGGCAAGGGAGAGGATCGGGAGAAACTGCTGGCCGCGCGTGCGAGAAAAAATGGCGTGATCGTGGCCTACGTCAACCAGGTGGGGGGACAGGATGAACTGGTCTTTGACGGAGGAAGCCTCATCTTTGACGAACGGGGCGTGCTGCGGGCGCGTGTCGCACCGTTCGATGAAGCGCTCATTGTGGCCGACCTGGTGGCCGACCTGAACTTTGCGGATTCCCCGATCGCGCGACGCCATGGGGCACACAAGCCGTCGGTCGCTTCGCCGCTTCCGGTCATGACCCTTCAGGACACGCAACCCGCAGCCAGACGCAGGAAGAGGCCGACCCCTTCCATCGCCGGACGACTCCCCCGTTTGGAGGAGATATATCGCGCCCTGATGCTGGGGCTTTTGGATTATGTCCGCAAGAACCGGTTTCGGACCTGCGTGGTGGCGCTGTCCGGGGGGATTGACTCCGCCCTGACCGCCACGATTGCCGCCGATGCCCTGGGGGGGAAGCAGGTCGTCGGGGTCTTCATGCCCTCCCGCTACACCGCCCCGGCCAGCGGCGAGGATGCGAAGAAGCTGGCCGACAACCTGGGAATCCGCCTGATGACCTTCCCGATCGAGTCCCCGTTTCAGTCGTGCCTGGACTTGCTGGCGGCGGCGTTTTCCGGGCGACCGGTGGATGCCACGGAAGAGAACTTGCAATCTCGTATCAGGGGTAATATCATGATGGCCCTTTCCAACAAGTTCGGATGGTTGGTGTTGACGACCGGCAACAAAAGCGAACTGAGTGTGGGCTATGCCACCCTCTACGGCGATATGGCGGGCGGTTTTGCGCTACTCAAAGACATTTGGAAGACGGAGGTCTACCGGCTTGCGCGGTGGCGGAACGGGCGGGGGAAGCCTATCCCCGCGCGCACCTTGCGCCGCGCGCCCACGGCGGAACTTCGCGCCAATCAGACCGATCGGGACACGCTCCCCCCTTACGCCATCCTCGATCCGATTCTGCGGGCCTACGTGGAGGAAGACCGGGACTTGGATGCGATCGTGGCGGATGGGTTCGATCGTGAGCAGGTGTTGGCAGTGATGGCCCTGGTGGATCGTTCCGAGTTTAAACGAAGACAGGCCCCGATCGGCGTCAAAATAACGCAACGGGCCCTGGGAAAGGACAGAAGGATGCCGGTGACGCACCGGTATGGGAGCGCCTCCCGTGGGGGGGATTCGAGTCCAACGCGCCTTTAATTCCAATGCCGTCACTCCGGCAGGTGGCCGGCAGGTGGCCGGTGTGACGCGCGTCGCGGGACTTATCATTCACGATGCACCAATAAGCGACATGGATCGCGTTACTTTTACGGAGGGATTATGACGCCCGAAGAGGCAATGGAGTTTGCGAGGAAGCACAAGGCTGAGATGGTTGATTTCAAGTTCGTCGATTTTCCCGGATCGTGGCAACATTTTGCCACGCCGATTGGCGAGTTCAGCGAGGCCACGTTCGTGGAGGGTTCCGGCTTCGATGGCTCCAGTATCCGGGGTTGGCAGGCCATTAACGACAGCGACATGCTGGCGGTACCCGATCCCGCAACCGCCATCATGGACCCATTTTCAAAAATCCCGACCCTCTCCGTGGTCTGCAACATTAAAGACCCGATAACGGGGGCACTTTATCCAAGAGACCCGCGCCATATTGCGCAAAAGGCGGAGGCCTATCTCAAGTCCACCGGCATCGGGGACATGGCCTATTTTGGGCCGGAGGCCGAATTTTTCATCTTCGACAGCGCGCGGTTCGATCAAAACGCCCATTCCGGTTACTATTTCGTGGATTCGGAAGAGGGCGTTTGGAACAGCGGTGCCGAGGGGCGAAACCTGGCCTACAGACCGCGTCACAAGGAGGGTTATTTCCCCGTGGCGCCCACCGACAGCCAGGACGATATCCGGGCCGAGATGGTGCGTGAAATGGAGAAGGCGGGGATTATCGTGGAGAAGCAGCACCACGAGGTGGCCACCTCCGGTCAGGCCGAAATTGACATGCGGTTTACGTCCCTGACGAAGATGGCCGATCAGGTCATGCTGTACAAGTATATCTGCAAAAACGTCGCCAAACGGTATAACAAGACCGTCACCTTCATGCCCAAGCCTATTTTTGGCGACAACGGCTCCGGGATGCACACGCATCAGAGCATCTGGAAAAAGGGGGAGCCGCTCTTTGCCGGCAGTGAATACGCGGGGGTGAGCCAGACGTGTCTCTATTACATCGGCGGCATTCTCAAGCATGCCCATGCCCTGGCGGCCCTCACCAACCCGACGACCAACTCCTACAAACGCCTGACCCCGGGCTTCGAGGCGCCGGTCAATCTGGCCTATTCCAGCCGGAATCGGAGCGCCTCGATCCGGATTCCGATGTATTCCGCAAGCCCCAAGGCCAAACGGATCGAAGTCCGCTTTCCCGATCCCGCCTGCAATCCCTACCTGGCCTTCAGCGCCATGCTCATGGCGGGCCTCGACGGGATCGAAAACAAAATCAACCCGGGGCAGGCGATCGAGAAGGACCTCTACGAACTGCATGGTGCGGAAGCGACTGCGATCCCCACCATGCCGGGCAGCCTGGATCAGGCCCTTGCGGCGCTGGAGGCGGACCACGCCTTTCTGCTCAAGGGGGGGGTCTT